>JBFEUI010000048.1:0-18516 GCA_041547565.1 Thiohalomonadaceae bacterium
ATCAGGTACTGGCCTCGTACGACCATGTGCGCGACCTGTTGCCGAAAGAGGGTGCTGTCGATCCAAGTCATGACTTCGCCATGAAATACCAGGTGATTGACAAAAACAGCAAACATGTCGATGCCATCGTCAAGGCGCTGAAAAAGGCCGATGGCCTGCTGCTGGCGACTGACCCTGATCGCGAGGGTGAAGCGATCTCCTGGCACCTGTACGAGATCCTGAAGCAGAAAAAATTGCTCAAGGACAAGGAGGTGGGTCGTGTGGTGTTTCACGAGATCACCAAGCGTGCCATACAGGAAGCGATAGAACAGCCGCGCGATCTGTCAATGGACCTGGTCAATGCCCAACAGGCGCGCCGTGCCCTGGATTACCTGGTCGGTTTTAACCTGTCGCCGCTGCTGTGGAAGAAGATCCGTCGCGGCCTCTCGGCAGGGCGTGTGCAGAGTCCGGCGCTGCGCATGATTGTCGAGCGCGAAGAGGAGATTGAGCGCTTCGAGGCGCGAGAGTACTGGAGCATCGAGGCGGATGTGACCAGCAAGGGCCAGAATTTCTCCGGCAAACTGACCGTGTACCAGGATGAGAAACTGAGTCAGTTTTCGGTGACCAATGGCGAACAGGCGCAGGAGATCGAGCAGACACTGCTGGCAAATGCCGCTGGCAAATTAACCGTAGCGAAGGTCGACAAGAAGCAGCGCAAACGCAACCCCTCGGCACCGTTCACCACCTCCACCCTGCAACAGGAGGCCTCGCGCAAGCTGGGCTTCAGCGCACAGCGGACCATGCGCACGGCGCAACAGCTGTATGAGGGTATCGATATCGGTGGCGAGACCGTGGGTCTGATCACCTATATGCGTACCGACTCGGTGAATCTTGCCCAGGAGGCAATCGACGAATTGCGGGAGTTTATCGGTCAACGCTACGGCAAGGACAATGTGCCGGAGAAGCCTCGCAGCTTTAAAACCAAGTCAAAAAATGCACAGGAAGCCCATGAAGCGGTGCGGCCGACATCGGTAAAGCGGGTGCCCGAATCGTTGAAGGAGCACCTGAGCAAGGACCAGCACCGTCTCTACGAGCTTATCTGGAAGCGCACCGTTGCCTGCCAGATGATCCATGCGACCATCGATACTGTCGGTGTGGATCTGGCGGCGGGTGAAGGGAATATTTTCCGTGCCAGCGGCTCCACCATCGTGCATCCCGGGTTTATGTCGGTCTACCAGGAAAGTGTCGACGATGGCGCAAAGAAAGAGGACGACAGCAACAAAATGCTGCCCAAGCTGCTTGAGGGGGAGCAGGTGGAACTGCTGGCCATCAAGCCCTCGCAGCACTTCACCGAGCCGCCGCCACGTTATTCCGAGGCCTCGCTGGTAAAGGCCCTCGAGGAGCACGGTATCGGCCGCCCCTCAACCTATGCCTCGATTATCTCCACCCTGCAGCAACGGGAGTACGTCGAGATGGACCGGCGGCGCTTTATCCCGACCGATGTGGGGCGTATTGTGAACAAGTTTCTCACACAGCACTTTACCCGCTACGTCGACTACGATTTTACCGCCAGGCTGGAGGACGATCTCGATGCCGTCTCGCGCGGCGAGGAGGAGTGGGTGCCGCTGCTGAGCAAGTTCTGGGCACCGTTCAAGGCGCTGGTCGATGACAAGGAAAAATCGGTCAGCCGTAAGGAGGTCACCACCGAGGAACTCGATGAGGCCTGCCCCCAGTGCGGCAAGCCACTGTCCATTCGCCTCGGGCGTCGCGGCCGCTTTATCGGTTGCACCGGTTATCCCGACTGCGACTATACCCGCAACCTGAAAGACGAACCGGAAGAGAAAAGCGAACCGGAGGTCGTCGAAGGGCGTACCTGTCCCAAGTGCGACGCCCCGCTGCTGATACGCGAGGGGCGCTACGGCAAGTTTATCGGCTGCAGCAACTACCCCAAGTGCAAGCACATCGAGCCGCTCGAACAGCCGGAGGATACGGGTGTAAGCTGTCCCAAGTGCAATAAGGGGACCATGCTGAAACGCAAATCGCGGCGCGGCAAAATTTTCTATTCCTGCTCCACCTATCCCGATTGTGATTATGCGGTGTGGAACCAGCCGCTCGATGAGCCCTGCCCCGATTGCGGCTGGCCCATGCTCACTCTCAAGACCACCAAGCGCAGGGGAACGGAAAAGGTTTGTCCGCAGAAAGAGTGCGGCTACACCGAACAGGTTGAGAGCGAGAGCGAGGATGAGGCGGCTGAACAGGAGAGCTAGCGCTATTGACTCCTGGCCGTGCCGATACAGGTTTCCAGATCATTTAATCATTGTTGGAGCAGAAGAATGTCTAATCCATTTGTTGCGATATTGATGGGTTCTGATTCGGACTTGCCTGCCATGCAGTCAACATTCGAAGTGCTGAAGTCATTCGGTATTACCTACGAGGTACGCATACACTCGGCCCACCGTACACCGGAAGCCACGCACAGTTATGTCACGGATGCGGAGAAACGCGGTTGTGCGGCATTTATTTGCGCCGCAGGGCTTGCGGCCCATCTGGCCGGTGCGGTCTCCGCCATCACGGTGCGACCGGTTATCGGTGTGCCGATGGATGGCGGCCCCCTCAAGGGGCAGGATGCACTGCTTTCGACGGTACAGATGCCGGGTGGCATCCCCGTGGCCACGGTTGCAATCGGCAAGGCGGGCGCCAAGAATGCCGCTTATCTTGCAGTCCAGATCATGGCCGTATCGGATGCGTCACTGGCGGACAAGCTGCGTGAAGAGCGCAAGAGCAATGCAGCCAAGATCCTGGCACGCAACGACGAAGTGCAAAAAGAGCTGGGTCTGGCCTGAACCGTCTGCAGCGTGCGGACTGACTAACTAACTAACGGTCACAATGACCAGCTCCTGTCATATTCGGAATGCCGTCCGCCTGCTCAGGGCGGGTGGCATTATCGCCTACCCCACAGAGGCGGTTTACGGGCTGGGCTGTGACCCGCTCGATCGCGATGCCGTACGGCGTTTGCTGGCACTGAAGCAAAGGCCCTGGCAGAAAGGGCTGATCATCGTCGCCGCCGACATTGAGCAGCTGCTGCCCTTTCTTGCTCCGCTGGATAGCGGGCTTGAGAAAAAGATCACCACCAGCTGGCCGGGTCCGGTCACCTGGCTGTTGCCGGCAAGCAACAACGCGCCGTTGTGGATCACCGGCAAGCACAGCACCATTGCCGTACGTGTCAGCGATCATCCGGTGGTACGGGAGCTGTGCCTGCAATTTGCCGCCCCGCTGGTCTCGACCAGCGCCAATCCATCGGATCTCGCACCGGCGCGCACCCCGTTGCGTGTAAGACGCTATTTTGGCGAGGCAATCGATTATCTGATTCACGCACCGCTTGGTGGCCTGGACAGGCCCACCGAGATCCGCGATGCCATTACCGATAACACGATACGTCAATCATGAGATTGAGCCGTTCAGTCTGCAGAAAAGCCCTTTGTTACGCCCTGTCATTCGGCCTGGCCTGTATCACAACGGCCGGCCGCGCCCAGGAGGAGAACAACGACAGCAGCTACTTTTACCGTGACGGTTATGGCC
This sequence comes from Thiohalomonadaceae bacterium, assembly GCA_041547565.1. Classification (GTDB taxonomy): domain Bacteria; phylum Pseudomonadota; class Gammaproteobacteria; order Thiohalomonadales; family Thiohalomonadaceae; genus JBFEUI01. Next base: position 3,559 of record JBFEUI010000048.1, read on the forward strand.
AGGCGAGCGGTTCCGCACTGGACCGGCGCATCCAGCTGGAGCAGCGCACCCGCGACAATCCCTTTGTCATCACACCGCACAGACCGACCTATATTCTGCCGTTTAGCTACAATGACAATCCCAACCCTGATCCCCACGGTGCGCAGCAAGAGGATATCGACAGGGCGGAGATCAAGTTTCAGTTCAGCCTCAAGCTGCCACTGGTGCGCAACCTGTTCGGTGATAACGGCCACCTGTCGTTCGCCTATACCCAGCAGTCATACTGGCAGGCCTACAACAAAACATTCTCCTCCCCGTTTCGTGAGACCAATCACGAGCCGGAGATCATCCTCAATTTTCTGGGAGACTATAACGTTCTGGGGATACACAACCGCATTATCGGTGTCGGGCTCAACCATCAATCCAACGGACAGACCGGTAGCCTGTCACGCAGCTGGAACAGGCTCTTCGCCAACTTTGTGTTTGAGTACGGTGACTACTATGTCAGTCTCAAACCGTGGTGGCGGATCCCCGAAGAGGAGGCATCGGACGATAATGCCGATATCGAGGATTACCTGGGCAATTTTGAGCTGCGGGCGCTGCGTGTCGTCGGCAGACAGAGCTACGGGCTGATGCTGCGCAACAATCTCGACTCGCCCAATCGCGGGGCGGTGCAGCTGGACTGGACCTTTCCCCTGTCCCAACGCATCAAGGGTTATGTGCAGTTGTTTAACGGCTACGGCGAGAGCCTTATCGATTACAATCACTACACTAACCGAATCGGCTTCGGTGTGATGCTGGTCGACTGGCTGTAACCGTTAGGGGCGGCTCAGGCGGGAGCTAGCCCCAGATCCTGCCCCACATCTTGCCCATCAGGGAGCTGTCGGGTGAATTGGCCGTCTTCACGCCCATGGAAATGAAGTGGGGCGTATACTGTGCGTCGCTTTCCCTGATATGTTTGGTCAACCACAGTTTCAGGAAGTGCAGCAGTTCGAAGTTGACCGATTTTTTGCCACTCTGCAATTTCTCCACCAGCTCATTCAGCTCGTCGATCAGGCTATCGTGCTCAATTTTGTGATTTTCGTAGTCGGGGTAGTCGAGCAGGCGCATGATGCTCTCCTCGACGGCAAAGTGTATGCGTGTATAGTCACCCAGCCGCTTCAGGATTTCGCTGGCGACCTCGCTGCCCTTGTGCTGCTGGATGGCCTCGTGAAACTCGTTCAGAAGATCGACCAGCACCTTGTGCTGTTCGTCAATTTCGTCGATGCCCACGCTCAGATCATCAGACCATTCAACCAGTGCTGACATAGTGTTACCTTTCATTTGATACTGAGAGGATGCGCTGAGCAGAGAGTCGTTCTCACGGTGGGGTGTCCATACCGCGATCAGCGATCAAAATAGAGCTGCGCATGATATGGTATCTTAAGAGATATTCCTAGCCGTCCCGTGTGTGGAATCGGGGCAAAAGTGGAGCAGCAGGCCGCCGCAGAAGTGGCCGGAAGCGTGTGGAGAGGCTAATCGATGAGTCTGCCTGACAGCGAGGCGGTGAAGGCGTATCTGCTGCAACTGCAGGATACGATCAGCGGCGCCCTGGCCGAGGAGGATGGGCGGGACACCTTTGCCGAAGATACCTGGCAACGGCCTGATGCTGGCCGGGGGCTGGCCGGAGGCGGCCGTACCCGGATCATGACCGATGGCGCGGTATTCGAACAGGCCGGGATCAATTTCTCCCATGTCAGCGGGGAGTCGCTGCCCGAGTCCGCCACGGCGCATCGGCCTGAACTGGCCGGTCGTGCCTACCAGGCGATGGGCGTCTCCCTGGTGGTACACCCGCATAACCCGTATGTACCCACCTCCCATGCCAATGTACGCTTCTTCATCGCCGAAAAACCGGGTGAGGCGCCGCTGTGGTGGTTCGGTGGCGGTTTTGACCTGACGCCTTACTACCCGTTCAGGGAGGATGTGGTGTTCTGGCATCGGGTGGCGCGTGAGGCGTGTGAACCGTTCGGCAAGGGGGTCTATGCACGCTACAAGCAGTGGTGTGACGAGTACTTCTATCTCAAGCACAGAGGGGAGACGCGAGGGGTGGGCGGGCTGTTTTTCGATGATCTCAACGAGTGGGGATTCGAGCAGAGCTTTGCCTTCATGAAGAGCGTTGGCGACCACTACCTCAAGGCCTACCGCCCGATAGTGGCGCGACGCAAGGCCATGCCCTTTAGCGAAAGGGAGCGCGACTTCCAGCTCTACCGACGGGGGCGCTATGTCGAGTTCAACCTGGTTTTTGACCGTGGCACCCTGTTCGGTTTGCAAAGTGGCGGGCGTACCGAATCGATTTTGATGTCGATGCCGCCGCTGGTGAAGTGGCGTTACAACTGGCAGCCCGAGCCGGGCAGCCCCGAGGCAGAACTGTATGAGCACTATCTGGTGCCGCAACAATGGTTGAGTGATTAGTTAGGGAAAAGGAAATATCTTGATTTTTCGATTAGAATTTTTCGCTAGACGCGCCAAATTTTTCATGAGTGATCAGTGAAGCGGTGCTGATAATAAAGCCTGATGGAAGCTACCTATAACAATTGGCTGGTTGCACTGTCGCTTGTGCTGGCCACCGGTGCATCATTCATCGCCCTGAGCCTTGCAGCGCGAATTCCGCATATCCACAAAAGCACGCTCTGGTACTGGTTAACTGGCGGTGCCGTGTCGATGGGACTTGGCATCTGGTCAATGCACTTTGTCGGCATGCTCGCGTTTCACCTGCCGATACCACTGGCCTACGACATTGAACTGACGCTGCTGTCAATTGTGCTCGGCATCATGGCATCGGGATTTTCCCTGTATGTCGTTCGCAACGGGATCAAGGACAACATCGCGTTGCTGGTAAGTGCGCTGTTGATGGGTTCAGGCATCGCCGGCATGCACTATACCGGCATGGCGGCGCTTAGAATGTCGCCGCCGATAGAATACGATCCAATACTGTTTATCGCATCGCTGCTCATAGCGTTTGCGGCATCATTTTTTGCACTCAAACTGTGTTTCAGCGCCGGTGAAAGGGATCTTGTAAAGATGCTCGGCCTGGAGCGCCTCACCGCCTCGGTCATTATGGGGGCGGCGATCGCGGGGATGCACTACACGGGGATGACCGCGGCGATATTTTCCCCCGATGCGGTCTGCCTGGTTGCCTCCTCCGGTATTTCACCGGGACTCATGTCGGTACTGGTGGTGCTGGGCGTTACCATCATTTTGATTTTCACTTTGCTGTTGCTGATGGTGGATCTGAAACTGGCGGAAAAAGAGCGTTTCATGCTTGAAACGCTGCGGCGCCATAATGCGCGTCTCAAGGACCAGGCCGAACAGTTGGCCGAAGAGATGACCCGTGAGGTGGAGGAGAGTGCAAGAAAAGATCGCCTGCTGGCGGCGATAGTTGAGCAGTCGGGCGTTGCCATCTGTACCACCGATCTCGAGGGCAAAATCACCAGCTGGAACCGCTCCGCAGAAGAGATGTTTGGCTACCATGAACAGGAGGTGATGGGGCAAAAAACCAGTATTCTGTATCCGCCGGATGCGGACGAAGAATACCGGGAGGCGCGTCAGCGCATTGAGCGGGAGAGAGGCTGCGAAATTACCGGCTGGCGAATGCGTAAAGGCGGAGAGTTGATTCATGTACAGATTAATATCAGCCCACTGTATGACGCTGCTCATGAACGTGTGGGGGCCGTGGCTGTCATTCGCGATGTGACAGAGAGGCGCAAGGCCGAAGAGCAGCTGAAACTGTGGGCCAGCGTCTATGAACACAGTGGTGAAGGCATACTGATCACCGACAACAACAACATAACGATCTCGGTCAACCAGGCTTTTGTCGATATCACCGGCTATGAGGCCGATGAGATTATCGGCAGGGATCCGATGATTCTGGGTTCGGGCCAGCACAGTAAAGAGTTTTATCACGAACTGTGGCGGGAACTGCTCGAGGAGGGAATCTGGCAGGGTGAAATATGGAACCGCAAGAAAGACGGCAGCATCTTCCCGGAATGGTTGACCATTACCACGATAAAAGACAGCGGCGGAACAATCCGCAACTACATTGCCATCTTCTCCGATATTACCGAGCAAAAGGAGCGTGAGGCCTATATCCAGCACCTGGCGCACCACGATCCGCTAACAGGCCTGCCCAACAGAAACCTGCTGCGTGATCGGGTGGAGCAGGCGATTCTGCATGCCCGTCGGCATGAGGATTACGTGGCGGTGCTGTTTCTCGATCTGGATCGTTTCAAGCATATCAACGATACCATGGGGCACGATGTCGGTGACCGATTGTTGAAGGCGGTTGCGGGCCGCTTGCGCAGCTACGTGCGCGAGAGTGACACCATCTGCCGCCAGGGGGGGGATGAGTTTATTGTCGTGCTGACTGATGTCGACCATCCGTCAACGGTTGTTTCCATTGTCGAGAAGATCCTGCACGGCCTGTCCGAGAGTTATCAGCTCGATGAGTATGAGGTCATTGTCACGCCGAGTATCGGAATCAGCCTGTTTCCCGATGACAGCCAGGATATCGATGAGCTGATCGGTCATGCCGATGCGGCGATGTATCACGCCAAGGATCTTGGTCGCGGTAATTACCAGTTTTTTACCCAGGCGCTCAACGAAATGGTGGCGACGCGGGTTGTTATCGAAAAAGAGTTGCGCAATGCATTGCTCAACGATGAATTTGAACTCTATTTTCAGCCGCAGGTTACGCTTGATACGGAGAGCCTGTCCGGTGTTGAGGCACTGATTCGCTGGAACAACCCCAAGCTTGGCATGGTGCCGCCCGACAGTTTTATCTCCCTGTCGGAGGAGATCGGCCTGATCTATGACATCGGTGAGTGGGTATTGCGAAGTGCCTGCAAGGTAATCAAACAGTGGCAGGTGCGTTATAGCGAGGGTATTCGTGTTGCAATCAATGTCTCGGTGAAGCAGCTCAGCCGTCAGGGCTTTGCAGACAGGGTGCTGGAGATAGTGGAGGAGTGCGGTATCGATCCGGCGTACCTGGAGTTCGAGGTCACCGAGTCGGCTTTGATGGTGGCTATCGAACACTCCATTGAGGTGCTTGAGGTGTTCCGCAAGTATGGCATAAAGGTTGCCATTGATGATTTCGGCAGTGGTTACTCGTCGTTGAACTACCTTCGTCGGTTGCCGATCGACAAACTAAAGATTGACCGTTCATTCATCGGTGGCCTGCCGGAGGCAGCGGATGAGCGTGAAATCAGCAATGCCATTATCGCCATGGGACATGGCCTGCACCTGAAGGTGATTGCCGAAGGCGTCGAGCGGGTTGAACAGGCCGATTATCTCAAACTGCTCGGTTGTGATGAGGTGCAGGGCTACTTCTACAGCCGTCCGCTGCCCCAGTCTGAATTTGAGCGCTATTATGAAGATCGCTTCGGCGTGTCGCTGTCCGAAGGTGTAGATTGAACAGCCGGGAGCGTGGTGCCCACGGCTACTCGTTTAACAGCGGATCCAGCAACTCGATTACCTCCGTCCTGTCCCACTCAATACCGCCGTACAACGCGTAGCGGATGGTGCCCCGCTTGTCGAGAATAAAGCTGGTGGGGACCGCGCTTATCATCCACTGCTCGATGACGCGGGCCTCGGTGTCAAACAGTATGGGGAAGTCGACCTTGATGTTGTAGCGGGCCAGAAAGGCGACAACGTCGGCTGCCTCTTCTGCCATGTCCACGGCCAGAATGACAAAGTCGCGACCATTCATCTTCTCCTTCAGCCGTTGCATGGAGGGCATCTCCTTGATGCAAGGCGTGCAGTAGGTGGCCCAGAAATTGACCATCACCACCTTGCCACGATACTGGCTCAGCCTGTGTGAGCTGCCCTGACGGTCCTGCAGGGTGAAGTCGGGCAGCGGAGCACCGCTATACGGTTTGAGTTCACCTGCGTACGCTGTAGCGGTAAATAGCACTAACAGTGCGGTGAGGAAGGATTTCATTGGCTGCTGTCCTTTTTCAGGTTCATCTTTTCAATGGCCGAGGCGATCATCTCAGGCAGTTGCTGGGTCATGGCGCGCTCTTTTGCTGTAGGATTTTTCAGGCGGTAGAAATTGTTGCGTACACCCTTGAGGATGGTGCTCTCGACATGACTGCCGCCCTCCTCCAGGGCCTGTTGCAGATGTTTGACCCAGAAACGGTTGGGTGATTTCTCCGGCTGGAAGATGGCGATGTTCAATGCTGTATCGTGCACTACAGGCATGTATTCCACCGCTTTTCCCGGCTCCGGTTCACTGGCGTTGAGCAGCGGGTAGAACAGGATGGCACCCTGCAGCGGATCGGGGCCTTCTCCCTGGCGTTGCTGGCGCCACAGGCGGGCGCCGCGCAGCACCGGCACGCTGCCGTAACCGCTGGTGGCCAGTACGATGGTTTTGTCGGTCTGGCCGGCGATATGTTCGATCAGCTGGCGCACGTTGTTGCCGTCGAGTGAACGAATGCTGCTGGGGGTGCGCGCGAGGAAATGTGCGCTCAGCAGGTCGGCCATCCACACCTCGATGCCGGCAGCGCTCATCGCCTGCGAGGCGCGCGCCTCGTTCAGGCCGGTGCCCTGGTCGCAGGGAAAGCCCAGCAACAGGATATTGCCCTCGGCGGGGAACATGCGCAGATCGACGTCGCTCTCGTCATCCAGTGTTACGGTGGTGGTGACGAATTCGGCATGCAGGGGAGCGGCAAGGGCAAACAGCCACATCAACAGTGCGATACGCATTACTCTTCCTCCTGCCGGTTGCGCATAAAATCGGCGGTTTTGTAGAAGGCCGCCTCCAGTTCCCGACGCAGTCCCTCCTCGATGCCGACATCCTCCATCGCCCGGGTCATGCACAGCATCCACTGGTCGCGGGCGGCGCTGTCGATGGGAAACGGCATGTGGCGCTGGCGCAGCCGGGGGTGACCGTGCTTCTCGACATAAAGCTGCGGGCCGCCCAGCCAGCCGGAGAGAAACATGAACAGTTTGTCGCGCGAGGCGCGCAGCTCCCTGGCGTGCATGCGGCGAATTTCCGCAGCCTCGGGAAGGGTATCCATCAACTCGTAGAAGCGCTCCACCAGGGCGCGAATCGTCTCCTCGCCACCGATGCGTTCATAGTGCGGGTTGTCTGTCATAACACTGTGGCGTCAGCTTTCTGTAACACTATTATGGCCTGTTATCGTAGCAAGGTATCAAGCACTTTGCCTCATACGCCGGGCGCTCATTTGTTATTATCACCCCATGGACGTTTCTCAACTGCTCGATAACCTCAATGCCGCACAACGCGAGGCGGTGTGCGCCCCCCCCGGCAATGTGCTGGTACTGGCCGGTGCCGGCTGCGGCAAGACCCGTGTGCTGGTCCACCGTATCGCCTGGCTGATACAGGCGGAGAATGTCTCGCCCTACGGCATTCTTGCGGTGACCTTTACCAACAAGGCGGCGCGGGAGATGCGCAGTCGCATCGAGGAGTTGCTGGGTATGCCGCCCGGCGGCATGTGGGTGGGCACCTTCCACGGGCTGGCGCACCGCCTGCTGCGCGCCCACTGGCAGGAGGCGGAGTTGCCGCAGGCATTCCAGATACTCGACAGCGAGGATCAATACCGCCTGATCAAGCGCCTGCTGCGCGAGATGCAGCTGGACGAGTCCAACTGGCCGCCCAGGCAGATCCAGTGGTATATCAACGGCAACAAGGATGAAGGGCTGCGCCCGGAGCACATCGAACACTACAACGACCCGCACCGCAGGCAGATGGTGCGCATCTACCAGGCCTATGAGGAGGCGTGCCGCCGCGGCGGCCTGGTCGACTTTGCCGAGCTGCTGCTGCGCGCCCACGAGCTGTGGCTGAAGCGCCCGGATATCCTCGCCCACTACCGCCAGCGTTTCGGCCATATCCTGGTCGATGAGTTTCAGGATACCAATGCGATCCAGTACGCCTGGGTGCGCCTGCTGGCCGGCGACAGCGGCCATGTGTTCGTGGTGGGTGACGATGACCAGTCGATCTACGGCTGGCGCGGGGCACGGGTGGAGAATATCCATCAGTTTCGTGAGGAGATGGCCCATGTGCAGCTGGTGCGCCTGGAGCAGAACTACCGCTCCACCGGCACCATCCTCTCCGCGGCCAACGCCCTGATCGACAACAATGCCGATCGTCTGGGCAAGGAGCTGTGGACCGAGGGCAGTGCGGGTGAGGCGATCAAGTTGTACGGCGCCTTCAACGAGTTGGACGAGGCACGCTTTGTTGCCGAACGCATCCAGCGCTGGCAGGAGCAGGGCGGGGTGCGGCGCGAGGTGGCGATCCTCTACCGTTCCAATGCGCAGTCCCGTGTGCTGGAAGAGGCGCTGATCCAGTCGGGTATACCCTACCGGGTGTACGGTGGTCTGCGCTTCTTCGAGCGTGCCGAGATCAAGGATGCCCTGGCCTACCTGCGCCTGGTGGCCAACCGCACCGACGATCCCTCCTTTGAACGGGTGGTCAACACGCCGACCCGCGGCATCGGTGAGCGTACGGTACAGGCGGTGCGCGAACAGGCCAGAACCAGTGGCCGCTCGCTGTGGCAGGCAGCCCATGACATCATCGCCGCGCAGGCCCTTGCCGCCCGCGCCAGCAATGCGCTGCGCGCGTTTATCGAGCTTATCGAGCGCATCAGTGCCGATGTAGCGGGGCTGGCGCTGCATGAGCAGGCCGAGCAGGTGATCGCGGCCAGCGGCCTGCTGGAGCACTACCGCAAGGAGAAGGGTGAGAAGGGACGGGCACGCGTGGAGAACCTGGAGGAACTGGTCAATGCGGCGCGGCAGTTCGAGTTTGACGAGGAGGAGCACGGTGACATGTCGCCGCTGACCGCCTTCCTGGCGCATGCCTCGCTGGAGGCCGGCGAGGGGCAGGCCGAGGAGTGGGAGGACTGCGTGCAGCTGATGACCCTGCACTCGGCCAAGGGACTGGAGTTCCCGCTGGTGTTCATCAGTGGCATGGAGGAGGGGCTGTTTCCGCACCAGCTCTCCAGCGAGGAGCCGGGGCGCATGGAGGAGGAGCGGCGTCTCTGCTATGTTGGCATGACCCGCGCCATGCGTGAACTCTATCTGACCTATGCCGAGGTACGCCGGCTCTACGGCAAGGAGAACTACACCCGCCCGTCGCGTTTCATTCAGGAGATCCCGGCCGAGTATGTCGAGGAGATCCGCATGGGCGGTGCGGTCAGTCAGCCGCGTTATGCGGCGCAGGGCACGGGCAGCCTGCAGCAGGAGACGGGCCTGCAGCTGGGTCAGCACGTGGTCCATCCGAAGTTCGGCCCCGGCGTGGTGCTCAACTGCGAGGGCCAGGGGGCGCAGGCGCGGGTACAGGTCAATTTCGACGCGGTGGGCACCAAGTGGCTGGTGCTGGCCTACGCCAAACTGCAGACACAGGGTTAAAGAGAAACGCTACAGGCAAAAACAGTTGCTCAGGGTGCGTCAGCCCCCTGACAGTAAAGGCTCAACAGGATAGAGGGGAGATTATGAAACGTCGTGACTTTATCAAATCGGTCGGTGCCGGTTCGGTGGTGGCCGCCGGCACGGTGGCCGCCCCGGTGGTTCACGCCAAGAGCAAGCACCGCTGGAAGATGGTGACCACCTGGCCCAAGAATTTCCCCGGGCTGGGCACCGGTGCCAACACCCTGGCACGCGTGATCACCGAGATGTCCGGCGGGCGTATCGAGGTGAAGGTCTACGGGGCGAAGGAACTGGTGCCGGCGTTTGAGATCTTCGATGCGGTCTCGCGCGGCACCGCTGAAATGGGTCACGGCGCGGCCTACTACTGGAAGGGCAAGAGCGAGGCGGCGCAATTTTTTGCCGCGGTGCCCTTCGGCCTGACCGCCCAGGAGATGAACGGCTGGCTCTATCATGGCGGCGGTATGGAGCTGTGGCAGGAGGTCTATGCACCGTTTAACCTGATCCCGGCGGCCGGCGGCAATACCGGTGTGCAGATGGGCGGCTGGTTTAACCGTGAGATCAACAATCTTGAAGACCTCAAGGGACTGAAGATGCGTATTCCGGGCCTCGGCGGCGAGGTGCTCCGCCGCCTGGGCGGCACGCCGGTGAGCCTGCCCGGCGGCGAGATCTTCCCCTCGCTGCGTTCCGGTGCCATCGATGCGACCGAGTGGGTGGGGCCCTACAACGACCTGGCCTTCGGCCTCTACAAGGCGGCCAAACACTACTACTACCCCGGCTGGCACGAACCGGGCACCACGCTGGAGGCCTTTATCAACAAGGCGGCCTACGAGGCGCTGCCGAAGGACCTGCAGTCCATCGTCATCAACGCCTGCCGCATCGCCAACCAGGACATGCTGGCCGAGTACACGGCGCTGAACAACACGGCGCTCGATACCCTGGTGAACAAGCACAGGGTGGACCTGCGCCCATACCCGGACGAGGTGCTCAAACAGCTCAAGGCGATCTCCGATGAGGTGGTGGCCGAGGTGGCCGCCAAGGATGCCATGTCGAAGAAGGTCTATGATTCGTTCATCAAGTTCCGCGATCAGGTGATCGCCTGGCACGACGTCTCCGAGCGTGCCTACCTGAACGCGCGCAAGCTATAACAACCAGGGTGTAGAACCCGTATCTCGGTCCACTACGGGGCCGCTAGGTGTCACAACAGTGCGAGAGGAATATGAGTAAAGCAGGTATCTATTTGCTTGCGGCAATGGTCTCTGGAGTGCTGCCGTTTTCTGCGCTTCGTGCCGAGAGCGTCGAGACGGTGACCATCCCCCATGTCAGCGACAAGGCGCGGGAGAGTTTTCGCAGTTCCTACCTGTTCGCCGATGGCCACAAGGCCTTTGCCATAGCGCCCGGCGGGGCCTGGTCGTGGCGCTCGGAGATGGTTACCGAAGAGGGGGCGTCGCAGGCAGCCATTGAACAGTGCAGTAAATATACCCAGCAGAAGTGCGTGCTGTTTGCCGTGAACGATCAGGTGGTGTTTGACCGCGAGGGCTGGACCCGATTATGGGGACCCTATCTGGATGCGAAGGCGGCTGTGGCCGCACCGGTGGGCAATCGCGTCGGTCAACGCTTTTACGATCTGGAGCTGACGAAGGAGGGCAAGCCGGTGAAGCTCTCCGAGCTGCGCGGCAAGGTGGTGCTGCTGCACTTCTGGGGTTCCTGGTGTCCGCCGTGTTGCCGTGAACTGCCGTCGATGCAAAACCTCTACACCGCGCTGGAAGACCAGCGTGACAATGTTGAACTGGTGCTGGCGCAGGTGCGCGAGCCGTTCGCAGAGTCGAAGCGCTGGCTGGCCACCCAAAAGATCAGGATCCCGCTCTACGACTCGGGCGTGCGTGACAGCGAGGATGAGTACCTGACACTGGCCGGCGGCAAGAAGATCAGTGACCGGTTGCTGGGCAAGGTGTTCCCCACCACCTACGTGCTCGATAAACACGGCATTGTGGTCTTCGCCCACTCAGGCCCCATAAAGCAGTGGCCGGTCTATATGCCGTTTTTGCTGGATGCGGTGGAGCGATCGGGAAAGTAGTTTCTGCTTAATGAAAGTGACTGTGAGAAAGTAAATTTTTAAGTGTACTTAAGTGATACTGCGCTTTTGATATTTGTCACAATTTTGTTACAAATTATCATGATGGTTGCACTTTACAGCTTTGTTTATAAATATCAGTATAGAGTCGTTAATGGGTATAAGATTTCAATTATAACGACACAGACAATCATAATATTCCAATATATACTTAAATCGAAAGCAAACAATAATGATTCTAAGGAAAGGAGTGCGTCATGTCAGATATTAAAATGGTTGATATTACATTCCACATCGACAAAGAGACCGATGATGCAACTCGGGCGAAAGTGGAAAGCGATCTTCGTCAGGTTGATGGCGTGGTCAGTGTTCATATGCCCGAGGATGAACGGCATCTTGTTGTTGTAGAATATAACGCCGATACAACCACCTCATCAGACCTGCTAGCCACTGTTCAGGGGGCGGCTGGCCACGCTGAGATGATCGGGCTTTGAACTGATAATTCAAAGCTCTTTGTTTACTCTCTAGCATGAGAGTGGGGGTTATGCCTTTGCTCGTCGGCGCAGTATCGGTATCGGTAATTTAACACAGTGACATTATGAAATAGTGTCAGGAGGGAGTGTGCCATCTTTCTGATGTAATGCATAAAATAGATACATCGCGGGACTCGCTAACAACTTGTGAAAAGACAAAATACAAGGAGTTAGCAAGTCAGATATGGAGATCGCATTCCATGCGAAGATTGCTGTTTGCGGTTGCATATTGCGTCTTATCCCTGTTTATTGCTGATTTAACTTCTTCCCTCTTTCTTCATATCGGTGTCATTGCAGCCGACGATGTTGATGCAATATTCAACATGGTTATGTTGTCTCTGTTTGTTATGTATATCGTAATTAGTATGGCCGGCCTGATACGAAAACCGTGAATGTTTAAAATAGCAATACTGGTACTAAATATTCGAAAAATTATCTACTTTCTGAAACTATAAATATGGCATCAAGAGCGGTGTTCATTGAACGGCTCTGGCCAGCTATCCAAGGAGAGGTGAAGTCATGCCAAGTGATGTAGATACAGCCATTGGTGCATTAACTGAGCAAGGTTCTTCCCTGGATGAATGGTTTGATGCTCGTTTTGCGGAAAAAATGGAGGAGTACAACTCAGCAAAGATTCCAAGCCTTTCCATCATGGTAACCAAGGGGAACCTCGATTGGGCCTATCCTGCTTTTATTATTGGTTCAACTGCCGCGGCACTTGACTGGAAAGTCTCGATGTTCTTTACATTTTATGGTTTAAGCCTTCTCAAGAAGGAGGTTGATCCAAAAGTGACAGCACTTGGTAATACAGCAATGCCGATGAAGATGCCCCTTGGTCCGGATTGGTTTAGAAATATAGAGTGGGATATTCCTTACATCGTACAGACAAATATTCCGGGTTTTGAGTCGATAGCCACTACTCTGATGAAACAGACGTTAAAACATAAAGGTGTCGCAACAATCTCAGATCTTCGTGAGGCCTGTGTGGAGTTGGGGGTGGAAATGATGGCCTGTCAGATGACGGTTGATGTCTTTGGTTGGGGTAGGGATGAATTTTTTTCCGGTGTGACAGACTGGGCAGGTGCAGCAACATACCTGTCAAAGGCCAGTGAAGCAGATGTTACGCTATATATCTGATTATACGCCGTGAGAGAATAACGAATTACGATTGAGGGTGTACTATCGCCCTCGTAACTCAACAAGCTTTCCAAGCTATTATTCTTCCATGGTGGAAATTGAACAAGCGCTGACATTTCTCATTGGCAATGAGTTATAAAGAACAATAAAAAAGGGGCAGCCTTGGCTGCCCCTTTTTGTGTGCATCGACAGATGATGCCTTACTCTACCTCTTCCCACCCGGTGATCATCGCCTTGATGTGGGAGGTCCAGGTGTGGCCGGCGGTGGCCAAGTATACGTGCACGATGAAGAAGATCAGCATCATGAAGGCACCCAGTGTGTGCGCCAGTGCCACCCACTCCAGCGGCAGGCTACCCAGGCCGTACTCAGGCCACACGTCGTAGAACAGGTAGAGCCAGCCGCTGAACCAGATCAGCGGGTTGATCACCAGCAGCACGAACAGATAGGCCAGACGCTGCAGCGGGTTGTGCTTGGTCAGCGTGGTCTGGCGGAACGGGTGCGGCGCGTGGGTGAAGATACCGGTCGCGTAGTACTTGATCATGGCATCGACCTTCTCCAGCGTCGGGATGTACTGCTTCCATTCGCCAGTGGTGAAGTGCCAGAAGATGGCAAACACCCACAGGCTGACCAGGGTCCATGCGGCGATGGTGTGAGTGTTGACCGCGGTCTCGAAGCCCAGCAGGCTGTAGGAACCGTGGACCTCGAAGCCGGTTACCAGCATGGTGATGATGAGCGCGGCCTGTGACCAGTGCCAGAAGCGCTCGAAGCGTTTGAAGATATAGATTCTCTCTGACATTTTCCTAGGCCCCCTTCCTGTCAGCGATGATGCGGATGGCACCGTGGATAATGACGCCGACGAGCGACAGCAGCGCGATGATGTAGAACAGCTTGTCGAGCAGCGGTGTGTTGCCGGTGCCTGGCATGTAGATGCCGTCTATACCCTTCATGCGGCCGTTTTCGTTATGGCACTGGGCACAGGTCAGGGCATCCTCTTTCGGCGCCACCATGTGGGTGATGGGCCAGGACATCTCGGTTTCGACAAAGGCCTTCTTGCCGCTGTACTCGGTGCCCATGGCGGCCATGCCGGTAGTCAGCGCCTTGTCCCAGTCGAAGTTCTTCCAGAAGGCCGTGTCGTCGTCACCGGCCGTGTGGAACACGGCGAGTGACTTCTTCTCGGCATCGATGGGCTGCTTGCCACGGAACACCTTGAACGGCCAGATGCGTGCACCCGGGTCGTTGGGACCACCCTTGAAGTCGTTGATCTTGACGACCTCGTCAGGATTGACCTCGTCACCGAACAGGGTGAACTGGACCTCGCCGTTGTACCACTTGTACTCCGGGATGACGTAACGGTCATAGGTGAAGTCGCCCTTCTTGGTGTCGTAGGAGACCTTGCCGGAGCTCGCATGCAGCTTGATTGGTTTGCCGTTCTCGTCCTTCTTGCCCGCGGTGGACCAGTCCCAGGTCATCTTGGTGTAGTGCTTGCCGCGAGCGTACTCGGGGATGTGGCAGGTCTGGCAGGCCAGCTTGCGCGCATGGGTGTTGAGACGGTCCTGCTCCTCGGGATGAGGGGTATCGCCGTGACAGGCCTGGCAGGTTGACGGGTTGCGGTCGCCATACTTGCCGCGCATCAGCGGGCCTTCCTTGTCGGAGGGCTGGGTGTGGTAGCGGCTGCCGGCCACGTCGTGCTCACCGTCGGCGTGACAGGTGGAGCAGCTGAAGTCCAGGCCGTCGGCATCCATGTGCACGTCGAGGAACTTGGCCGGTTTTTCCAGCGACTTGTCCAGGTCGCCGTGCTTGACCGCGTTACCGCCGCC
>JBFEUI010000049.1:0-17617 GCA_041547565.1 Thiohalomonadaceae bacterium
CAGGCTGCGGCACGTTCTGTCACTCTCATTGACATCAAGTCAGGTCCGCAGGAATCAGTAAACCACTACACGAGGTAATGGGATGCTTTAACGTGTTCCCAGAGCCTTGCCCTGCTGTTGTCTGTCATTTTTGCCTTGCCCACCCTGTGCATGCAACAGCCGCGACGAACGATGTTGATACGACCACGACTCACAATCCGTTTACTGCTTGCCGCCGCGCTCGGCCTGGTGCTGTCGGCCTGCGGGACCGATGCGCCTTCGCCTAGCAGGGCCTACTTCAACGAGCAAATCGTGCCACTGCTTGAGGCACGCTGCCTCGCCTGCCACGGCGTGCGTGAAGACGGCTACGAGTCCTTCATGGCCGACGGCAACGAGGGCTTTTTCTACCTTCCCGTCACCGCCGACAAGCACATCGCAGATATGGAAACCGGCTATGAGGTGACGCGCGGCCACAAGCGTGTAGCCTACGCCGAGGAGCCCCGTTTCAGCCACCTTCTGCGCGCACCGCTTAGCGAGGAGTACGGCGGCGTACCGCACAAGGGGCTGGATATCTTTTATTCCACCGATGATGCGGACTACCAGACCCTGCTCAACTGGGTCGACCTGGAGATCGCCGAACATCCCGAGCCGGCACAGCCGCTGGCCGAACACGAGCGTGTGTTTCGCGACGAGGTGCAGCCGGCGCTGGTACGCAACGGCTGTTTTCTCTCCTCCTGCCACGGACCGCTTTCCTTCACCGACCTGAAACTCCAGCCACCGCTCCCCGACGGTAGTTTCTCCAGCGCGATGACGCGCGAGAACCGCAAGGCCTCACTGGGCCAGCTGACCCGCCTGGTCAACCTGGGCGGTGATCTCAGACGCAGCCGCCTGCTGGTGAAGAACCTGCCCATCGCCGAGGGCGGCGTGCACCAGCGCGGCGGCAACAACCAGTTCTTCGAAAGCTACGACGATTTCGATGTTAAGACCATGTTGCGCTGGATGGCGCTGGAACGCGACGCACTGTTCAAGCAACTGACCATCGGGGGCAAACCGCTCGGGCTTGAGCAAAGGCCGGGCGAGGTGAAGGGGCTGGTGTTCATCCGCGGACCGCGCCACACACCGCGCCGCTATTTTGATTTTGGCAAATTTTATCCCGGCTCCAACATCTACCTGTTCGACGGAAAGAAGGAGACTCCCCTCACCCGCTACGACAACGCCGAGATACAGTCACTGGATGTGAGCTACGATGCGCAGCATATCGTCTTCGCCATGCGCCGTTCACAAGACGAGGGCTTTCGCATCTACCAGTTGGAGATCGCGAGCCGGGCCGCCACGCAGTTGAGCTTTGCCGAGGCACAGACGAACGACGGCACCCTGATCCATCACATCGATCCCGTCTACACACCCGGCTACCGCGATGAGCATGAGCTGAGCGACGTCGCCGTCAGTTACGCCAGCAACGCTGCCGGGGCCTATGCCGCCTCGACGCCCTGGGGCATCCTCGGCGAGGCCGACACCTGGCAGGGTACGCCCTCAAGGCAGGTGCTGCTCGACCACCAGCGCCCCGAGAAGGCGGGCACCTTCGACGGACGGCGCATCAGTTTCGTCAAGGGTCCGAACCGCGGCGAGTGGCGTACCATTACAAAACACGATACCCATACCCTCACCCTCGACCGGCCCCTGCCCCACCCCATCGACATCAACACGCTGTACGTGATTGAACAGCCGCAGGCCGCCTACACCCCGGCCTACGATATCTGGCGCTTCATCCCCGGCGAGTTCGAACAGAGCAACGTACGCATGACCTGGGGCAACACGCAGGAACGCCGACCCACCGTGCGCAGCAGCGGCGAGGTAATGGCCACCACGGTGCGCAACCTCGGCTATCAGGATGACAAGCCGGTGTTCAACGGCGCCATCTTCCGCATGCAGGCCGGGGGATTCGACTTTCACCCCCACGGCGGTGAACGCTCCCAGTATGCCCTGCATAGCGATGCGCGCGAGATGCCCGAGGGACTGGAGGTGAAGCTACTGCACGACCCGCGCAACTACTGGGGCGGAGGGCAGTTGGCGCTGGTGGATCACGGTTTTGGGGCCTCCACCGAGGCCAACAACCCGGTCGACAATATTCCGCTTAGCGAAAACTACGACGAGGTGCGCTTCTCTTCGCTGCCGCGCTATATCTCCGAGATGGTCACTTTCGATGCGTCAGTCACCCACACGGGCTATTCGCCGGGCGGCGCCTTCCGCGATCCCTATCCCCTGCCCGACGGCCGCGTGCTCACCGCCCATGCCGCACAGGCGCTGGACCACCTTGACCCGCATGCCGATCCGGACTGGGATATTTGGGAGATTGAGTTCGACGGTTCGCTGCAGTCCGAGGACCGCCACCGCATCGGCGCTTACAGGAAACACCGCATCGACGCCATCGCCACCGAACAGGCCGAATACAATCCACGCCCGCTGGTGATTCGCCTGCAGGAAGACCGCCACCACCCGCTGGCACACCAGAAATTCGTGGAGGGCCATGAGCCGCAACTGCACCATGGCGTGCAGCGCATGCCGGACGGCACGCCGGCCGAGATCGAGGTCTACGACTTCAACCTCATCGCCGCCTTTCTCACCAACTTCACCCAGACCGGCACACGCGGCATCCCGCCCGCCGAGGCGATCAGGTACGTGCGCGCCATCGGCGTTCTGCCATTGGGCAAGGCCGATGTGGAGGGCATCGAGGATGCCGACCCCCACGCCACCGCCGTGAGCAAGGGTGTGCACACGAAGAAACTGATCGTCGGCGAGGTGGCGCTGGAGCCGGACAGCTCGCTCTATGTTGAAGTGCCGCCCAATGTGCCATGGATCGTGCAGGCACTGGACAAGGACAGGCGCGCGCTCTACACGCTGCAGCGCCAGTTCTATACCCAGCCGGGGGAGCGCTTCACCCTCTCCATCCCGCGCAGCAAGTTCGTCAGCACCTGCGGCGGCTGCCACGGTTCGCTCACCGCCGACCCCATGCAGAACATCGGACCTGTGGACATCGTCACCGAGGCCTCGCGGGTGATGGCCACCTGGAATCGGCAGGAGAAAAAACGCCGCACACCGGCGGCCAGGGGGGCGCAACTGACCGACTACATCGCCATCGATTTCGTAAGGGACATCCAGCCGCTGCTGGATGAACACTGCGTCGCCTGTCACGACAGCGGCCGGCTCGATCTGCGCGGCACACCCACGCGCCACTACACCCGCGCCTACGAGAGTCTGCACCAGTTGCGCGATCCGGCAAGCGGCGACTTTGCCGACAAGCGCTACATCAACGAGCGCGAGGCGCTCTCCTCGCAGAGCCCGCTCATCGACAAGCTGATGAGTGACAGCCACCGTTACCTGAACAAGGACGAGCTGCTGACCCTGATCCGCTGGATAGACATCGGCGCCACCTTCAAGGGGGCGCTGTGATGAAAACTTTGCATGCAGTAACAGGATTGCTTCTGGGCCTGTGCGCCGCTATCAATGCGCTGGCGCAGGAGACTGAACAGGCGTACCAGCGCACCCGCTTCGACCGGCTGACCTCCGAGGTGTGGCGCTACGGTGCCGCTTTCCAGGCGAGCGATCTGGAGCCGGTGGCCAACAACATCCCCAACCGCAGCCCACAGCCGCAGCGCGACAAGCCGACGCGTCTCGCCCTCAACCGCGACGGTAGCAAGCTCTACGTCACCCTGCAGGGCACAGAGAACAGCCCCGGCAACCAGATCGCCGTGGTGGACACCGCGAGCCGCAATGTGCTCAAACGCATCAGCGTCGGCTCCCGCCCCTACACCGCGGTGCTGCATCCGGGCGGTCGCTTTCTGGTAGTGACCAACGAGTTTTCCAACTACGCCACGGTGATCGACACCCGCAGCGACACGGTGAGCAACATCATCCCGCTCGACTACTACGCGCAGGACATCGAATTCTCAGCCGACGGCAGACGCGCCTGGGTGGCGATCCGCTATCTCGACCAGGTGCTGGTGGTCGACCTGGAGGAGACGGCCGACAAACTGCTGGGGCAGGTACGGGTGCTCGGCGGCTTCGATGATCAGGCCTTCTTCGGCCACGCCCCGCTGTCGGCGGCGACCGCCAACGACCTGAAATTGCGCGGCTACAGCGAGGCGCAGATCGAGCAGGCGCGGCGCCAGAGCAGCGGCGGCATCAACGCCATTCTGCGTTCACGCTGCGCCAGCTGCCACAACGACCATGCCGGCGGGCTGCTCACCGGTCCCGACCCGGAGCAGAACTTTCTCTCGGCGGTGGAAAATTCGATCGGCGGCCAGCCCTACGCGAGCCCGCTGCTGCGCGCGGTGCTGCCGAAAAGGCTCGGCGGCTTCGGCGACGAGAACATCACCGTCGAGTTCCACCCCGGCGGCGTGCTGTTCGAGGAGGGGGAAGCGGAGCTGGCGCAGGTCGCCGACTGGATCCGCAACGGCTACGGCGGCCCCGGCATTGTGGTGGGCAACGAGCAGGCCCACCCCAAGGACCTGGCCCTGTGGGGAAAATACCTCTTCGTCGGCAACACCGGCACCATGGATATCGCGGTGATCGACACCGAGACCGACCGGCTCATCGGCGGCATCTACACCGGCAATGTCGCCAGCCACCTGCTGGTGAAGGACGACACCCTCATCGTGCTCACCATGGGCGCCGGTTTCGGTGCGCCCAAGGAGCGCGACCCGCACGGCGGCGAATCGTGGGAGCGCGACAACCCGGCCACCCAGTACACGGTGCTGCGCGACCCGGACAACGGCTATGACGCCTACCCCGTCGACCAGCAGCATGTGATGGGCCCCTTCGATGCGGTGGACGGCACCTGGAACTTCAAGATGCGCGATATCCAGAACGACCTCATCGCCATCGACCTCACACGTCTCGACTTTGCGAAGGCGGCCGCCGACACCCGGCCTGATTACCTGCTGCGCACCAACAAATACGAGGCGCACGCGGGCTGGGTGCGCTACAGCTCCGACACCGCCGAGGCGACCAGCGGCGACATCAAGGGCGACATTCCGCCCGAGCTGCAGCGGGTGCCCGGCGCCTTCCCCGAGTGGGCGGTGCTGGTCGGCGACAGGCTCTACGTCACCATGGCGGGCAGCTTCGAGCTGGTGGAGTGGCAGGTCAACGACCATCCTGAAGATCCGTCGGAACGGCTGGTGCCGCTGCGCAGCTTCAACGTCGGCGTGCTGCCGGTGGGCATTGCCGCCGCCGGCAACCGCCTCTACGTGGCCAACCGCATGAGCGAGACCGTTTCGCTGATCGACACACAAAGCGGTACGCAGGAGAGCATCGTGGTGGGCAACCTGAGCGTGCCCGCGCTGGCCACCGACGTGGAACGCGGCGATGTGGTGGTGCACTCGACCGTGTTCAGCTCCGACGGCGATGTCTCCTGCGCCCACTGCCACTACCGCGATACCGGCGACGGGCGCGGCTGGGGCGCAGCCGAGGTGGTCGGCCAGAACCGCTGGGGACACCTCACCTCCGGCGGCACCCTGGGCATCCCGCAGGTGAAGAACATCTACGCCATCCAGCCCTACTATTTCGAGGGCACCCATACCCTCGCCGAGGGACAGGGGGCCGACATCAACGAACCGGCCAGCTCCATCGACTTCGACCGGCCGGTGTGGGCCGGCGACTACCGAGTGCTGAACTCTCCGGTGCCGGCGGAGGAACGGCGCCTGATGCACGAGGAGCTGAAGGAACGGGTCGAGGTCAACAAGCTGGGGCCCATCTGGTACGACCTGGAGCACCGGCGCAACACATTTTTCAAGGACCAGTCGCAGCGCCACTTCGGCAAGTCCTACGGGCTGGCCGACTTCTATCGCTTCGTCGGTGCCTGGATGGGCAACGCCAACCGCCTGCTCCCCTCGCCCTTCGACAGTGAGCACCCCTCGGTCAGGCGCGGCAAGCAGTTGTTCAACTCGGCGCAGGTGATGTGCGGCGTCTGCCACAGCGCACCGGAATTCACCAACAAGAGCCGCGCCCTGGCCAACAACGAACGGCGCGCGCTGCCGCAGCTGACCACCATGACCCGGCGCGACGCCTCCTACTCGCTGGCCAGCGTGTTCGCGGTGGAGCGCGCCAACGGCGACCCGCTCGGTATCGAGCATGCCGACCCGGGACGCTTCGAGGATAAGGAAGGCACCTTTACCACCATGACCCTGCGCGGCATCTTCGACCGCCCGCCGGTATTCCTGCATCACGCCCGCGCCCGCTCGCTGCGCGAGGTGGTGCTCACCCCGCACCATCCCGGCGCGCGCGACTACCTGTTCCCGGTGCTGATGGGCGATGAAGAGGTGCGCCCCGGCCGCCGGGAGATCGGCTTCAACGAACTGACCGAGCGCACGGCGCGCGGCGATCTCGATCCGGCCAACCGGATCATCGACTCCCATGGCGGCACCTCACACCTCTCCCCGCGCCAGGTCAACGACCTGGTCAATTTCATGAAGGTGATCGAATGATGAATAAATGGCTCATCTTCATTGCGGTGATTGCGCTGGCCCTGGGCTACGGCCTCGGCCTGCGCGAGCAAAACGCCGAACCGGCGCCGCCGGTGAAAAGCGGGGCGATCACCCCGCCGCTCTATACACCGGCCGCTGACCTCCCCGGTGAGCTGGTCAGACGCGAGGTGGTACTGATGGGCTCGCAGTTTGTCTTTGCCGTCGATGCACCGCGTCCGCTGGCGCTGGCCGCGATCACCGCCGCCACGCAGCGGCTGCGTACCCTGGAGGCGGCCATCAGCTCCTGGAAACCCGGCAGCGACATCTACCGCCTCAACGACAACGCCGGACGTTACATCGAGGTGGGCAAGGACACCCTCACCCTGCTGCGTCTTGCACGGCAGATCCACGCCGATACCAATGGCGCCTTCGATGTCACCATCGGTGCGGTATGGGACCTCTACCCGTTTCGCGATCCCGGGGCGCCGCTGCCCGATGCGCGACAGATCGCAGCGCAGTTGCAGCATGTGGGTGCGCAGCGCATCGAGATCGACGCTACGGCATCCCGGGCACGGCTGCCCGCCCGGATGCGCGTCAATGTCGGCGGCATCGGCAAGGGCTATGCCGCACAGCTTGCCATCAGCACGATGCAGGAAATGGGTATCGTAAATGCCGCGGTCAGCGCCGGCGGCGACGTCTACCTGACAGGCGGCAAACAGACCGGCCCCTGGAACATCCGTATCGAAAATCCGCGCTGGGAGGGCCGCAGCATCGAACAGTTCACCCTGCGCGACCGCTCGGTGGCGACCTCGGGGGACAGCCGGCGCTACATCGTGCGCAACGGTAAACGCTACGGCCACATTATCGACCCGCGCACGGGACTGCCCGCCACAGGCAGCCAGAGCGTGACGGTGATCTGCGACGACCCGACGCTGGCCGACGCCTACGCCACCGCCGTGTTCGTCATGGGGCCGGTGGACGGTATGGCCTGGGTCAATGAACGTACGGGTATCGAGGCGCTGATCATCGACGCCAACGGCACGGTAAGCCGCTCCCGCGGCTGGGCGGCGATCACCGGGGGGCAGTCATGATCGCCCGCCTCGGCGCTCTGCTGCTGTTGCTGCCTGCGCTGTGTGCCGCCGCAGCGACAGACATCGACCGTACCGAGGTGAGCAATGCCGCCTACGCCGAATTCATGCGTGCCCATCCCGAGCGCAAGGCGCCCAGGTACTGGGGCGAGTACCGCCCGGCATTCTTCCGCCGCTCGGTCGCCGCCGAGCTCGCTCCGTTCCAGCGCGATACCTTCAGCAAACCGGAGCACCCGGTGGTGGGGGTCAGCTGGTTCGATGCGCGCGACTACTGCCGCTGGCGCGGCGGGCGCCTGCCGACGCATGCCGAGTGGATGCAGGCGGCAGGCGGCGCAGACGGGCGCATCTGGCCCTGGGGCAGCCACTGGGATTATAAAAAGGCCAACAGCGGCGGCGAGCGCCACGGCGAGTACGACGGCTATATCTACAGCGCGCCGGTGGACTCCTTTGATGCCGGAAGTGCCCCCTCCGGCGCCCTGCACATGGTCGGCAACGTGGCCGAGTGGGTGGCCGAGCAGATGGTGGTCGGCGGCAGTTCCAACAACAGCCCGTCGGGCGTGGCGATAAAAAGCGCGCTGCGACGCGAACCGGACTATCGCAGCTTCGATATCGGTTTCAGGTGCATCGCCCGATGAGAACGTCGATACAAACCCTGTTCGTGATGGCGGCCCTGATCACCGTGATACTGGCACTGGCCAACACCTGGTTCGAAAACGACGTGCATGCATGGCGCCATGCCGGCGCCTGCCTCGACTGTCACGCCAAGCAGGGTGATGCCGAACCGAAGGACGGCTGGACCATCACGCCACCGGACTCCCATAGCGAACAGTTCCGGCGCTACACCCACGGCCGGGGTGAGGGCTTCAGCTATAGGCGCTGTGCCGCCTGTCACCGTGAGCAGGAGTGCGGCGACTGCCATGCCCGTCTGCCCGAGAGCCATACTACGGACTTCGTTCGGCCGCGCGGAAGCGGCATGGAGCGGCACATCCTGCTGGCAACGATTCGCCCCGCCACCTGCCTGGCCTGCCACGCCTCGTTCGCAGCCGACTGCGTGGACTGCCACACCGCCTCGGAGCTACAGCCGTGGCAGGTCCGGGCGCAGCGCGAGGCCGCAGAGAGGATGGGCTCACGATGAATCTGCGAGTCATCCGCCAACGGCTGGGCGCCAAGTGGTGCACCCTCATCCTGCTGCAGCCACTGGTAGTGTTCGGCAGCCTCTATTTCGGGCTGCAGGCCTTCTGGGTGCTGCTGGCCGCCACAGCCAGCACGATGGCCGCCGGCGCCCTGATCCAGTGGTCCAACGGGGGAGCGCTGCGCTGGTTCAATCCCGGCAGCATGATCACCGGACTGCTGATGGGACTGACATTGAGTCCGCAGACACCGCTCTACATGATTATCGTCGGCGGCTTTGTCGCCGAGTTTATCGGCAAGCAGGCGCTGCCGGCGCTTAGCGGCGGGCGCATCAAGTACCTGTTCAATCCGGCGGTGCTCGGGCGCACGGCCATCGCCATCCTCGAGAGCTACGATCCCATCCCCTATGCGGACCTGTCCAGCGGCGCCAGCCTGCTGTTCAAGGAGGCCGGCGGCCTGCTGCCGCCCAACTACTGGGATGCCTTCCTCGGACTGAGCAAAGGGGCCATCGGCGAGACCAGTACCCTGCTGCTGCTTATCGTCGGCTACCTGATGCTGCGCTACGTGGTGATCAAGCGCGAGGCGGCCATCGCCATGATCCTGAGCGTGCCGCTCACCGTGTTCCTGCTGCCCGACACCGCGGAGATCGTCGGGCACGCGCCGTGGGTCGGCCAGCCGCTCATCTACCTGCTCGGCGGCCCCACCCTGCTGATGGCCTTTTTCTTCCTGACCTCGCCCGAGACCACGCCCAACACGGTACGCGGCGGCATTCTGTTCGGAGTCGGGGTCGGGGTGCTGTCGGTGCTGGGGCGCATCCACACCACCATCCCCGGGGCGGAGATGTACGCCATCCTCATCATGAACCTGCTGCTGCCGCTGCTCGACAGCCGGAGGCTTGCCTATGCCCGTGCCGCCTGAGTCCAACGCCTACAGCGTGCGCTCCTTCTATACTCCCCTGCCGGGTTCGGCGCAGGGCACCAAACATGTGCCGGATATTGCCGGACAGGGTCCCTCCCACTTTGCCGACTATGTCGCAACAGGCAGCCCGTTCAGTGCACTGAAAAAGATAGATGGCGCACAGGCCAGCCACGGCGAAACGCTGCGGCGCATCTTTGCCAGCGGCCTGCGAGGCTGCGGCGGCTCGCACATGCCGCTTGCCGACAAGTGGCAGGCTGCACTGCCCCACCGGCCGCGTTACCTGGTGGTCAACGGGATGGAGGGCGAGCCCTACACCTTCAAGGATTATCTCCTGTTGCGCGACTACCCCGAGGTGGTGCTGGAGGGGATCGCCATCAGCTGCGCTCTGCTGGGGATCCGCGAGGCCTACCTGGTGATCAACGGCGCCTACGACGCATGCCGCGGTGCGCTGGAAAAGACGCTCGCCAAAAACGGGACGCTGTTCGCGCAGTTCGACATCCGCATCATCGCCGGCCCCGAGGTGGACCTCTACGTACTGGGTGAGGAGACCGCGCTGCTCAACTACCTGGAGGGCCGGCGCGGCGAACCGCGTCCCAAGCCGCCCTATCCCCACGAGCAGGGACTGTGGGGGCGGCCGACCGTGATTAACAACGTGGAGACTCTGAGCTGGCTGCCGCTCCTGCTCACCTCACCGGGGCTTTTCGACGGCAGCCACCCCAAGCTGGTCACCCTGCTGGGGGATGTGGCCCGGCCGGGTATCTACGAGGTGACGCTGGGCGAGCGGCTGCCGGCCCTGTTGCAGCGGGCCGGGGCCGACAATATCGCCTTTGTCGAGGTCGGCGGCATCTCGGGTGGACTGCTGCCCGCTGACTTGCTCGACATCGCCTACGAGGACGAGGCGCTACGTCCCCTGGGGCTGCAGGTCGGCTCCGGTACCCTGCGCGTGTTCGACGCCTCACGCGATCCGCTCGATGAGATGCGACAGGCCGTCGAGTTTTTTAAAGACGAGTCCTGCGGCCGCTGCACCCCCTGCCGTGTCGGCACCCAGGAACTGGCCCGGTTTGTCGGCAACCTGAGCGGGAACGCCGCGGACAGCGAGGCACTGCACTGGCTGCAGCGCGTCGCCCATGCCATGGCGTACACCTCCACCTGCGGTCTGGGACGCGCCGCGCCCGCTCCGCTGCTCACCTACCTGCGGCACTTCACGGACACGCTCGATGATTAGCCTGAAGATCAACAAGCAAGTGGTACAGGCGCGGCCGGGGCAGACACTGCTGCAGGTAGCCGGAAAACAGGGTATCGACATTCCCACCATCTGCCACCTGCCGGGGCTGGAGGCCCGCTCGGTGTGCCGCATCTGCTCGGTGGAGGTCAGGGGTCATCGCCATCTGCTTCCGGCCTGCTCCACCGTGGTCGAGCACAACATGGAGGTCGAGACCCACAGTCAGAAGAGTGTGCAGGCACGCAAGGTGCTGATGGAGTTCATCATTGCCGAACACGGCGGCCTGGAACGCCTTAGCCCGCAGGTGCGCGGCTACGCCGAAACACTGGGCGTCGTTCAGGCGCAGTTTTATCTGCAGGAGCAGAAGGCGCCCGACTGCAATCGCTACGGCTCCGACTATATCCGCCTGCACCAGGAACAGTGCATCCATTGCGACCGCTGTATCGCTGCCTGCCGCGACCAGCAGGTGATCAGCCGCGCCCGGCGCGGTGCCGCCACGCAGCTCACCTTCGGTGTGGGTGATCAGGTCCTCGCGGACACCCACTGCACCAGCTGCGGCGACTGCGTGGCGGTCTGCCCGAGCGGCGCATTGAGCGAGCACGGATAAACAGGTTCAGGCCACAAATAAAAAGGGGCGCTTTCGCGCCCCTTTTTATTTGCCTGATGCCTCAACCGAAGCTGTTACAGGTCATAGATATCGGCCACGTTGGTACCGGCCAGACGGTCGAAGTAGCGCGCGCGGTAGTAGTGGCGCTTGTGGGTGGCATCGTCGGTGAAGGCGGCACGGTCATGCAGTACGTTGTTGCTGACCAGGCCCATGCCGGACTCAAGGCGGCCACGGTAGATGTAGGGCGAGTCGCCGTTGAGGATCTCCTCCAGGTAGGCCAGCGCCTCCCTGCTCAACTCGTCCTCAGGCCAGATCACGTTGTTGACGCGAATGGTGTAGCGCATGTGCAGGTCGCCCGAGGGCATGATGACGAACACCGGACCGGGCTCTTCCGCACGCGCCACGGTACCGCCCTCGTCGATGCGCGGGGGAATGGTCATGGCACGCGGGCCCATCAGCGCCGCGATATATTCGGGATTCTTGTCGCGCAGCAGGATATAGGCGATCTCGTGATCCATCAGCGCGTTCTCGCCGCCGCTGGCGGCCTGCTGGGTCACGTGCAGGTTCAGCGCATGGACCTGGCGCTCGGCGCTGTTGTAGTAGCCGTCGGTGTGCCAGTTGATGGCGCGGTTGCTGAACGGGATGTAGCCGTTGCGCACACCGTCTTCACGCACGGTCAGCGAGGTCAGGCCGGTGTCGTCGGCCAGCCAGTTTTTATTGATGTTCAGTAGCCCGAAACGGCGCGCCATCGCCAGCGGGATCTCCGGATCGGTATCGGTGCCGGTGTTGCTGACGTACAGCGCCATGTTGGTCTTGCGGCAGCGCTCGAGCAGCGCGGCGTGTTCGCTGTCGGTGAGGGTGCGGGGATCATTAATCTCAACCAGCAGTTCACCCAGCTCGGTGGGGTAATCCTTGAGTTTCTGATCGCGCCAGCGCTGGTACAGCTCATCGTTATCAAGACTGAACGGGCTTGATACGGCATTAATATTCTGTTGCGGGTTGGACATTGGAAAAACCTCTTGCGGCTGCTTCGTTTAAGGCATACAAAATTTGACCGCTAACTCTAAGCAGCCGGGTCTGCCGGCTCATTGACGGAGGTCAATAACAAACCCGCATGAGTGCAGATTTTTACCACATCGCGCCGCAATGCATGATATTTATCAAATTACCAACCGTATCTTCTGACACACATCAAACAAGTGCCCCATGCCGGTATTAGCGGCGCTCGGCAGCACTACTTCCGAGCGCCACAACCTACGCCGCAAATATTTCTGTCACTGTTGTTTGTGCGTCTGCTTATCGGCATCTTCCGGCGTGACGGCAATGCGTTTGCGTCCCGACAACATTGCCGAGGCCATACCGTGGCTGCCTGACAATTCGGCTTTCACCACAGCGGCCACATGCAGCAGGACAATAAACATCAGAAAGTACGACAGATAGATATGCACCGTCCCGATCGGTTTTTTGAACGTCTTTAAGGCCTTGTATTTTTCCGGATTAACACCCGTCTCGTCGTAGGGGCGGATCTGTGACGGGTCCACCCCCGCCTCGGCCACATAGCTCGCCGCCACGGCGCCGAAAGGCGGAAAATAGATGTCGGTTCCGGCACGCACCAGCCCCGTGCCCGCCATCACCACCAACACCAGGTACATAAGCAGAATGGATAACTTACCGGCCGGGTTATGGCCGATATACTGCTGAGGCCTACCCGCTTTGACCGATTTCAGGTATGCAGCGAGATCTGACATATAACCCCTTCCGGGGATGATGGCCGACCAGCGCGCATACCTGTTGCCGATGAAGCCCTGGACAATGCGCCACAACAGATTCACAACAAAAACGTAACCGATGATGACGTGCAGCTGTTTCAGGGCGATTTTGGCTTCCATACTCTGTATGCCCAGCGCACTTTTGTTGAGCATCACCAGTCCGACAAACATCAGCATCAAAATGCACAACACGTTTATCCAGTGAAACAGGCGCGTTGAAAGGTCCCAAACGCGATACTCTTTAACCTTTAACTCGTTCATTGTGATCACCTCATATATGCAGCGCCAGTTTGCCTTGTCGACAGCGCTAAGCCGGCATGGAAAAGGATTGAGTTTGTTGAAAGGCTAACAGGGCTTCCTGAAATGAACCTGAAAGAGTCACAGGTTTAATTTGTTTTCAGCATACTCCGCCCAATGAATCATGGACGATTTCTGCCATTGGACACCTGAAGCAAACCCTGCAAATGATGTCGGTTCAGCAGCCGGCATCCCCACCGCCGTCACACCCGCCATCGCCACCGAACCCGCCCAGGTCGATGTAGCCGACGGCACCCCCGGCATGCTCGGCATTAAAGCTGCGAATGAGAAAATAGAGGGCTGCGACAAGACCAATAAGTGGCAACCCGATCGATTCCCACGCCCCGTCGCCCACCAGGTTGCTGTGATAGAACGCCGCCATGCTGACAAAGGCTGAAGCCGCGCGCACGATGCCGAACAGGTAGACGAAGGCAACGGCAAACAGCAGTGGCAACAGTGTTGAGGCAAGGCGGCTGCTCGCATCCAGATCACCGTAGACGAGGGCCAGGACCATGACAAACACGGCAAGAAATTTACCCATCATCCACACCCCAGGCGTTTGAGGCACAGCATGTCGCTACAGACGCCGCCTGACGATATCACCGATCTCCGCATCGGTCAGTTCGACCGGGTTGCTTTTCATGCTGTTACCCCGTGAGTGGGCCACGATGCGCTCAATGTCATTCTCGGTCACGCCAAATGTCGAGAGTCGCGGCAGTGCCATGCGAGCCGTCCAGTCATCAAGCCTGCTGAGCAGTACTCCTTGTGCCGTATCATCGGCCAATGTCTCATCCCCGGCCAGCAGCCGTCCGACGCGTGCATATTTTTCCAGTGCCCGACTGTGCGGCAGGCGCTGTTGCAGCGCTTCAATGTTGACCGCCGTCGCCGCGGCAACCGTGGTACCACAGGCGACGCCATGGGGGATGGGAAACAGTGAGCCGAAGGGTTGCGCCAGGCCATGCACCGAACCCAACCCCACCTGGGCCAGGGTGATACCCGAGAGCAGGGCGCCGTAGGCCATCGCCGCCCTGCCCTGGCGTGCCGCCTCGCTGTCACCGCCCTCATAGGCATCGAGGAAACCCGCGCACACCGCCTGCAAACCGCTCCAGGCCAGCGCATCGGTGAAGGGATTGGCCCTGAGCGACACGTAGGATTCGAGCAGTTGGGTAAAGGCATCCATGCCCTGCGCGGCGATCAGGTGGGACGGGCAACTCGCCAGCAGAGCCGGGTCGACCAGTGCCACGTTCGGCACCATGCACTCGTGGCGGAAGGACTTCTTGTAGCCGCCCTCACCGTGTTCGCTCAGCACCGCGTTCTTGGTCGCCTCGCTGCCGGTACCCGCCGTTGTCGGCACCGCGATAAACGGCAGCGAGGGGCCGGCGTAGGGGATACCCTTGCCCACATCCTCCAGGTGATCAAGTACCGAGTTGCCGTGCGGCAGCAGCCCGGCAAGCGCCTTGCCCGCATCGACCACGCTGCCCCCGCCGATCGCCACCACCAGTTCAATACCGCTGTCAGCAAAGCGGCCGACCGCCTCGTCGATCAATCCCGGCGACGGCTCTCCTGCCACGGCCAGCGTTTCCTGGTGCACCCCGTGCTGCTCCAGCACTTCACACAGTTGTGTCCAGTGAGCGGTGGCGCGAAACGAATGTTCACCGGTGAGCAGCAAGACTCGCCTACCGTACTCGAGGATAAACTCCGGCAGCCTGGAAAACTCGCCGTCGCCAAAGACGATACGCGGCAGTGCAGCGATATAAAAAGGGGGTATTTTCATCTCTCGATTATCACAAATAAATCAGGGTTAATTATCACGAGCCAGCGTCACAGTATAAAAAACCGGCTGCCGTCTTGATACGGCCAATTCCCGACCTATATTGTTGGTTATAGGGTGTCGATTTACCCACAGTGTAACAAGCTCCTGCGCACGGCGTGTAGAAACGAAGGAAGGAATAGACATGAGATACGTAAATCCCGTTTCCTTCCCGTCACACGGGAAGAGGCATAACAAAGCCCGGCCAGGCAGGGCCGCAATGCCTGTCGAGCTGGTACTCGACATGCGGGATCATGAGGCACTCAAGCGCAGCAGGCGCATGCAGTTTGCCATCCTGCTCGGTGCGCTGTTTCTCCTTGGCAATGCACTGACCGTCACACTGCTATAGAACGCGCATAGGCTGACAGCTCGGACGGCAGGCCAGCTTCACGCAGGCGCTGCAGGTCCTCGGGACGGTCCAGATCCCAGCGCTCCTCAAGCTCGCTCCAGTTCCAGCCGAGCTGACCAAGCACACGGCGTGTCTGCGCCAGCACCTGCGCACTCCCCCAGCGGATTCCCTCAAACAGGGCGGTATCGACCCGACGCAGCCCGAGCAAGGCATACCCCCCATCCTCTGTGGGGGTAAGCACCGCATCGTCCCCCTGCTCCAGGCGGGCAAATGCCGCACACAGATCATCACCATCAAGCGAGGGGATATCCGCACCGACAAGCACTGCCGCATCGGCCCGCTGCAACACCGTATGCAGTGCATGGTCCATACGCTGGCCCAGGTCCGCCCCCTGCTGGCGATGCAGCGTGACGGCGTAACGCCGCTGCAGGGTGCGAAAAAACTCATGCCCGCAGTCCGGGCTGCACCACAACTCAACATCAGCACATCCGCTCTCAAGCGCGCTGCGCACCTGCCGCTCCAGCAGCAGACGATAGAGGTGTGCCGCCTGTTGTGCCGACAACACGGGCAGCAGGCGCGTCTTGACCTGGCCGGCGACCGGGGCCTTGGAAAATATGATCAGGCATCGCTTGTGCTCAGGCATGGCCATATCGCTTAACGTTGGTTGCGGTACTGCTTTGCCAGCGCGTCGGGACTTGCCCCCATAAAGTGGGCCAGGCGCAGGCGCCACATCAGCAGGACGGTGCGCACGATACCGCCCTGTTCCCAGCGCCGGCTGGAGGTGACCACAGGCGAGGCAATACAGGCGGGCCTGCCGAAGCGCTTGAGCGCCCGGCTGATTTCAATATCCTCCATCAACGGGATATCCGGGTAGCCACCCGCCTTAACAAATGCCTCACGGCGCATGAACAGGGCCTGATCACCGGTGCAGATCCCCGTGATGCAGGAGCGCAGATTCATCATGCGCCCGATCAGTCGCAGCATGGGAGCGCTGCCGGACAAGCGTACGTCAAAACGCCCCCATACCGAGCCGTCCAGTGCCGATTCGATCAGCTCCAGCGCATCATGCGGCAGTCGCGTGTCGGCATGGAGAAAGAGCAGCCGTTCATGTGACGCCGACCTGGCGCCAACATTCATCTGGCGTGCACGGCCGCGATCGGCGTGCACGAGGCGATCCACCAGTGGTACGGCCAGCTCACATGTGCTATCACGACTGCCGCCGTCCACCAGGATAAGTTCATGTCCCCTGGCGCGCAGCGGCTGCAGTGGGGACAGGAAGTGCTCGAGCTCGGCGGCCTCATCCAGCGTAGGGATAATGATTGATACGGGCATCGTGAAACAGTGCCTACTCCGGCGCACCGCCACAACTGCTGCCCTGACCTGCAGCACAGCCGTAGCAGTGATCCCCCACCTCTATGCGACGCCCTGGCAGGGCCACTTCGGCAAGCTGTGAGATATGTATGCGTGAACCGTCATCATGTTCCAGCGGCAGGTCCAGCATTTGATTGAAGTCGCAGTCGTACAGGTAACCGCGCCAGTCGACACTGATCAGGTGGCGGCACATCAGCGCATCGAGATTGGCCGGCTCGAACGACCGTTTGAGCAGTTGCATATAGTCCGTGAACTGGCCCGTTGACAACAGCATGCTGCCGAAGCGCCGGATCGGCATGTTGGTGATGGTAAGCAGTTGATTGAAAACGATACCGTACTGCTCGCTGAGGTGGCGCTTGAAGTCTTCTTCCAGCACCTGCTGTTCAGGCGGCAGCGTCGGCCCCTGCGGATTGAATACAAGCTTGAGCGGCTTGTCGCGCTCCACACCGTAGCCGAGTGCGTTGAGCCGTTTGAGCGCCTGGATGTTGCGCTCAAACACTCCCCTGCCGCGCTGATGGTCGACATTCTCTTCCAGGTAACAGGGCATGGAGGCGACCACCTCGACACTGTGGGCGGCAAGAAACTCGGCCAGCCCCTGCATACCGGGCTCCTCAA
>JBFEUI010000050.1:0-17497 GCA_041547565.1 Thiohalomonadaceae bacterium
CTGCGCCAAGTCAGGCCTACTTTTGCAATGGCTTTTCATGGACTGGGGATAGGGCGCCCCATGGGCGCCGAAATACGGCATGCACGGCCCGCCCTATGGATGGAGTCTGTAACCTGACCTACGACTGGCCGTAGGCCCGATGGAGCACAAGCGGTATCGGGCATCACTGGATTGCCGGACACCGCTGCGCCAAGTTCGGCCTACTTTTGCAATGGCTTTTCATGGACTGGGGATAGGGCGCCCCATGGGCGCCGAAATACGGCGGGCACGGCCCGCCCTATGGATGGAGTCTGTAACTGAACTACTTCTACTCCTTCAGGTCACGTTGTTAAGCTACGTGACTACTGGTTCACTGATACCCGTTTATCTTCTGCGATAATACCGCGCTGGCGCAGATAACCGATGACCGCCTGCACGCTCTCCTCCAGGCTCTGCTTGTCGGTATCGATGACCACTTCCGCATTTTCCGGTTCTTCATAGGGGGATGAAATCCCGGTGAAGTCCTTGATCTCGCCGGCACGCGCCTTCTTGTACAGTCCCTTCACGTCCCGCGATTCACAGACCTCCACCGAGCAGCGGCAGTAGACCTCGATAAAGTCGCCCTCGGGAACCAGGTCACGGACACGCTGCCGGTCGCTGCGCAGCGGTGAGATGAAGGCCGTCAGGGAGATCACCCCGGCCCCGAGAAACAGTTTTACCATCTCGCCGATGCGGCGAATATTTTCCGTCCGGTCCTCAATGGAGAAACCCAGATCGCCGCACAGACCGTGGCGCACATTATCCCCGTCAAAGACAAAGGTATGGCAGCCGAGCTGGTGCAATTGCTCCTCAACCTCATGGGCAATGGTCGATTTTCCCGCACCGGAAAGACCGGTAAACCAGAGGATAACAGCGCGGTGGCCGTTGAGCGTCTCGCGGCGCTCCCGTGTAACGGTGGCGTGGTGCCAGACCACGTTGCTGCTTTTGTTGTTTTCCATCTACAAATCTTCCTGATATCACTCAATGCGGCAGCGGCTGTATGCAGTCGCCTGCACATACGCTAACATAGCCTCTGCCTAACCAGCCCGCATTATACACAGAACAGCCACCGCGCTCCTATCACCTATCACGCCCCATGACGCCCGCTGAATACTGTCAAAACAAGGTCGCCCACAGCGGTTCAAGCCTGGTCAGCAGCTTCAAGCTGCTGCCGCAAGACAAACGTGATGCCATCACCGCACTCTACGCCTTCTGCCGTGAAGTCGATGATGTGGTGGACGAGAGCAGCGACACTACCGCAGCACGCGCCGCCCTCGAAGGCTGGCGTGAAGAGATCGAGAGGCTCTACCGCGGCTCACCCCGCCACCCTGTCTCCCGCGCCCTGCAACCGGCCCTGGCACGCTTTTCACTTGACAGGACACACCTTGAGGCGCTGGTTGACGGCATGGAGATGGATCTCGACAAACGCCGTTATGCCTCGTTCGATGAATTGTCGCTCTACTGCTATCGCGTCGCCTCGGTGGTCGGCCTGCTGGCGGCGACCATCTTCGGATACCGAAATGCGGCCACCCTCGATTATGCCCGAGAGCTCGGTATGGCCTTCCAGTTGACCAATATCCTGCGCGATATTGCCGAGGACGCGGCACGCGATCGCATCTATATTCCGCTGGATGAGTTGGAGCGCTTCGAGGTCAGCGAGAGCGCCGTGCTCAACAGCCGGTTCAGCGACAATATGCGGGCCCTGCTGCAATTCCAGGCGCAGCGTGCCGCGGACTACTATGACAGTGCGCTGGGCATGCTTCCCGAGGCCGACCGTTACCGTCAGCGCAGTGGGCTGGTCATGGCCGCCATCTATCGTAAAAATCTCGACAGGATTGTTTCACGGGACTTTCCCGTATTCGGCCGCTCCGTCCGCATCCCGACCGTTGAGAAGATCTGGCTGACCCTGCGTACCCTGGCCATGGAGGAGTATCGGTATAGGGTGAAGGGTGAAGGGTGAACAAGAGTGTCGAGCGAAAAAGCATACTGTCCATCTCTCTTCACTCCTCACGCTTCACCCTTCACTTCCCAAACAATACATGAAGATACATAACGAATAATGGCTGTTGAACAACAGGTCATAGTTACCGGCGGCGGCTGGGCGGGCCTTGCCGCGGCCGTCGAGCTGAGCAGTGCCGGTCTGAAACCCATTCTGCTGGAATCGTCCCCCCAGTTGGGGGGACGTGCCCGGACCGTTGACACCGGCAGCTGGTCGGTCGACAACGGCCAGCACCTGCTTATCGGCGGTTACCGTGAGACCTTGCGCCTGATGGACTGTATCGGGGTCAACCCAAAGGATATCCCGCGCAGCCCGCTGCACCTCTGCGTCAACGGTCCAATGGGAGCGATGGCACTAACGGCACCAGCACTCCCCGCCCCGCTGCACCTGGCATGGGCTCTACTCGCCGCAACGGGCCTCAGCCTGCACGAACGCCTGCACGCCGTGGCGCTGTCGCTCAGGCTGTACGTTTCCGGCTTCGCTCTGGAGCAGGATTGCACCGTCCTTGAGCTGCTACAGCGGCACAAGCAGGGCGAGCGGCTCATCGAACTGCTGTGGCAACCGCTCTGTCTTGGTGCCCTGAACACCCCGGTGGCAGCCGCCTCTGCACGTGTCTTCCTCAGGGTTCTGCAAGACAGTTTTGCGCAGCGGCGTCGAGACTCCGACCTGATCATCCCCGCAACCGGCCTCAGTGCGCTGTTTGCGGACCGGGCGCGCGACTTTATCGAGAGCAGGGGTGGCCAGGTGCTGACCAGCAGCACTGTCACCGGCCTCATTGTGGAAAACGGGAACCTGCGCGGCGTGCGTCACAAAGCCGGCGTAGTCGCGTGCAACCGGCTCATCCTGGCCACCCCCTTTGCCGTCAGCCGCAAACTACTGGCTGCACACGACACTTTTCAGCCTATCAGTGAGCAGCTTGCCCGCCTTCAACACGCCCCCATCACCACCGTCTATCTGCAGTACGATGCGGCGACACGACTCGACACACCGATGTACGGGATGAGCGGCACACTGACACAGTGGCTCTTCGACCGCAGGGTATGCGGTCAACCCGGCCTGATGGCCGCTGTCATCAGCGGTGATGGGGATCATATGGCAATGAGCCGGCAGGCCCTGGCGGATACGGTTACACAGGAGCTGGCCTCACACTTTCCGCAGTGGCCCGCCCCGCGCCAGGCGCTGGTTATCAGGGAAAAGCACGCCACCTTTCACTGCGGCCCGGGGATTGAGCGGTTCAGGCCCGCCCCCACCACACCCGTTGTAGGATGTTGGCTTGCCGGTGACTATACTGATACCGGCTACCCTGCAACCCTCGAAGGGGCGGTGCGAAGTGGAGTACAATGTGCCCAATTGATTATCAACCAGACAACAGAGAAGTAAGGCGTTCATGCAAGAAGAACTTAAGAACTACCAACCCGCCGAAGACCTGCTTAAAGAGCACGTGATCCTGGTTACCGGGGCCGGCGCCGGTATCGGTGAGGCCGCTGCAAAGTCCTTTGCCGCACACGGTGCCACGGTGATCCTGCTTGGCCGTACCATCCGCAAGCTGGAGGAGGTGTACGATGCCATCGAACAGGCCGGCCACCCCCAACCGGCCATCTACCCGATGAACCTTGAGGGGGCCGCCCCCAAGGACTACGAAGACCTCGCCATGACCGTGGAGAAGGAGTTCGGCCGGCTCGACGGGCTACTGCACAACGCCTCCCTGCTCGGCTCGCTGACCCCGCTCGCCCAGTACGACATCGAGCAGTGGTCGAAAGTGATGCAGGTGAACCTCAACGCCCCGTTCATGCTCACCCAGGCGACACTGGAGTTGATGAAAAAATCCGATGATGCCTCCCTGGTCTTCACCTCCTCCAGCGTCGGCCGCCAGGGACGCGCCTACTGGGGTGCCTACGGCATCTCCAAGGCCGCCAATGAGAACATGATGCAGATCTGGGCCGATGAACTGGAGACCAACACCAATATCCGTGTCAACAGCATCAATCCCGGTGCGGTACGCACCGGCATGCGCGCCCGCGCCTACCCCGGTGAAGATCCCGAGACCGTGACCAAACCGGAGGCGATCATGGCCACCTACCTCTACCTGTTCGGTCCCGACAGCAGGGGTGTTACCGGGCAGCAGTTTGATGCGCAATAAAATGTGAGCGGTGAAGTACAAAGACACAGAGGGCGGGCCATGGCCGCCATCGCGTTCTTGCCACGGCGCCCACAGGACGCCCTATGTGCATTTCCCGTTTAACGTTTCACTGGCAACTGCTCCTGCGTTGCCAGCACTCCCGCCATCCATGGCGGTCGCACATTATGCATTTTAGGTTTCACCTTTCACGGCACGAAACATAGGGCGGGCCGTGCCCGCCATCACCGGCGCCCACAGGGCGCCCTGTATGCATTTCACCTTTTACGAATAACATGGCCATAGGGCGGGCCGTGCCCGCCATTCAGATATCGATTCGGCGCCCATGGGGCGCCCTATATGCGTTTCACCTTTCACGATTCACGTTTAACGTATTACTTCCAAAGATCCACATGCTCCCCCGCGGCCTCCAGCCGCTCGGCCCGTGACTGCACAAATCGCTGGAATTCGGGTTCATCCCGGTAGGCGCCTGAAGCCACGTACTCCAGCACCGATACGGTGTGGAAGGCGCGCAGATAGGCCTCTGACCTGAATACCTCATTACCCTGCCGGTCGAAAAACACCATGGTCGGCGCATACTGCACATTGAGCGATTTGGCCCACGACTTGGCCCGCAGCCGCTTGCCCTCGGGGGAGACCAGTGGCGTGTTGGACCACATATCGAGCCGGACCACATCGAACTGCCCGAGCAGGTCCTTTACCTCGGGGCGCGTGAACAGTTCCCGATGCATCTCATCGCAATGGCTGCACACCTTCTGTTCAAACAGTACCAGCAGTGGCCGCTCGGCCCGGTAGCCCTTGCGCGAGAGTTGATAGGGCGGCTGCATGAAAAACGGTTGTTCGTGCAATTTCCCCGATGCCCGCTCCGGGGCCGCCTTTTTCAGGTATTCGGGAAAACCCAGGCCGCCTGCCCGGCCGGCCGCGTAGTCCAGTGCGGCAGAGAACTTGCCCGGATGGTAGTAGCCGTTGATGCGGAAAAAATTCCTGCCGGTCTCATCCAGTACGACCAGCGTCGGGGTATACATGACCTTCATCTCCACCGCGAAGGCCTTCTCTGTCAATGTGCGGCCGTCCAGGGTAGTGACCTCCCGATCGCCCCACATATTGATGGCAATCACCTCGAAATGACGGCGGGTCTTGGCGGCGATATCGCGTTGACCGAAATTATCCTGCAGCAGTTTGGCACAGTAGGGGCAACCGTCCTGATGGAAATAGAGCATAACCCGCTTTCCCTCAGCCGCAGCATCGGCCACATCCTCTCCCAGATCAAGGAAGGATTGCTTGAACCAGGCCGGTTTTTCATGAAAGCCCGGATTCACCCCACCCGGTTCAAGTTGCCCCTCATCGACGGCTACCACCACCGATGACACGACCAACATCATCAATAGAGAAACAAGACGCATTACTCCTCCCATCGTTATTATCATTCGGGGATGCTTATCCACATCTGCCCCCAAAAGTTAAGATGTCCCCGTCCGTTTTATGTTCCACAAACAGTGTGACAAAAACATGACACGGTTCACACTTTTCACTCAACGAAAACCGTAACTCTTTGTTATTTATATTACTTTTAATGTTGGCACAAAAATAGCTTCTATGCATGCAAACGGTATTGGAGATCCACAATGGCACAGCCCAGAAGCATACATAGCGGTTTTGGCGTCCCGCCCCACCCTGCCCGTGGGGGCAATGCGGCCCCGCGCGCGCAGCAGCCCGCAAACGAATCGCTCTATCTGATCAGCGCACTGCAGGTCACACTGAATGTCGAGGAACTGATCGGCATCTTCTTCAGCGAAATCCAGCATTACATCGCCGTCGATGCCGTGACGTACCACGATGATGAGCGTGGTTTAAACATCGAAATAGAAACCATGGCACGTCACCGCTGCAGCTACGGTCTCACCCTCATGCAGCAGGACCTGGGCACACTGGTGTTCTCACGCAAGAAACGCTTTGCCGAGCAGGAGCTGGCCGTTCTTGAAACCCTGGTGGCCATCCTCCTCTATCCGCTGAAAAACTGTCTTAACTATTACACTGCACTTAAGGCGGCACAATATGACCCCTTAACCGGGGTGTTGAATCGTGCTTCCTTTGAGCAGCACTTGCCACGTGAGCTTGAGAGAGCCGCACGAGATGATCAGGATCTCACACTGCTGGTGCTCGATCTGGACCACTTCAAGAGCATCAACGACAACTACGGCCACTTGATCGGCGACGATGTACTCCGGCATGTGGCTACGGTCATCAAGTCCAGCCTTCGCGGTGCCGATCTGTTCTTCCGCTATGGCGGGGAAGAGTTTGTGGCTGTCTTGCACAGCAGCACAGCTGAACTTGCATCGATTGTCACCGAGCGCATTCACAAAAATCTGGAACAGAATCCCTACCTTCTGCAAAACGGTGATTCGCAGGGGCCGGTAAACATCACCGTGAGTATCGGCGTAGCCGGTTTCCAGCCGGAAGACACCCCCGAGACGCTGTTCGAAAAGGCCGACAAGGCAGCCTACAGGGCCAAGGTGCTGGGACGCAATCGCACGGTAAAATATGAACCGTAAGCCGTATCACTGGTAGCGTATGTCACCTGCGTGGGTGATGGGATGCTGCCTAACAAAACGACAGGGGCCCTATGCGCCTGCTAATACCTGTCCGCTCGCAACTTCCCCATCACCGGCCACTCTCAATACTCGATCCGGTCGGGCTTCTCCGACCATTGTTTAAAGGTCTCCAGCGCCTCATCCCGCAACAACTGTGTCTGGTGGATATCACGTTTCTCTAATGGAATTCCCAATTGCTCGGCAATCCAGCGGTCATCGAAGCCGATGGCCGCCGCATCGTCTTGCGTGGCCGCATAATAGATATGCTGAATATGCGCCCAGTAGGCGGCGCTGAAACACATCGGACAGGGTTGGCAGTTGACATACAATGCGCAGCCATCCAGGTGGAACTGGCCCAGCGTGCGGCAGGCATCGCGAATGGCCTGCACCTCGGCGTGGGCCGTCGGATCGTTTATCAGGGTAACCCGATTCTGTCCACGCCCGACAACCTTGCCATCCTTTACGATCACCGCACCGAACGGTCCGCCCCCCTCAATGACCGACCGCCCGGCAAGTTCGATCGCCTGACGCATGAATTGTTCGTCCACAAACACCCCCGAAACAAGACCCTGTAACAACTATAGAACGTCCGTATCAGGCAGGCAAAATCAGGCGCAAAAGCGGCACTGTTTGGCCAGACAACACTGCTCGCACAGGGGGCGTTTGCGGCAGACATCCTTGGCATGATTCACGATAAGCGCATGGTACTCATTGAACAGATTGACCCTGTTGCGGCGCGAAGCAAGCGCCTCTTCAAACGTTTGGCGCAGGTGTTCATAACCGGTATCACTGTCGATGAGTTCCAGGCGTGAGAAAATGCGCCGGGTGTAGGCATCGATGACAAACACCGGCCTGTTGAAGGCATAGAGCAGAATATCGTCTGCCGTCTCGGGCCCCACACCGTTGACCGACAATATGCGGTGGCGCAATGCCCCGGTCTCAAACTGCTGCAACGCATCGTAGCCGCCCTGCTCCCTGTACCAACGACAATAGTTTTTAAGACGTTTCGCCTTGATATTGAAGTAGCCGGAGGGTCGCAGCCACTGCGCCAATCTATCGTGCTCGATATCGATAATTTTGTCGGGACACAGCGCCGCGTTCTGTTTCAGATTTACAATGGCCTTTTCGACGTTACTCCATGCCGTATTTTGCGTGAGGATCGCCCCCACCATCACCTCGAACGGTGTCTCCCCCGGCCACCAGTGTTGCGGCCCGTAACGGCGATAAAGGGTATCGTAGATAGAGGGAATGCTCACAGCGATGTCTTTCCTGCCCTTGCTGTCGTGACAAAAACGCTAATCCTTCTCACTCATCAGATCGGCAAGATCGGCGAAGGCCTTGAAGGTTGCAGCCTCACCCTCATTCTTGCCGGAGGCATCGGCAGCGCGGCCGTCATTGTCCAGGTAGCGTTGGTGTTCGTTGTCGTGGCAGTAGAGACAGAGCAGTTCCCAGTTGCTGCCATCGGAGGGGTTGTTGTCGTGGTTGTGGTCACGGTGGTGCACCGTGAGTTCCTGCAGGTTTTGCCGGGTGAATTCGCGACTGCAGCGCCCGCACACCCAGGGATACATTTTCAGCGCCTGCTCCCGGTAGTCTTTTTCACGGGCTTCGCGTGCCCGCCTGGCCTCGGCCACCACCCGATCGAGTTTATCGTTGTCTACAGCCATGTTTCGTTACCATCGTGTTGTATATTGATCGAATACTATTTCAGATGGTACCGCAAATTACCGCTTCGCCCTGCCCTGTCTGCTGTGGCGTGTCCCGTGACGGGTCTTGCGCGGAATCGGTTTGTGTTTGGGCTTCTTCTCCGGCACCGGCGCCATGCCCACCGTCTGCAACAGCAGCTGGATCGACTTTTCATCCAGTTCCTCCCAGCGACCGGGACGCAGCCCGCGCGGTAGCCAGATCGGCCCGTAGCGCACGCGTATCAGCCGGCTTACCGTCACACCCTGCGACTCCCACAGGCGCCGCACCTCACGGTTGCGCCCCTCCTTGAGGGTCACGTGGTACCACTGGTTGGATCCTTCGCCGCCGGAATACTTTATGCCGTCAAAATGCGCCATCCCGTCCTCAAGTTCTACCCCCTGCTTGAGCGCATTCAGCGTCTTCTGATCCACTTCGCCCAGCACCCTGACGGCATATTCCCGCTCGATCTCCGAGGAGGGGTGCATCAGGCGATTGGCCAGTTCACCGTCGGTGGTAAACAGCAGCAGGCCGAGCGTGTTGATGTCGAGTCGCCCGACGGCGATCCAGCGCCCCTTCACTCTGCTGGGCAGGCGGTCGAAAACCGTGGTACGACCCTCCGGGTCATCACGGCTGGTCACCTCACCCAGCGGTTTGTGATACACCAGCACCCGGCGCCGCCCCTCGCTGACGCGCTGCTTGGAAACCGGCTTGCCGTCAACGCGAATGGTATCGTTCTCGCCGACACGCTCCCCAAGTTTGGCGATCTGCCCGTTGACGGAGATACGCCCCGCCTCGATCCAGCCCTCCATCTCACGCCGTGAACCGAAGCCGGCACGGGCAAGCACCTTTTGCAGTTTTTCCGTCATTCGATAGTCACAACAGTCAACGGCGGCGGTGCGGATTGTTGCGCCTGCTGCGAATCGCAGTAGGCGCATCTATCGTCAGCGCAACAGCGGCGGCATCAGCGGAGACAGCAGGCGTCGCACCGGCAGTATCACCGCCGTGTCGTGCTTCTCCGGGGAACTGCAGATCGAGCTCTGCATTAATCTTGTCCAGGTCACGCAACTCGGCCAGGGTGGGCAGGTCATCGAGCCCCTTGAGGTTGAAGTAATCCAGGAATTCCTTGGTGGTGGCATAGAGCGCCGGCTTGCCGGGCACATCCCGGTGCCCGACGACACGCACCCAGCCGCGCTCCTGCAGGGTCTTCATGATGTTGGTGCTGACCGCCACACCGCGGATATCCTCGATCTCAGCGCGGGTGATGGGCTGGCGGTAGGCGATCAGCGCCAGTGTCTCCAGCAGCGCACGGGAATACTTCGGCGGCTTCTCATCCCAGAGCCGTGTGATCCAGCCGGCGGTCTCCTGGCGTGCCTGGTAGCGAAAACCGCTGGCCACCTCTTTCAACTCTATCCCCCGCCCCTCGCACTCCGCCTGCAGCAGGTCGAGCGTGTCGCGAATCAGCTTTTTCTCGGGACGGCTCTCCTCCTCGAACAGCCCCTGCAGGCGGTCAAGGTTAAGCGGTTCCCCCGCGGCCAGCAGGGCCGCTTCCACGATATTCTTCAGCAGTTGCTGTTCCATTCTCTCCTTATCCTCCGCGGGCTTACTGCTCCGCACCCACCTGTTTGACGTGGATGGAGCCAAACGGCTCTGTCTGA
Organism: Thiohalomonadaceae bacterium; assembly: GCA_041547565.1. GTDB lineage: Bacteria > Pseudomonadota > Gammaproteobacteria > Thiohalomonadales > Thiohalomonadaceae > JBFEUI01. Next base: position 10,084 of record JBFEUI010000050.1, read on the forward strand.
ATCAGTTCAATCATCGACTGTTTGATAAGCTCGAGCACCGCCATCAGCGTCACCACCACGCCACGGCGTCCCTCCTCAAGGGTAAACAGCGAGGTGAACTCGGTAAACTTGTCGGCACTGACCGTCTCGAGCACCCGGGTCATCCGCTCGCGTATCGACAGGGGTTCGCGCTGGATGTGGTGGTGGGCGAACATCTCCGCACGCTTTATCACCTCGGTCAGCGCCAACAGCACATCGCGCAGCTCAACCTGGGGCTGGGGGCGTTCCGCCCTGCGGTCGGGCCCGGCCACCTCCGCGGGATGAAAATCACGCCCCAGACGCGGCAGGCTATCGATATCCTCCGCCGCCTGCTTGTAGCGCTCGTACTCCTGCAGCCGGCGCACCAGCTCCGCACGCGGGTCCTCGCCCTCATCATCCGCCTCGACAGGACGCGGCAATAACATGCGCGACTTGATCTCGGCCAGCATGGCCGCCATCACCAGGTACTCGCCGGCCAGTTCCAGCTGCATCTCCTTCATCACCTCCACGTACTCCATGTACTGCGCGGTAATTGCGGCGATAGGGATATCGAGGATATCAATATTCTGGCGCTTGATAAGATAGAGCAGCAGGTCCAGCGGTCCCTCGAAGGCCTCGAGAAACACCTCCAGCGCCTGGGGTGGAATATACAGGTCCTTGGGCAGTTCGGTGATGGCCGCGCCCTGGACGATGGCAAACGGCATCTCCGATTGCTCCGGATGCGTGTGTGGATGCTCTTTCTCGCTCATATATTCCCCCCTGCCTGAGCCGCTATGCGTAACTCAGACCCATGGCACGACGTACTTCCGTCAGCGTTTCTCTGGCCACATCACGGGCCTCTTCGGCACCCTCGGCCAGGATTTTGTTTACCAGCGCCGGATTTTCAATAAACTCCTGGGCCCGCTCGTTGATCGGTGCCAGTTCTTCCTTCACCGCATCGATCAGGGGCTGCTTGCAATCAAGACAACCGATGCCGGCACTGGTGCAGCCCTCCTTCACCCACTGCTTCACCTCGTCATTCGAGTAGACCTCGTGCAATTGCCACACCGGGCATTTATCGGGATCACCCGGATCAGTACGGCGCACTCGGTTGGTGTCGGTCGGCATAGTACGCAGTTTCTTCTCCACCGACTCCGGGTCCTCGCGCAGGGCGATGGTATTGCCGTAGGACTTGGACATCTTCTGCCCGTCCAGCCCTGGCATCTTGGAGGCCGGCGTCAGCAGTGCCTGCGGCTCGGGCAGGATGATCTTGCCGCTGCCCTCCAGGTAACCGAACAGCCGTTCACGGTCACCGAGGGTAATATTCTGCTGGCCTTCCAGCAGGGCCTGTGCAGTTTCCAGTGCCTCGTGGTCGCCCTGCTCCTGGTAGCGTCTGCGAAGCTGGTGGTAGAGCTTGGCGTTTTTCTTGCCCATCTTCTTGGCCGCCGCCTCGGCATTCTCCTCGAATCCCGGCTCGCGGCCGTAGAGGTGGTTGAAGCGCCGGGCGACTTCGCGGGTCAGCTCCACGTGCACCACCTGGTCCTCGCCCACCGGCACCTGACTGGCGCGATAGATGAGGATGTCCGCGCTTTGCAGCAGCGGGTAACCGAGAAAGCCGTAGGTGGCCAGGTCTTTCTCTTTCAGCTTCTCCTGCTGGTCCTTGTAGGTCGGCACCCGTTCGAGCCAGCCGAGCGGGGTGATCATCGACAGCAACAGGTGCAACTCGGCATGCTCCGGTACCTGGGACTGGACGAAGATGCGGGCCGAACCGGGATTGATCCCCGCCGCCAGCCAGTCAATGACCATATCCTGCACACTCTCGGCGATAATGCCGCTGTTGTCGTACTCGGTAGTCAGCGCGTGCCAGTCGGCAACGAAGAAAAAGCACTCGAACTCATGTTGAAGCTTGAGCCAGTTCTTGAGTACGCCGTGGTAGTGGCCCAGGTGCAGTTTTCCGGTCGGACGCATGCCCGAAAGCACGCGTTGAGCATGGGTTGAAAGCGAGTTCAAAACGGTTCCCTATCCATTTACATTCAAAAGACTAAACATTAGCAGTTGCATGCCGTCAGCGGACAGACCGCCGATCGCGGCCAGCATGATAAGCAGAAACATCACCGCTGGCCATAGTATCTGCCCCAGTACCCCGGTGAGCAGCAGCAAGACCAGAATGGGAAAGCCGTAGGGCTCGATGCGGCTGAATTTCCACGCCAGCGGACCGGGCAACAAACCCACAGCAACCCGTCCACCGTCGAGCGGCGGCAGTGGCAGCAGGTTGAGCACCATGAGGATGGTATTGATGAACATGCCCGCTACCCCGGTGTAGATCAGGTAGATGGCAATGCCGCCCCCCTGGCCGCCGAACTCCAGCGCCAGACGCACAATCAGCGCCCACATCACCGCCATCGCCAGGTTGGACAGGGGTCCGGCCACAGCCACCAGCGCCATGTCGCGTTTCGGGTGCTTCAGGTTCTCCCAGGTCACCGGGACCGGTTTGGCCCAGCCGAACAGAAAGCCACCCAGCATCAACAAAATCCCCGGCACCAGCACGGTACCGATCGGGTCGATGTGCTTGATGGGGTTGAGGGTCAGCCGGCCGAGCATTTGTGCGGTGGGATCGCCAAGGCGCAACGCCATCCAGCCGTGTGCCGTCTCGTGGACCGTGATGGCAAACAGCACGGGGAGCACCCAGACGGCCATCCGCTGCAGGAGGTTCAACTCTTCCATTACGCAATTATACCTGCAAGAGGTAGCGAGGGGCGAGGCACCATGAAGGTGGAGAACCTGGAAACCGGATACTTATCGGTGTTTAGCTGGCCACTCATTCCTGGAAGGGTGCTGGATCCCCCATCCCCTGACGCACGATCGCGGGAATGCCATCCTCAAAGGTCACAACAGTCGTCGGCTCCATGGAACCGTAGCCCCCGTCGATCACCAGGTCGACATGGTGTTCCAGCGTCTGCCTGATCTCATAGGGGTCCACCTCGGGCAGCGTCTCACCCGGCAGGATCAACGTGGTGCTCATCAACGGTTCACCCAGCGCCTCCAGCAGGGCGCGGACGATGGCGTTGTCCGGCACCCGTATACCGATGGTCTTGCGCTTGCTCTGGATGCGCCGGGGCACCTCGCGGGTAGCATTCAAAATGAAGGTATAGGGGCCCGGGGTGACCGCCTTGAGCAACCGGTAGAGCGTGTTGTCTACCTTGGCGTAGGTGCTGATCTCGGACAGGTCCCGGCACACCAGGGTAAAGTTGTGCTTGCTATCGAGGCGGCGGATGGCCCGGATGCGGTCCAGGGCCTGCTTGTCCTCGATATGGCAGCCCAGGGCATAACCCGAGTCGGTCGGGTAGACGATCACCGCCCCCTCACGCACCATATCGACCGCCTGATTGATCAGGCGCGCCTGGGGATTGTCGGGGTGGATTTGAAAAAACTGGCTCATTGTCTAGTTACAAGAGGAAAGTTGAAAGATACAAGGATTATGAAAATAACGCATGATTAGCCTTGTATCTTTAATCTTTTATCTTGTTCCTCCCATGTTTCCCATATCGGCCGGCACCCGTCGGGCAACGGCTGCAGGCGTCCCATCTCCACCCATGGATTCTCCGGCCCGTGGTAATCGGAACCGACAGAGGCCAGCAGGCCAAAATCACGGGCGTACTTTGCGGTTTGAAAGACATCGTCGCGGCTGTGGCTGCCCGAAACCACCTCGATGCCCTCTCCGCCGCACTCGACAAACTCACCGAGCATGCGGCGGCGCTTGGTGGCGGAGAGGTCGTAACGGGCCGGATGGGCCAGCACCGCCTGCCCGCCGGCACCCGTTATCCAGCCCAGCGCCTGCTCCATCTCCGCCCACCTGCCCGGCACGTGGCCCGGCTTGTTGCGTTTTAGGTAGTGGCGGAAGACATCCCGGACACTCGCGGCATAACCGTTGTCGGCCAGGAAGTGGGCAAAGTGGGTACGGCTGATGATGCGTCCCCGGGCGTAGCTCAAGGCGCCCTCGTAGGCGCCGGGTATGCGCCTTTTTTCCAGCCGCCGGCCGATCTCTCGGGCGCGCCATTCGCGATACTCGCGCAGGCCCTTCAATCCCTGTAGCAGTGCCTCGTTGTGGTGGTCGATGCCAAGGCCGACCACGTGCAGGGTCTGCCCCTGCCAGGTCACCGAGACTTCAACGCCGGGAACCAGTTGCAGCCCCTGCTCCCGGGCGGCCAATTGCGCCTCATCGATACCGCCGGTCTCATCATGGTCGGTCAGTGCCATCACCGCCACACCGCAGCGACGGGCGTGCGCCACCAGCTCTGACGGTGAAAGCGTGCCGTCGGAGGCCAGTGAGTGGCTGTGCAGGTCATGGCAGGTAGTCATAAGTGGATCAATTGTACCCTATCCCTTGAAAAACTGCGGCAGCGCAAGGCATATATTCAGCCATCCAGGGAACAATTTATCGCATTTGTCGACTAATAGTGGAGAATTGCCACAAACCACAGGGATTGTGAACCCGATTGGGCCAAGCATTACGCGGTATGATAAAGTCCAACAACGATGAGTTAATGCAGAAAGGCCAGTCCAGACCCGAGTTATGAAGTTTCTGTTCGATTTCTTCCCCATCCTGCTGTTTTTTGTCGCCTACAAAATGTACGGGATATACGTCGCCACGGGGGTAGCCATCGCCGCCTCTTTCGTACAGGTCGCCCTATTCTGGGCCAGGCACCGTCGTTTCGAGAACATGCACCTGGTCACCCTGGGGCTGATCGTGGTGCTGGGCGGCGCCACGCTCTGGTTGCAGGATGAACGGTTTATCAAGTGGAAGCCGACACTGGTCAACTGGCTCTTTGCGCTGGTCTTTCTCGGCAGCCAGTTTATCGGCAAAAAGCCCATTACCGAACGCATGATGAGCAGCGCCATCAGCCTCCCCGCCCACATCTGGAGCCGTCTCAATCTCAGCTGGGTGGTGTTCTTCGTCGCCAGCGGCCTGGCCAACCTCTATGTGGTCTACAACTACGACACCGACACCTGGGTCAATTTCAAGCTGTTCGGCCTGATGGGGCTCACATTTGCCTTTGTCATCGCGCAGGGATTCTACCTGGCCCGCTACATGCCCACCGATGACGACACGGAAGAGGAGACCTGATGTTTTACGCGATAATCAGCCAGGATGTGGAGAACAGCCTTGAGCAGCGCCTCAGGGCGCGTCCCGATCACCTGAAACGCCTGCAACAACTCAAAGACGAGGGGCGCCTGCTGCTGGCGGGTCCCCACCCCGCCATCGACAGCGACGACCCCGGTGCCGCCGGTTTCAGCGGCAGCCTGGTGGTGGCCCAGTTCCCCTCCCTCGAAGAGGCGCAGGCCTGGGCCGATGCCGATCCCTACATCGAAGCCGGCGTTTACGAGCAGGTCACCGTAAAACCGTTCAAGAAGGTATTGCCATGAGTGACAGGCCCACAATGATTCGAGAGTGCCTCACCGCGGCCTTTTCACCCGACGTGCTGGAGATTGTCGATGACAGTCACCACCATGCCGGTCATGCCAGCGCCGGTGGTGCCGGACACTTTAGCGTGCACATCGTCTCGGCTGCCTTTGCCGGCAAAAGCCCGATAGAACGCCACCGCATGGTCTACGCCGCCATGGGGAATTTAATGCAAACCGAAGTCCACGCCCTGAGCATTCAGGCTGAGACTCCCGAAGAAACCAACTGATAGGAAATACTATGTCAAAAGGATCACGCCTAACCCTTACCTCCTGTGCCCTGGCGCTAGCACTGGGCGCCAGCAGCCACGCCCTGGCCGCCGCGGACACGGTACTGGCCACCGTCAATGGCCAACCCATCACCCAGGCCAGCTACGATGAGTTCACCGAAAAGAACAATCTCCAGGGCAAGGCTCCCAAGAAGAAGGTGCTGGATGAGATGATCTCCCGACAACTGGTGTTGCAGGATGCCGCGGCGAAGAAACTGGAACAGCGCGCGGACATCAAGGCACAGCTTGCACAGCTCAGGGAGAACTTCCTGTTGCGCAGCGCCCTGCGCGAGGCCATCACCAACAACCCGGTCACCGACAGTGAGCTGAAGACCGCCTACGAGGCCCAGGTTGCCAACATGAAGTCACAGGAATTCAAGGCCCGCCACATCCTGGTCGCCGATGAGGCCAAGGCCAAGGATCTCATCACCCAGCTGGACAAGGGTGCCGACTTTGCCGAGCTGGCCAAGCAGCACTCCACCGGGCCGACAGGCAAGAAAGGCGGAGACCTGGGCTGGTTCGGCCCAAACCAGATGGTGCCGCCGTTCTCCAGTGCGGTACAGACCATGGACAAGGGCAGTTACAGCAAGGCACCGGTCAAGACACAGTTTGGCTGGCACGTCATCAAGCTTGAGGACACCCGCGAAATGGCGCCCCCGTCGCTGGAAGAGGTCAAACCGAAACTCCAGCAACTGCTGCAGCAACAACGCGTCAACAGCTACCTGCTGAACCTGCGCGCCAAGGCCGAGGTGACCATCAATCCCTAGTTCGTTGCAGCCTGCGCAAGAAATAAGCCGGGACGGTTAGCCAACCGTTCCGGCTTTTTTTGTGGCCTGAAATGGTTCCAAGATACAAGTCACTTGTATCTTTTTACTTGTGACTGAATTCTTTTTTATTGTTCGAGCAATTTGAGCAAGGCCGCTTCATCGAGCACCTCGACACCCAGCTTCTCGGCCTTGGCCAACTTCGAACCGGCCGCCTCGCCGGCCACCACATAATCGGTCTTTGCCGAAACACTGCCCGTCACCTTTGCTCCCAGCGCCTGCAGACGCTGCTTGGCCTCGTTGCGGCTCAGAGTGCCCAGGGTACCCGTGAGGACGAAGGTCTGTCCTGCCAGTGGCTGCTCGCCCGCCTCGAGCTTCTCGATATCGGGCCAGTGGACACCGGCATGCTGCAGTTTGTCGATCACTTCAATGTTGTGGGGCTGACGGAAAAAGGTATGGATATGGTGGGCGACGATGGGGCCGACATCCTCGACCTCGATCAGTTGCTCCTCGCTCGCCGCTTTAATCGCCTCAAGTGCCCCGAAGTGGTTGGCCAGGGTACGTGCCGTGCTCTCCCCCACCTCGCGAATCCCCAGGGCAAAGAGGAAGCGCTCCAGCGTGGTACCCGCCGCCTTTTGCAGTGCGTCGACCAGGTTCTGTGCCGACTTCGCGCCCATGCGCTCGAGGCCGGCGACCTGCGCCACGGTGAGGGTGAAGAGATCGGCGACATCGTCGATCAAACCCTCATCAACCAGTTGCTCGACCAGCTTGTCGCCGAGTCCGTCGATATCCATGGCGCGGCGCGAGGCGAAGTGCTTGATCGCATTTTTACGCTGCGCCGCACAGGAAAGACCGCCGCTGCAGCGCGGCACCGCCTCGCCCTCCTCCTGTTCCACCTCGGCACCGCAGACCGGACAGTGGGTC
>JBFEUI010000051.1:0-17491 GCA_041547565.1 Thiohalomonadaceae bacterium
CCTGGCAGGTGGATGTTGTTGATGTGAATGAGAATGTGATTGATAGCAAACAGATAACCTCTGTTCACTAGCACTGGTCGACATGCCTTATGCGGTGATAATTACTGTACAACGCTCACCCTTTGTTCCCTGTACAGGGGCCGTGTGTTGTTTCGTCGGCTTGGTACAGCACTGTCGGAAGTCAGGCTTATACAATGGATTTATGGTCCTGTTGAGATGCGATTGATTGCACCCATGTTTAACGAAATTTTTGAAAAATCAAGGCGGTGCGGGGTGGTATGTGACAAAAAAATTTTATAATACGCAGCCGTGTTATGGGTGATACGATATAGGTGACATTGGCAGCAGTGTTGCTATGGTTAGATCAAAGGCTGAAGCAAAGGGCGGAGAGAGACGATGGCGGAACAACCAGAGCTTGCAGTTGGGCAGTGGTTCACCAACGCTGAGGGGGAGACACTCGAGATTATCGCCTACGACAGTGATGAGGGCGTTATCGAGATACAGTATTTCGACGGTGCTGTTGAAGAGGTGGATATCGACAGCTGGAATGAGTCAGGCATGACTCCTGCTGCCGAGCCGGAAGACTGGTCGGGACCGTTTGACGACCTGGAACGTGACGATTTCGGCGATACCGATCAGGCAATGCACCCGGAAGACTGGTCAGGACCGACAAACACCATTGAGATGGAAGAGGAAGTCGATTTTACCGAGTAGCGAACCTGCTAGGCATCGTCCTTTTTCTGTGCCTCATCTTCAGCCGTGCAGTGCTGCTCGTCCTTTGCATGTTCGCCAAAGGCATGTCGAATCTCCGCCATCTCCTTCAGGCGTGCCAGTGCGCGGCCATTGACGCTCTGTTCCGGGTAGTTGCCTTCGCTGTCTATTGCGCCCATCTCAACGCCCGTGAGCAGTTGCATCGCCTCGTCCACGCTGCTTACCGCATATACCGCAAACCGACCCGATTCGACCGCGTCGACCACCTCCTGCTTCAACATCAGGTGTTTTACGTTTGAGGCGGGTATCAACACCCCCTGTGCGCCAGTCAGACCGCGCTCATTACATACGTCGAAATAACCTTCCACCTTTTCGTTTACCCCGCCAATAGCCTGCACCTGCCCGTTCTGGTTTACAGAACCGGTCATGGCCAGGCTCTGCTTTATCGGGGCCTCGGCAAGGGCGGAAAGTAGTGCGCAGAGTTCAGCGAGTGAAGCGCTGTCACCATCGACCATGCCGTAGGACTGTTCAAACACCAGGCTGGCAGAGAGGGAAAGCGGCTGCTTGCGCGCATACTTTGCCGCAAGGAAGGCGGAGAGGATCATCACCCCCTTGGAGTGGATGGCTCCGCCCAGTTCCACCTCCCGTTCGATATCCACCACATTGCCCTCGCCAATGTGGACGGTGGCCGTGATGCGCGAGGGTTGGCCAAAAGCGTATTCACCCATGGCGATGACCGACAGTCCATTGACCTGGCCGACACGCTCCCCGCTGGTATCAATGAGGACGATCTCACGCAGCACCGCCTCGCGCACCTTTTCGTGTACCCGGCAGGCACGATAGACCTGCTGGTCGATCGCCTTCTGGATATCGCTGGCGGTAAGTACATCGTGGCTGTTTTCGCCCGCCCAGTAATCCGCTTCACGTAACAGGTTGGCGATACTGTGCATATGAGTGGTGAGTCGTTCGGTATCTTCGATATGGCGTGAGGCGTACTCGATAACCCGCGCCACGGCACCGCGATCAAGTGCCCGCAGTTGCTCTTTCTGTGCCAGGGTGGCGAGTACCTTGGCGTAGAGTTGCTGGTTCTTGTCGCTGCGTTCGATCTCGTGCTCAAAGTCGGCCTGCACCTTGAACAACTCGGCGAACTCCGGATCGTATTCGTGCAGCAGATAGTAGAGCATGCGATCGCCGAGCAGCACGACCTTGATATCCAGCGGTATGGCCTCGGGTTCGAGGGAGGTGGTGCTCAGCAGGCCCAGTACCTTCTCCAGCGGCTCGATTCGCACCTCACTGGAAAACAGCGTGCGCTTGAGCCCCTCCCAGGCATAGGGCTGCATCAGCAGTTTTCGCACATCGAGGATCAGGTAACCGCCGTTGGCCTGGTGGAGTGCGCCGGGCTTGAGCAGGGTAAAGTCGGTGACCAGTGCGCCGAACTGTGCAAAATGTTCAAGTCGGCCGACCAGGTTGACGTAGGTGGGGTTGTCCAGGTAGACCACCGGCGCACCGCTTGTCTCGCTGTTGTCGACCAGTATGTTGACCTTGTAACGATGCAGGGCGGTCGGCTCGGTTGGTTTCTGGGTCAGCCCCAGACCGCTGATCTCGATGCCGCCATCCTCGCCCTTGGTGAAGTCCTTTACGTTCTCGACAATGTCGTGCGCCAGCGCATCAAAGTACTGCATGACTTCATCGATGTCGCGGTACTTGTCGCGCAGCGAATCGATGAGGTGGCCGACTGCCGAAAAGGTGACCTCGCGGTTGAGTTGTTTGAGCTTTTCCCTGGTTTCTTTGCGCCACAGCGGTATCTGCTGCAGGATCTTCTGCAGTTCCTCCTGCAGGTTGGCGACCACCTCTTCAATGCGCTCGCGCTCTTTTTGCGGCAACTTGTCGAATTCATCCGGGCCGATCACCTCCTCGCCGCTAAGCGGGGCAAAGGCAAATCCGCTGGGTGTGCGGAACAGCTTTATGTTTCTGGCGGCTGATTTTTCCGCCAGCTCGTTGAAGGCATGCTCCTGCTGTTCCTTGAGCCTGTCTTCAAGTTCCTGCACGCGATTGCGGTACTCGTCGCTTTCAAAAGCCGCGGGGAGTGCAACTGAAAGTTCTTCTATGAGATGGGTCATGTCCTGGCTGAGTTCGCGACCTTTCCCGGGGGGGAGGCGCAAAATCTGCGGTTTATGCGGCTGGTCAAAATTATTGATATAGCACCAGTCAGGCGGCACGGGGCGCCCTTTCGCCTGTTTCTCCAGGTAGTGCTTCACCATGGTGTGCTTGCCCATGCCCGGTGGGCCCATGACATAGAGGTTGTAGCCCTCGCGCTGTATACCGATGCCGAATTTGACCGCCTCGGTGGCACGTGTCTGCCCGATGATCTCTGTGACCTCTTCAAGTTCTGCCGTGGTATTGAAACTGAATTGCTCGGGATCGCAAGCGGTGTAGAGACTGGAGGTGGGTAGTGGTGTGATAGTACTCATAGGGGCCTTGTTTTTTTTCAGAAAAATCCCTGTGTTGTCACTAATAAAGATAGACCATATACCTGTTCGTATGCCGACAGGCTACCGAGTATCCGTGTGTTTTCTGCAACCGCTCGTCCCTGAGCTGTTTTGTTCATCGCCTGCCGTTGCAGGTGTTATGCAGATTATGCAACTTACCCCACTTTGGGCAGATGGTTGAGTGCATCCTGGATCGCCTGTTCCGGGTACTCGTAATCCTCAAGTTCTCCACTGAAGTAGCTGTCATAGGCCGCCATGTCGAAATGGCCGTGACCGGAGAGGTTGAAGAATATGGTTTTGCTCTCACCGCTTTCCTTGCACTTTATCGCCTCGTCAATGGCGGCGCGGATGGCGTGGTTGGACTCCGGTGCCGGGATGATGCCTTCCGACTGGGCGAAGGCGACACCGGCCTCGAAGGTGCCGAGTTGCGGCACGGCAAGTGCCTCGATGAGTCCCTCGTTGTAGAGCTGGGAAACCAGCGCCGAGTCGCCGTGATAGCGCAGCCCGCCGGCATGGATGCCCGGCGGGACGAAATCGTGCCCCAGCGTGTACATCTTCAACAGCGGGGTCATGCCGATGCTGTCGCCAAAGTCGTAGGCATAGTGGCCACGGGTCAGTGTGGGACAGGAACTCGGTTCCACCGCGACCAGGCGTATATCCTTGCCTGCGGCCTTGTCGGCGAGGAAGGGAAAGGCCACACCGCCGAAGTTGGAACCGCCGCCACAGGGCGCCAGCACCACGTCAGGGTAATCGCCGACCTTCTCGAACTGCTTCTTTGCTTCCAGGCCGATGACCGTCTGGTGCAGCAGCACGTGGTTGAGCACAGAGCCCAGCGCGTAGTTGGTGTCATCCCGTGATGCCGCCTCCTCGACCGCCTCGGAGATGGCGATCCCTAGAGAACCGGGTGAGTCGGGATCTTTCTCCAGGATCTGGCGACCGGCATTGGTCATATCGCTGGGGCTGGCGATCACTTCTCCACCCCAGGTCTGCATCATGGAGCGGCGAAACGGTTTCTGGTGGTAGCTGACCTTGACCATGTAGACGCGGATGTCGATGCCGAACATCTTGCCCACCAGCGACAGGGAGGAACCCCACTGGCCGGCGCCGGTCTCGGTGGTCAGGCGTTTGATACCCGCCTCGCGGTTGTAGTAGGCCTGGGCGACGGCCGTGTTCGGTTTGTGCGAGCCGGCAGGGCTGACGCCCTCATACTTGTAGTAGATCTTTGCCGGTGTACCGAGTGCCTGTTCCAGGCGATGGGCGCGGTAGAGCGGGGAGGGGCGCCACAACTGGTAAATCTCGCGTACCTCGTCCGGAATGGGGATCCAGCGCTCGGCACTCACCTCCTGCATAATCAGTGCCTCGGGAAAGATAGCCGCCAGTGCATCCGGGGTAACGGGCTGGCCGTCGGGACCGAGTACCGGCTCCGGTGGATTGGGCATGTCGGCAACGACGTTGTACCAATGGGTAGGGATGTCGGACTCATCTAACAGGATCTTGGTTTCAGACACGGCGGCACCTCGTGGTTTATTGGATTTATGGTGGGCGCAGGGCAGACCCGCTTAACCGAAGGTAGCCGAGGGGAGAGTGGGGCGTCAAACCCGTTTATTATTGTTTTCCCCAATAATAAAGAAATTATTTATATGTCTTGCGTGGAGAGTACGGGGAGGCCAATGCCTCCCCGTTTCTGTGGATCAGGCCAGTTTCTTGTATTTGATGCGATGCGGCTCGGTTGCCTCGTCGCCGAGGCGGCGCTTTTTGTCCTCCTCGTAGTCGGCAAAGTTGCCTTCGAACCACTCCACATGGGAGTCGCCCTCAAAGGCAAGAATGTGGGTGGCGATGCGGTCCAGGAACCAGCGATCGTGCGAGATCACCACGGCACAGCCCGGGAATTCCAGCAGCGCCTCTTCCAGGGCACGCAGGGTTTCCACGTCCAGGTCGTTGGTGGGTTCGTCGAGCAGCAGCAGGTTGCCGCCGGAGGCGAGCAGCTTGGCCATGTGCAGGCGATTGCGTTCACCGCCTGAAAGGTCGCCTACCCGTTTCTGCTGGTCGGAACCGCGGAAGTTGAAGCGGCTGACGTAGGCACGGGAGTTTATCGGGTAGTCGCCCACCATCATGTTGTCGTGACCGTCGGACACCTCTTCCCAGACGGTCTTTTTCGCATCCAGTGCATCACGGCTCTGGTCGACGTAGGCCAACTTGACCGTCTCGCCCAGGCGCAGTTCACCGGCATCAGGTTGTTCCTGGCCCACCAACATGCGGAACAGGGTGGTTTTACCGGCACCGTTGGGGCCGATGACCCCCACGATACCCCCCGGTGGCAGGCTGAAGCTCAGGTCGTCGATGAGCAGTTGGTCACCGAAACCCTTGTTCAGTCCCTTGGCCTCGATGACCACATCCCCCAGGCGCGGACCGGGCGGAATGAACAGTTCGTTGGTTTCATTGCGCTTCTGGTATTCCTTGGAGGAGAGTTCATCGAAGCGGGCCATACGCGCCTTGGATTTGGCATGACGCCCCTTGGGGTTGGAGCGTACCCACTCCAGTTCCTGCTTCATCGCCTTGATGCGGGCCGCCTCGGATTTTTGCTCCTGTTCCAGGCGCTTCTCCTTCTGCTCCAGCCAGGAGGAGTAGTTGCCCTCCCAGGGGATGCCGTGGCCGCGGTCGAGCTCGAGGATCCAGCCGGCGACATTGTCGAGGAAGTAGCGGTCGTGGGTGATTGCGACCACGGTGCCCTCGTAATCGTGTAGAAAGCGTTCCAGCCAGGCCACCGACTCGGCGTCCAGATGGTTGGTGGGCTCGTCGAGCAGCAGCATATCCGGTTTTTCCAGCAGCAATTTGCACAATGCCACGCGACGTCTCTCGCCGCCGGAGAGTTTGCTGACATCGGCATCCCAGGCCGGCAGGCGCAGGGCGTCGGCAGCGACTTCCAGATGACGGTCGATGTTGTGGCCGTCGGTGGCCTGGATGATGTTTTCCAGTTTCGCCTGTTCGGCTGCCAGGGCATCGAAATCGGCATCGGCTTCGGCGTAGGCGGCATACACCTCGTCGAGGCGTTTCAGCGCCGCTTTCACCTCGCCGACCGCCAGTTCGATATTGCCACGCACATCAAGCGTCTCATCCAGCTGGGGTTCCTGGGGCAGGTAGCCGACCTTGATGCCGGCCTGGGGGCGTGCCTCGCCCTCAATTTCTGTATCGACACCGGCCATGATGCGCAACAGGGTAGATTTGCCGGCACCGTTGAGGCCCAGCACGCCAATCTTGGCGCCGGGGAAGAAGGATAGCGAAATGTCTTTGAGGATTTCACGCTTCGGCGGCACGATTTTGCCGACGCGGTTCATGGTGTAGATGTATTGAGCCATAGAGAATCAGAGAAACATAATATTGTGAAAGAGTGGACATTATACTGCGTGAGCCGTTGTAACAAAAACAGGTATTTAAGTGAACAATGATGTGCTTGTGTCGAGAGGGCGTTCGGCATACGATTAGCCTCTAAATCAGATGCCTGACCAGCCGATAAGAATATGGGATATCCGCTTCGCGTATTGATAGTGCAGGATTCAAAGTCCGATACCGAGACACTGGTTGCGGAAATGTGTCTTGGCGGATACCTGCCTGATTACCAGCAGGTGAACAGTTTTATTCAACTCAGTTCACTTTTGCCCGGGGGCAATTGGGATCTGATTCTTACCGATTACCGACTGAAGAGTTTTTCCGTTCTTGACCTGTTGAAGTTGCGCAACCTTTTCGGGCTCGATGTGCCGGTATTCGTTGTCTCCGGCTCCAGTGGAGAAGAGGCGGTGGTGGCATCGATGCATGCCGGAGCGCATGACTTTATCCTGAAAAACAACCTGGAACGTCTCAATCCCGCCATCGAGCGGGAAATGATCGAGATGCAGGTGCACCGGGAACACAGTCAGGCTAGAGTGGATCTAAAGGAGAGTGAGCAGCGTTTCCGGCAGTTGACCGAGGCGATCCGCGGGGTCTACTGGCTGATTGATGCGAAGACATCGGAGTTTATCTATCTGAGCCCGGCATATTCTGAATTGTGGGAGCGCCCGTCTGAGGAACTGGTGAAAAATCCGCTCTCCCTGCTCGATAGCGTACACCCGGAGGACTACAGCCGCATTGAAGGCAAACTCAAACAGTCGTGGGCAAAGTTTAATGCCGAATATCGCATTATTCTGCCGGACGATACGACCCGCTGGGTATCTACAAAAACCTTCCCGATCACCGATAAGGATGGCGAGGTCTACCGTCTGGCCGCGCTGACCTTTGACATCACTGCGCGCAAGGTCATGGAAGCGGACATGAAAAACCTCACCCGTGCGCTGGAGCAGACCGCGGACATGGTGTTGATCACCGACCTCCAGGGCAGGATCGTCTATGTGAATGCTGCATTTGAGGATGTTACAGGATACGGTCGGGATGAGTTGTTGGGGAACAGCCCCAGTATGTTGAAGTCGGGTCTGCAGGATGAGCGTTTCTACAGGGCTATGTGGCAAAACCTGACCAATGGCCTGCCGTACACCGATATCTTCATCAACCGGCGCAAGGACGGTGAGATTTTTTACCATGAGCAGACCATTACACCGGTAAAAAACGAGAAGGGCGATGTCACCCATTTTGTCGCGACGGGCAAGGATATCACCGCCCGCCTGCGTGCCCAGGAACGCTTGCACCAGATTGTGCATTACGATGCGGTGACCGGTCTGGCCAACAAAATATTGCTGTTTGACCGCCTTGCCCAGGCCATCAAGCATGCCAGGCGGATGCAGGAGCAGGTGGGGGTTCTCTGTTTCGGTTTCTCCATTGGTGAGTTGCTCGGCGACAGTGGCAGCAAAAAAATCGAGGAACAACTGCTGAGGGAGATCGCCCATCGGCTCAAGGGGGCCGCGGATGAACACACCACGGTGGCCCAGTTAAGCAATGAACAGTTTGCCATTTTGCACCAGAACGTCAGGGAAACCAGTGAATTCAATGACTATGCCCAGCACATTCTCGATGTGTTTGCGACGCCCATCGTTGCCGAGGGCTATGAACTGTTTTTGACACCCTCAATCGGTGTTTCACTGTTTCCGGAAGATGGCGACAATATGGAAGAGCTTCTCAAGCAGGCGGAACTGGCCATGTGCTATGCCCGTCAACAGCCGGGCGAGGACTACTATTTTTATAATGAAAAGATGGACCCGGAGCGTGCTAGAACAGGTCTAATTTGAGGCTGAACGGTTGCTGGTGTTAAGTTTTACTTCTGGCTTGTCGATATCAGCCACACGGGACATGAAGTCCTCGCAGGAACCGCCGTGCTGATTGCAGGCCGATCCCTGCGGGGGGATTTAAGGGAAACGGGGACGGGAAGGAAATAACTACTAAATATGCTGTATTTGTTGGCTGGAGTTTGTTGATGAATAATTTTTCCACCTTGAAACTGTCGATTCAAACAAAAATCAATCTGGCAGTCATATCCATTTTTGCGCTGGTATTGATCGCGACGTTGCTCCATACCGCCAACACGGAACGACACCTGGTAACAGAGGTCGTCGAACAGCAGACCAAGGATGCCGCCGACGCCTATTTCGATAGCATCAACACCATGATGCTCACCGGCACGATGGCCAATCGGGAACTGGTGCGTGACAAGATGAAGGCGCGTCCCGGTATCACCGAGGCACGGGTGATGCGCACCAAGGCGGTCATGGGCGTCTATGGGGAGGGCTTTGATTATGAGCACCCTGCCGATGAACTGGATCGACGTGCCCTTGAGGGCGAACAGATCATCGAGCTTTCCAACGATGAAAACGGCGATCGACTGTTAACGGTCATCAACCCGGTTACCGCTCAGACCGACTACCGCGGGACCAACTGTATCGTCTGTCATCAGGTCCCCGAGGGTACCGTGCTGGGGGCGGTGCGGGTGAGCTATTCACTGCGCGAACTCGACAACAGGGTAGGCAAGAACATCCTGTCATCTGCCTTCCTGCAGATTGTGATCTTCGGCATCGGTTTTACCCTGATTGTCTATCTGCTGCGCAAGGTTGTGGTGCGTCGGCTCAAGGGGTTGCGCTCGGTGATGGAGGAGATAGAAAAGGACTCCGATCTGAGCCGTGACCTGGATTGCAGTACCAAGAATCCTGATGAGATCTCGACACTGGTTTTCACCTTCAATGCGATGTTGGGCAAGTTCCGCACCAGCATGCAGGAGGTGTCCAGCGTCACCGGCCAGTTGATTCAGGCGGCGAACAACGTTGAGGCGGTCTCCGAGGCGAGCCTGGGTGAGGTGCTGCGCCAGAAAAACGAGATAGACAGTGTGGCGACTGCCATGAACGAAATGAGCAGCACGGTACAGGAGGTAGCCAACAATGCGGTACGTACCGCCGAGGCCTCGCAGCAGGCCAATGCCGAGGCGGCCAACGGCGCCTATGTGGCAACCGAGGCACTGGGCGGTATTACTACATTGATGGGGGAGATGGATTCGGTCTCGGGTGTAATCTCGCGACTTGACTCGGAGAGTGAGAATATTGGTACCGTACTTGACGTCATTAAGGGTATCTCCGAACAAACCAATCTGCTGGCTTTGAACGCGGCCATTGAGGCAGCGCGTGCCGGTGAGGCTGGGCGTGGCTTTGCGGTGGTGGCCGATGAGGTACGCACCCTGGCCTCCAGGACCCAGGAGTCAGCGGAGGAGATCCGTTCGATGATCGAAAACCTCCAGGGAGGAGCGCGTGAAGCGGTGCGGGTCATGGAAAGCGCCACAGAGATGGCCCGCAAGGGCGAGGAGCAGGTTGAAGCGGCCGCCGAATCGTTGGGTGAAATTGCCGGTGAGGTATCAAATATCAACAATATGAATACCCAGATCGCCACTGCCGCAGAAGAGCAGACAGCGGTGGCTGAAGAGGTCAACCGCAATATCAACACCATTGCCGCCTCGGCAGACAATACCGCAGAGGGGGCACGGCAGAATGCCTCGGTGAGTGAGGAACTGGTGAACTATTCACGGCAGCTGGAGAGCCTGGTAAGCCGCTTCAAACTCCAGTAGTTATCTGCTACAAATTCAGGTATGACAGGGATGTGATCAAGAAAGGCCGCTTTGGACGAAGTGGCCTTTTTTTGTGCCATGCTTTGAGTCGGGCTTGAATTTCTGAATATCAAAACCATTTGTACTGAAAGGTTTATAAGTAAATGCTAATATGCGGCGTACGAATTTTGCCAATCACCGTGTGACAGATGAGGAACAGGCATGGGGCCACTGAAAAAACTGACTTTAGTCTTGTTGCTGACAACACAACTCGGGCTTGCGTATGGCGCTGAGCAAGGGGTGCCATTGGCTACGGCGCCGGTGCGTTACCAGGAGGTGGTGCGCGAGCAGGTGTTTGACGGCGTGCTGGAGGCGGTCAACCAGACGACGGTCTCTGCTCAGACCTCCGGGCGGATTGTCGAGATTAATTATGATGTGGACGATTTTGTTAGCAAGGACAGCGTTATTATGCGCTTTCGCGACAAGGAGCAGCGTGCCGCACTGGTGGCTGCAGAGGCCCGTTATGAGGAGGCCGGTGCCAGCTTCAAACGTGTTGAGGAGTTGATTGCCAAAAAGCTGGTATCCCAGTCTGACTATGACAGGGCGGAGGCTGCCCTGAAGGCGGCCAGGGCCAACCTGGAGCAGGCCCAGGAGCAACTCGAGCACACCGTTGTACGGGCACCCTACAGCGGCATTGTAGTCAAGCGTCACGTGGAGAAAGGGGAGTTGGCCAGCCCCGGTACCCCGCTTATTACCGGTCTGTCGCTGGAGCACCTGCGCGCCACCGCGAATGTCTCACAGACCTATATCAACAAGCTGCGCGAATACGCCCGAGCCCGAGTGATTGTTGCGCATGATGACGTGAAGTCGATCGAGGCAGACAGCCTGACCATCAGTCCCTATGCCGATCCAGTGGCCCACACGTTCAAGGTGCGTGTTGATCTGCAGGCGGGTCAGCACGGGCTCTATCCCGGTATGTTTGTCAAGGTGGCTTTTGTTGTCGGTGAGCAGCGTCGCCTGGTGGCGCCGGCTGCCGCGATTGTTTACCGCAGTGAGGTAACCGGCGTCTATGTGATAAGCGAGACGGGGCAGGTCAGTTTCCGGCGGGTGCGGGTGGCACGCGTGCTGGATGATGGAAACGTAGAGGTGCTGGCCGGGCTTGCCGAGGGTGAGCAGGTGGCGCTCGAACCGATCCGTGCCGGGGCCTACCTCAAACAGTTGCGTGCAGGTGGTGGGAAATGAGTGAACGTCTCGGCATCTCCGGTGGGGTTGCGCGTCGCTTCCTGACGACGGAGATCACGCCGCTGCTGGCACTGGTTGGCCTGTTGCTGGGGCTGTTCGCCGTGCTGGTGACGCCACGCGAAGAAGAGCCGCAGATCAATGTCACGTTTGCCAATATTTTCATTGCCTATCCCGGCGCCTCTGCCGTGGAGGTGGAAAGCCTGGTCAGCACACCGGCAGAACAGATCCTTTCCGAGATTGAGGGGGTCAAGCATGTCTACTCGGTCTCCCGTCCCGGCATGGCGGTGCTGACGGTTCAGTATGAGGTGGGTGAGGAGCGCACCTCGGCAATCGTGCGCCTGTATAACGCCATCTTCTCCAAGCAGGATTGGCTGCCGCAAAATCTCGGTGTGGCGCAACCCATTATCAAACCCAAGGGAATCGATGATGTGCCGATTGTCACGCTTACCCTGTGGAGTGACAACCCGCAGACCGGCGGCAGCGAACTGCTGGAGGTGGGGCATGCCATCGAAGCGGAGCTGAAGCGGGTCAAGGGCACACGCGATGTGTACACCATCGGTGGACCCGAGCAGGTGGTGCATGTGCTGCTGCAGCCGGAGCGCCTGGCGGGCTATGGTCTGGCGCTGGATGACCTGCGTACGGCGTTGCAGGTCAGTAATTCGACCCGGCCATCGGGGGCCCTGGTGCGTGATAACCAGGAGGTGCTGGTACAGGCCGGTACTTTCCTCGCCAGCGTTGACGAAATTAGCGCGCTGGTGGTGGGCGTGCATGAAGGGCAGCCGGTCTACCTGCGTGATGTGGCCGACATCCGTTATGGTGCAGACCATCCGGAGCAGTATGTCTGGTTTGGTACCGGTCCGGCTGCGGCGGACAAAGGCATCAACCTGGCAGGTGAATTTCCCGCCGTGACAGTAGCTGTCGCCAAACAGCCGGGTACCAACGCGGTGAAAATTGCTGACAGTGTTATCGAACGTTTTGCACAGCTTGAGGGGACCTTCGTGCCCGAGGGTATCAAGGCCACGGTGACTCGCAACTACGGAAAAACGGCCAATGACAAGGCGCAGAAGCTGATCAGCAAGCTTATCTTCGCCACCGCCTCGGTGGTAGCGCTGGTGCTTTTCGCCCTCGGTTATCGCGAGGCCTTTATTGTCGGCATGGCGGTGGTGATTACGCTGGCGATTACCCTGTTTGCATCCTGGGCCTGGGGCTTCACCCTCAACCGTGTTTCGTTGTTTGCCCTGATCTTCTCCATCGGTATCCTGGTTGATGATGCCATTGTGGTGGTGGAGAATATCCACCGGCACATGCAGATGGGCAGCAAGAACCTGCTTGAGGCAATCCCCCTGGCGGTGGACGAGGTGGGGGGACCCACCATCCTGGCTACCTTTACCGTGATCGCCGCCCTGTTGCCGATGGCATTTGTCACCGGTCTGATGGGGCCCTACATGAGCCCCATCCCGATAAACGCCTCCATCGGCATGCTGATCTCGCTGGCAGTGGCCTTTGTGGTCACCCCGTGGATGTTCTATGCGGTAATGAAGAAGGCCAAGCACCACGCCCCTCACGCTGAAGGCGGTGCCAACTGGGTCACCCGGCTGTTCGAGCGCAGTGTCGGACCGTTCTTGCGCGGCAGCGAAGGCGCAAACCGCCGTCGCCTGCTCGGTGGCGGGATTATTGCCCTGATTGCGATCTCGGTTGGACTGGCCGGAGTCAAACTGGTGGTTCTCAAGATGCTGCCGTTTGACAACAAGTCGGAGTTCCAGGTGGTGGTCGACATGCCCGAGGGCAGCAGCGTTGAGCAGACCGCCAGGGTGCTTTCCGAACTGGGCGGCTATCTGGCAAAGGTGCCGGAGGTGACCGACTACCAGGCCTACGCCGGTATCGCCTCGCCGATTAACTTTAATGGGCTGGTGCGACAGTATTACCTGCGTGAGGCGGCCAACGTCGGTGATATCCAGGTCAACCTGGTGGAGAAGGCCAGGCGTGAGAGGCAGAGCCATGAGGTGGCCCAGGCGGTGCGTGAGCCGCTGCAGGCCATCGGTCGCCGCCACAACGCCAATGTGAAGGTGGTGGAGGTACCACCGGGCCCGCCGGTGCAGTCGCCGCTGGTCGCAGAGATCTACGGCCTCGACTACGCAGGCCAGATCAAGGTTGCCAAGCAGGTGCGTGAGGTGTTTGAGTCGACAGCGGATATTGTCGATATCGATGACAGTGTCGAGGCCGAGGCACCAAAGCTCATCGTGCGGGTCGACCAGCAGAAGGCGGCGAGCCTGGGGGTGGCGCAGCAGATGGTCGTGGCTGCACTCTCTACCGTGCTGAGCGGGGAAGATGTCTCCTATTTGCACGGTGCACACTTCAAGTACCCGCGTCCCATTCGTCTGGAGTTTGATGTGGCGGACAAGGCCGATATTGCCGCCGTACTCGAGTTGAGGGTGCGCAGCGCCGGCGGTGGTCTGGTCCCGCTGTCAGATATCGTCACCGTGGAGCAGGTGCTCCGGGAAAATGCCATCTACCACAAGGACATGCAGAGACTGGTGTATGTCACCGCCGATATGGCGGGGGAACTGGATAGCCCCCTGTACGGCCTGTTTGACATCTTCTCCAGCCTCAGGACGCAGGTGATGGAGGGCGGACAGGTGCTGAAACAGTATTTCATCAATCCGCCGGAGAATCCCTACGAGTACAGTCTCAAGTGGGACGGTGAGTGGCAGGTAACCTATGAGACCTTCCGCGATATGGGGATTGCCTACTCTGTCGGGTTGATACTCATCTACCTGCTGGTGGTGGCCCAGTTCCGCTCCTACCTGGTGCCGCTGATCATCATGGCGCCGATACCCCTGACCATTATCGGGGTGATGCCGGGGCATGCGCTGGCGGGAAAACAGTTTACCGCCACCTCGATGATCGGAATGATAGCGCTGGCGGGGATTATCGTCCGCAACTCTATCCTGCTGGTCGATTTCATCAATCAGCAGGTCAGGGAGGGGGTCGATTTTGAGCGGGCGGTAATCAATGCCGGTGCGGTGCGTGCCAAACCCATTGTGCTGACCGGTGTGGCGGCGATGATGGGCGCCTTTTTCATCCTCGATGACCCGATCTTCAGCGGTCTGGCCGTGTCGCTTATCTCGGGCATTCTGGTCTCCACCATGCTTACCCTGCTGGTGATCCCTGTGATGTACTATGCCTTTATGTATCGGCGCCTCGACACAATAGCGGCAACAAGTGGTCAATAATGGCCACTGGCCGCCAATGCGCCTGTCTCCAGGCAAACGGCCCAGAAGGGTTGCAGCAGGCAGATTGCCATTGTGAAACGGTAGGGTAATAAAGTATCCTTAACCGCCATAAGTTACATATATGCCATGTCAGTGGTTATCCATGGCGGGAGGAGGCGATATGGCGGATAGAAGATTACAGGTATTTCATACGGTTGCGCGGTTGTTGAGTTTTACCAAGGCAGCCGAGTCGCTGCATATGACCCAGCCTGCGGTGACCTTTCAGGTACGCCAACTGGAAGAGTACTTCAATACCCGGCTGTTTGACCGGACCCACAATCGCATCAGCCTGACCGAGGCGGGATCCAGGGTATACGAATACGCGGACAAGATTTTCGCCCTCTACTCCGAGATGGAAAATGCCGTTCGCGACCTGACCGGTGAGGTCAGCGGGGTGTTGATGCTCGGGGCCAGCACCACGATTGCCGAGTATATGCTCCCCTCGCTACTGGGCGACTTCAAGGCAAAGTATCCCGAGGTCAGTATTCGCCTGCAGGTGGCCAACAGCGATGCGATTGTCCACATGGTGGAGAACAACAGTATTGATCTAGGTGTGGTTGAGGCACCTGTCAGCAACAAAAACCTGGCGGTTGAAACCTGCCGCATGGACCGCATGGTGCTGGTCGTGCCGCCGGACCACGAACTGGCCTCCAAGAAGAAGGCCCCGATCAGCTGCCTGGTGGATTACCCCTACGTTTGCCGGGAAGAAGGCTCGGGCACCCGGGATGTGATGCTCGAATACCTGAACGCATCGGGCGCCAATCCGGCGGAACTGGATATCGTCATGGAGTTGGGTAGCCCCGAGGCGGTGAAGGGGGCCGTCGAGTCGGGCATGGGTATATCGATCCTGTCACGCTCCACCATCGAAAAGGAGCTGAAACTCGGCTCACTCGTTGCCCTTGAACTGGAAGAGCCCATCGAGCGCCCCTTCTCGTTTGTCCATCAGAAACAGAAATTTCGCCTGCGCGCAATTGAGAAGCTGCTTGATTTTGCCCAGGACTACTGCAAATCCTTTGACACATGATATTGCCCCAGAACACAAAAACCGACAATGGCGAAAAACGCCTGCTACAGTGCTATGCAAAGCTGGCCGAGGCAGAGCGCAACACGTTGCTCGATTTTGCCGAGTTTCTTCTCGCACGTTCACCGGATTCGGAGCAGACCGTGGATATCACCCCGCGGCCTGTGCCCCGCCCTGAAGAGGAGAGTGTGATTGCCGCGATTAAGCGACTTTCCGATGTCTATCACATGCTGGACCGTTCCAGGATGTTGCATGAGACATCCGGCCTGATGGCGCAGCATGTGATGCAGGGCAGGGAGGCGGCCGAGGTAATTGATGAACTGGAGCTGCTGTTTCAGGCCCACTACGAAAAACAATTTGGTGAACAATCCAGCTAGAAGGCTTGAACATGGAAGTCATTCGCACCTGGTTCCAGCGCTATTTCTCTGATCCGCAGACCATTTTGCTGGTGGTGCTGCTTGCCGTCGGCTTCGGCGTGGTGCTCACCATGGGGCAGATGCTGGCCCCGGTGCTCGCGAGTATCGTCATCGCCTATCTGTTGGAAGGGGTGGTGAAATACCTGGAGGCGAAGGGTGCACCACGGTTCAGAATGGTAGTGCTGGTGTTTCTGGTCTTTATGGCCTTTCTGCTGTTTATTATTTTCGGCCTGTCGCCGTTGTTATGGAATCAGACGGTGGAGTTGATGCGCGAGCTGCCCAGCAACATCAGCGAGGGCCAGGCGGCACTGATGCAGCTGCCGCAGCACTACCCGTTTATCTCCGAAGAGCAGTTGACCGAATTCATGCAGGTGATTCGCGCCGAGATCGCTGCACTTGGCCAGCGCGTGCTCTCGTTGTCGCTGGCCTCCATTCCCAGCATTATCACGGTGCTTATTTACCTGATACTGGTGCCCTTGCTGGTATTTTTCTTCCTCAAGGACAAGGAGAAGATCCTCAACTGGATGACCGGTTTTCTTCCCCATGAGCGTAAGCTCGCCTCGCATATCTGGAGCGAGGTGGACATGCAACTGGGCAACTATGTGCGCGGCAAGTTCTGGGAGATCCTCATTGTCGGTATCACCACCTTTGTCGTGTTTGCCCTGATGGGTCTCAAGTATGCGATGTTGCTGGGCGTGCTGGTGGGCCTGTCGGTACTGGTGCCCTATATCGGCGCGGCGGTGGTTACGGCGCCGGTTGCCCTGATCGCCTATTTCCAGTGGGGCTGGGGTTCCGACTTTGCCTGGTTGCTGGTGGCATACGGTATTATCCAGGCACTGGACGGTAACGTACTGGTGCCGCTGCTGTTTTCCGAGGTGGTGAATCTTCACCCCGTTGCGATTATCGTTGCGGTGCTGGTGTTCGGCGGCTTGTGGGGCTTCTGGGGCGTGTTCTTCGCCATCCCCCTCGGCACCCTGGTCAATGCGATCCTCATCGCCTGGCCCAGGCCGCAGCAGGAAGTGAAGGGTGAAGGGTGAAGGGAAACCCGTTAAACGTGAAACGAATATAGGGCACCCCATGGGCGTCGTGGCGGAATCGTGATGGCGGGCACGGCCCGCCCTATGGCCGTGTTATTCGTAAAAGGTGAAACGTGAAACGAGGGGGTTGACGGGCTTCGTGAGGGTCATACACTTTGGTCACGTCTCACGTCTCACGTCTCACGTCTCACGTCTCACGTCTCACGTCTCACGTCTCACGTCTCACGTCTCACGTCTCACGTCTCACGTCTCACGTCTCACGTCTCACGTCTCACGTCTCACGTCTCACGTCTC
>JBFEUI010000052.1:0-17398 GCA_041547565.1 Thiohalomonadaceae bacterium
TACATCTTCGCCTTTGCCATCGGGTTTTCCACCACCGTGGCCGAGCCCTCGCTGATCGCGGTGGCCATCAAGGCCAACGATGTGTCGGGCGGCACCATCGGTGTATGGGGGTTGCGCACCGCGGTGGCCATCGGTGTGGCGGTCGGTATTGCCCTGGGTACCTACCGCATCGTCACCGGTACGACGCTACACTACTACATCATCGTCGGCTATATCGTGGTGATTATCCAGACGGTCTATGCGCCGCGGATGATTATCGCCCTGGCCTACGATTCGGGGGGGGTGACCACCTCCACGGTGACCGTACCGCTGGTGACGGCACTGGGGCTGGGGCTTGCCAGTACCGTGCCCGGACGCAGCCCCATGTATGACGGTTTTGGACTGATTGCCTTCGCCAGCCTGTTTCCCATTATGTCGGTGATGGCGTATGCACAATTGAGTGAGTGGCGTGTTCGCCGGCATGGCCGGCAAAAGATGGAGGGGCGTTAACCATGCATTTCAAACTGATAGTTGCGCTGGTCGAGGATGAGAAGACCAGCGTGGTGATGAAGGCGGCGCGCGAGGCAGGGGCAACCGGGGCAACCGTGTTGAACCAGGCCCGTGGCGAGGGTATCGAGAAAAGCAAGACCTTCTTCGGTCTGTCGCTGGAGACGCAGCGGGATATGTGCATGTTTCTGGTCGAGGAACACCTCAGCCGCAAGATTCTGGAGCATATTGCCGAGGTGTGTGAATTTGATGCCAGGCCGGGCACTGGCATCGCCTTCCAGTTGGACGTGGAGGATGCCGTGGGTGTCATCCACCAGGTCGAGGAACTGACTCCCGTCGTGGAGGAGGAACTATGAACGAAAAAACTGTTGTGCGTATACGTGATGTCATGAAAACCGAGTTCGATGTCATCGACGGCATGACCACCGTGGCCGAGGCGTTGAAGAAGATGAAGCACGTGGAGACCAAGTGCCTCATTATCGACAAACGCCATGCCGATGATGAGTACGGTGTATTGCTTATCTCGGACATTGCCCGCCATGTGCTGGGCAAGGACAGGGCACCGGAACGGGTCAACGTCTACGAGGTGATGGCCAAGCCGGTGATCAGCGTCGACCCGGACATGGACATACGCTACTGCGCGCGCCTGTTTGACCGCTTCCAGCTGTCGCGCTGCCCGGTGCAGGACAATGCCGGCAAGATTGTCGGTATCGTCAGCTTTACCGATCTGGTGCTGAAGGGGCTGTGCCGGGACATCGTTTAACCGTTCGGGTTTTACCTGATGAGCGCCATACAACAACTGGATCAGTTCAATCTGCACCATGTGCTGGAAGAGACACCGGGCACCAGCCTGCTATTTTTCAGCGGCCCGGCGTGCGGGGCGTGCAAACAGCTGAAACAACTGTTTGCCGATTCGGCGGAGCTGTTCGGTGCGCTTCATATCTTTGAGGTCGATGCCGAGCGGGATATGGCATTGACCCGCGAGTTCGACGTGTTCCACCTGCCCGCCATGTTCCTCTACCACAACGGCCGTTACCACTGCCGCCTGGAGGCGCAGGCGCGCCCGCAACAATTGTACCGGGCCATTGCACAAGCGCTGCAGCACCCCGCCGAGGAGGCGCCCTGAGGTGAGGGTCGACAGCGACACCGGCCTGCTCGATGGGGCGCGCCAGCACCCCTCGCCAAACCAGGATGCACGCCCTGATGGAGACGGTATCAGTCTGATCGTGGTGCACAACATCAGTCTGCCGCCAGGCCGGTTCGGCGGCAGTTGGATCGATGATTTTTTCACCAACCGTCTGGATCCCTCCTGTCACCCCTATTTCGAACAGATCTGCGACATGCGGGTGTCGGCACACCTGTTGATACGCCGTGACGGTGAGGTGGTGCAATACGTGCCTTTCAGCCGCCGGGCATGGCATGCGGGGGTATCGCAGTTTCAGGGGCGGGAGCGGTGCAACGATTTTTCCATCGGTATCGAGCTGGAAGGGGATGACGAGACGCCCTACACCGAGCAGCAATACCGCGCCCTGGCCGAGCTGAGTGCGGCACTGATGGCGGCCTATCCCGCCATTGTGCCGGAACGCATCACCGGCCACTGCGATATTGCACCGGGACGCAAGACCGATCCCGGTCCCGCGTTTGACTGGAAGCGCTTTCACGAAATGTTGAGAAATGTCTAGCGGTACACCTTTCATGCAAAATCGAGGCTTGAAACTGCGGCGTTGAAGACGGACACTATGGACCATGGCACTAATAGCGATACTGATAAGCCTGTTTATCGAACGTTTTCTCGGTTCACTGGAAGAGTTACGCCGTTTTGACTGGCTCACCTCCTATACCGAATGGCTGCGTTCGCGGCTACCGGCAGGGGAGATATGGCAGGGCCCGCTCGGCCTCCTTGTTGTCGTGGCCGGCCCCGTTGTCGCGGTATTGCTCATCCTTGCTTTTCTCACAGATATCTCCTGGCTGCTGGTCTTTTTCTTCTCCATTTTGGCCCTGCTCTACAGCTTCGGTCCCAAGGACCTTGAGGCGCAGGTCGAGGCCTATGTCGATGCAAAAGAGCGTGATGATGCCGAGTCGGCCTGCTGGCATGCCACCGAACTGTTGGGCCAGGAGCCGGAGGCGTGTGCGGCACCGGAGGCGCGCCTTCTGGTCGAATGTATTTTGGTTGAGGCCCACGAGCGGCTGCTGGCGGTGATGTTCTGGTTCGTACTGCTGGGACCGGTCGGTGCACTGCTTTACCGCATGGCCTGCCAGCTGCGTGCGCAGCACGGCAATGAGGAGGGCGAGTTTGCAGATGCCGTGAAGCGGCTCCATTATCTGCTAGGCTGGTTGCCGGCGCGGCTGACTGCACTGGCCTATGCCCTTGGCGGCAGTTTTGTCGAGGCGATGCACTCGTGGCGTGAGGAGGCAAGCCGCTGGGATGATGCGAACCGGGGCATACTGATCAGCAGTGGTCTGGGTGCAATGCGTTTTGTCTCTGAAGACGAGGCGGAGCCCGATGAATGGCTGCTCGATTCGATCAAGGAGACAGTGTCGCTGGTGCGTCGTGCGGTGCTGGTCTTTCTGACCTTGCTGGCCCTGTTGATTCTTGCCGGCTGGGCACCGTAGTGGCCGACAGAATCAGCGGCAGCGCGTACGTTTTTCTCCTTTTTCCGTAGTCGCAGTGCAATGATTACCACGTACCGGTGCGCAACCGGCCGTGGCCGATGTCGTTTTTGAGGTTCCCTGATGAAGGAATTGATACTGGGCGGCGCCCGCTCGGGCAAGAGTGCGCTGGCGCAGCAAAAGGCTGAACACACCGCCTTGCCGATC
Organism: Thiohalomonadaceae bacterium; assembly: GCA_041547565.1. GTDB lineage: Bacteria > Pseudomonadota > Gammaproteobacteria > Thiohalomonadales > Thiohalomonadaceae > JBFEUI01. Next base: position 3,304 of record JBFEUI010000052.1, read on the forward strand.
ACCTACATTGCCACTGCAACGGCGGATGATACGGAAATGGCGCAGCGCATTGCCCACCATCAACGTCAGCGTCCCGCCGGTTGGACGCTCGTGGAGGAACCGCTGACGCTTGCCGAGGCACTGCAGCAGCACGCCCGTGAGGACCGGCTGCTGCTGGTCGATTGTCTGACCCTGTGGTTGAGCAACCTGCTGGCATCGGAGCGGGCCGTGGAGAGTGAAATCGAGCGCGTCGTCAGCATAGTGGAAACCCTGCCCGGACAGATCATCCTGGTGAGCAATGAGGTCGGATTGGGTGTGATCCCGCTCGGTGAACTGACACGGCGTTTTGTAGATGAGAGCGGGCGGCTGCATCAGCGGCTTGCCGCAGTGTGTGATCGGGTCACCCTGGTCGTCGCCGGTCTGCCCCATAGTTTGAAAGGATAAAACATGACGGTTTCCTGGCTGTATGACGCGGTGCAGCAAGCAGATGATTCAATCAGGGCGTCTGCCCTTGCGCGGCAGTTACAACTGACCAAGCCGCCCGGGTCCCTGGGACGGCTGGAACAGCTGGCGGTCGAGCTTGCGGCACTGCAGGGGCGCGAGCGGCCACAACTGGAGAAGGTACGCATTGTCGTGTTTGCCGCCGATCACGGGGTGGCCGAGGAGCAGGTATCGGCCTTTCCCCAGGCGGTGACGGTGGAGATGGTGCGCAACTTCTCACGCGGCGGCGCGGCCATCTGCGTGTTGTCGCGTGCGCTCGGTGCCGAACTTGAGGTGGTCAATGTGGGGACGGCCGGCGATCCGGGTGAACTGCCCGGTGTGCTTGACCAGCGAGTCAACAGCGGCAGCGCCAATTTCTGCCGCCAGCCGGCGATGAGCGAATCCGAACTGGCGCAGGCGCTGCAGGCCGGCCGACAGGCCGTCGACAGAGCCGTTGCCGGTGGCGCCGAACTGTTTATCGGCGGTGAGATGGGGATTGCCAACACCACGGCGGCCACGGCGCTGGCCTGCGCCCTGTTAAATGAGTCACCCGAGGTGCTTGTCGGGCCGGGAACGGGGCTGGACAGTGCGGGCGTCAGGCACAAGGCTGAGGTGATCGCGCGTGCACTGGCCCTGCACGCGGGGCACGGCGGTGATGCGGTAGAAACACTGCGTCGTCTGGGCGGTCTGGAGATTGCGGCACTGTGCGGTGCATTTATCGCCGCGGCACAACAGGGTATGGCGGTGCTGGTGGATGGCTTTATCGCAACCAGTGCGGCCCTTGCCGCGGTGCGCATCAATCCGGGCGTGCGGCAGTGGCTGCTGTTTTCTCACGCCTCGGCGGAACCCGGCCATGCGCGGCTGGTGGCAGCCCTTGACGCCGAGCCGCTGCTTGGGCTGGGGATGCGCCTGGGCGAGGGCAGCGGTGCGGCCGTGGCGCTACCGTTGTTGCGCCAGGCCTGTGCGCTGCACAACGAGATGGCCACCTTTGCCGAGGCGGGTGTGTCGGATGGAAATTGATATCGCCGCAAAGATGCCAAGTGCGCGAAGATAATAATTCACACCTCGACAAGGCTGGGTTGTGAGCACCTGACACGTGGGGTGCGTCAAGATACAGCTCAATAAGAGAATAGATAATAGGCTGGGACACTACAGGTTAATGTATCGTATGACTTCCCCTTTACTTATGTATCTTTCATAGCTTGTATCAGATTGGGATTCCTGGCGTGCTCGCGGTGATAAGGGTATGACAAAAGAAGTTTCAACAACCATCGACATGATACGCCACGGTGAGCCGGTGGGGGGGGCAAAATACCGTGGCCAGATAGACGATCCGCTGAGCGAGAAGGGGTGGCGGCAAATGCGCGAGGCGGTGGCCGGACACCACCCCTGGGACGCGGTGGTCAGCTCTCCCCTGAGCCGCTGTGCAGCGTTTGCACGTGAGGTGGCCGAACGCCACGGCCTGCCCCTGTCGACCGATGCGCGGTTGATGGAGATCGGGTTTGGCGACTGGGAGGGCCGGACGGCTGCGGAATTGATGGAGCACGACAGGGAAATCCTGTTGCGTTTCTGGTCCGACCCGTTGAACAACACCCCGCCGGGTGCTGAAAGCCTGCAGGCCTTTGGCCGGCGTGTGATCGCCGCCTGGGATGATATTCTGGGCCAGTATGCCGGGCAGCATGTGCTGCTGGTGGGGCACGCCGGACAGATGCGCATGGTGATGCGTCATGTGCTCGATATGCCGTTAGCACGCATGTTCCGCATACAGGTGCCCAATGCCGGGATCACGCGTATCGTGGTCGATGGCGAGGGTGCCCAGGCGTTGCCGCGATTGATGTTTCATGCCGGGGAACTGTAGACGATGCGCTCCTTCTGGCTGGCCCTGCAGTTTCTTACGCGCCTCCCGACCCCAACGATAACTGAGCCCCAGCCGCAGGAGCTAGGCCGTTCGTTACTCCACTACCCGCTGGTCGGTCTGGTAATAGGCGCTTTGCTGTGGGCGATGGCGGTGCTGCTGGGCGAGACGGAGCCACTGCTCAGGGCGGCCCTGCTGCTTTCGCTCTGGGTGGGTGTAACCGGTGCGCTGCACCTGGACGGCCTGGCTGATACGGCTGATGCCTGGGTGGGCGGACAGGGTGATGCCGAACGGATGCTGGCGATAATGAAGGACCCCTGCAGCGGGCCGGTCGGTGTGACAGCGGTCGTGCTTCTGCTGGCGCTGAAACTGGCGGCATTGCAGGTCATTGTGCAGCATGAGCTTTGGGGTGCGCTGTTTATGGCGCCGGCACTGGCGCGGGCGGCGGTGCCGTTGTTGTTTGCCACGACACCCTACGTGCGCGCACAGGGGCTGGCCACGGCATTGATCGAGCGCCTGCCGCGCACACTGCTCAAGCATATGGTTTTGCTGATGCTGGTACTGGTGTTGCTGTTGCAGGGGTGGCAGGGCCTGGTTCTGGTTGCCGTGGTGGGTGGTACAGTTTTCCTGCTGCGCCAGTTTTTCATGCGTGCTATCGGTGGTGTCACGGGTGATACGGTGGGGGCCAAGGTGGAACTGGCAGAACTGTCAGCGCTGCTGTTCTTTGCGCTGTAAGCTCCGGTGGTTTGCCTGTCGCACGTAGTGTATGAAATCGGCGCTTTTCAGCGGTCTGCTGTAGTAGAAACCCTGAATCAGATCGCAGTCGAGGTCACACAGGAAGGCCAACTGCACATCGTCTTCCACACCCTCGGCGATCACCCTGAGATTAAAGCTGTGCGCCAGCGTGATGATGGCCTCGACCAGTGTGGCATCGTCCGGATCAGTGGAGATGTCACGGATGAAACTCTTGTCGATCTTGAGGACATCGACCGGAAACTTTTTCAGGTAGCTGAGTGATGAATAACCGGTGCCGAAGTCGTCAATGTAGAGTTTGAGCCCCATCTGGCGGCACTCCTCGAGCCACGTCAGCGCCTTGCTGCTGTCATCGATCAGCAGACTCTCGGTGATCTCCAGGTTGAGCCGCGAGGCGGGCAGTTGTGTCTCCTCCAGCACGCTTTGCAGTGTTGCCCTGGACAGGCCGAGCTTGAGCTGTTGGCTTGAAATATTCACCGATACGGGAATCTCGCCCAGCCCGCTATCCTGCCAGCGCCGTGCCTCCCTGGCCGCGGTTCTCAGCACCCACACCCCAACCCGGTCGATCAGCCCCGACTCTTCGGCAATGGCGATAAACCGATCGGGGCCGAGGCAACCCAGGCTCGGGTGATCCCAGCGCACCAGCGCTTCGGCAGAAACAACCTCGCCTGTGCGATGGTCGATGACAGGCTGGAATTCCAGGAACAGCTCCTCGCGCTCCAGCGCCAGACGCATGTTGTTTTCGATCTGCATGCGATGATGCATCTGCTCGTTCATTTCCTGGGTGTAGAAACGGTAGGTGTTGCGTCCCGCATCCTTGGCACGATACATGGCCATATCCGCATTGCGGATCATGGTGGGGGCATCCTCCGCATCGTTGGGGTAGAGCGTGATGCCGATGCTGGCACCGATGTAGACCTCATGGTCGTCGATGCAAAATACGCGGGACAGTTCCTTGATGAGCACACCTGCAATGTGGGCTGCATCCTTCTCGGAATTGATATTTTGCAAAATGACAGTGAACTCATCGCCGCCAAGGCGCGAGACGGTGTCGACCTCGCGCACTGCCTGTTTCATGCGCTGGGCCGCCTCCTTGAGCAGTTTGTCGCCAAAGCCGTGGCCCAGGCTGTCGTTGACCACCTTGAAACGATCCAGGTCGATGAACAGCAGGGCGCACAACTGTTCGTTGCGCTGGGTGTTGACAAGGGTGCGGGTCAGGCGGTCAAAAAACAGCGTACGATTGGGAAGCCCTGTCAGTGGATCGAAGTTGGCCTGCCAGTGGATCTTCTCCTCGGCTTCCTTGCGCTTGGTGATGTCACTGAAAACGGCCACGTACTCGGTGATATTGCCGTTGTCGTCCTTGATGCTGGCCAGTGACAGCCACTCCGGATAGATGTCGCCGTTTTTGCGCCGGTTCCAGATCTCACCCTGCCAGATCCCGCTCGTGTGCAGGCCCATCCACATCTCATCGTAGAATGACTTGTCGTGCCTGCCCGAGCTGAGAAAGCCGGGATCTTTGCCGACGACCTCTTCCGGCGTGTAGCCGGTGATGCGGGTAAAGCTGGGATTGACCGCCTTGATGCGGTTCTCCGCATTGGTCACCATGATTGCCTCGCTACTGGTGTTGAACACCGTGGAGGACATGCGCAGCCGCTCTTCGGCCTGCTTGCGTTCGGTGATGTCCTCCTTTATCGCAAGGTAACGTATCGGTCTGCCTTCGGCGTCGGTGATGGATGTGATGACAGCTGTTTCCCAGAACTCATCGCCGTTTTTTCTTCTGTTGAGGAACTCGCCGTGCCACACGCGGCCGGCCCCCAGCATCTCCCACATATTGCGGTATTCAGCCGGGTCTTTATCACCCGATTTGAGTATGTTTGAGTTTTTGCCGCGGACCTCTTCAAGGTAGTAGCCGGTAACCTGTTCAAACTTCGGATTGACGTATTCGATACTTCCATTCAGATCGGTAATCACGATGGACACCGGGCTCTGCTCCACGGCAACGGAAAGCTCCCTGAGCTTCTCCTCCATGCGTTTATGCTGGGTGATGTCAACACGTATGCTGGCAGTGCCTCCTGTCGATGTTTTGTTGTCGCTGGCAAGGTAGTAACGGTTGTTGGCGAGCGACTCAAGAACCTCCCTGGCATGGCCGTGATGGTTATCGACCTTGTCCGAGATGTATTCGTCGGCACTCCTGTCACCGAGTGCGAACTGGCCTTTTTCGACAGCGTGCCTGATCAACTCCCGGTAGGCCGCTCCGGGCTTGAGTAATGCACCGAATGCCGGGTAGTACTGCTCGAATTTCCTGTTCCATAGCAGTAGCCGGTCCTCGCTGTCATACAGGGCAAAGGCCTCGTTGATGCTCTCGATGGCGTCGCCCAGCAGGTCGCGTGTCTGTTCGGCCTCCAGCTGCTTGTTGCTCAGGTTGCGCATGGTGTAGGCCAGTGCCACCAGCAGCAGAAAGGCGAAGACGAACAGGTAAATGTTCGAGTAGTAGGAACGGTTGGTCTTGGCGGCAAAGAGTGCCTTGTGCTGCTGACGGATGCCGGACAGAATGTCGATTACCGGAATGTTGTTGTAGCGTATCAGCGCATGATTGGTCGCGGTTCTGAAGCGCAGGTTGGCCTCGGTATGGCGAAGGATGTTTTGATATTCACTTGTGGTCACCTTCCCTGGCGGCATTGACTGCAGCCGTGCAACCTCCCTTTCGATCTCCGCCTTCAGCTCATCGCGCGGAAATACATTGTAGTTCTGCAAGCGGTTAAGAAGTGCCGAGAGTCGCTCGCCGGTGCCGCGATCGGTTGTTGAGAACGCAGCGACCGCACTCGGCAGATAACGCAGGGTGTTCTTCACCGAGGCGGTCTGGGATTTTATGTGCTCCAGCAGGGAGAGTTTCATCTTGCTCAGTGCAAGGTATTTCTCATACTGCTCGTATGCCTCGTCACCGACTGCAGCGGCGAAGCCCAGTTCCCTGTCTGACAATGTATTTTGCAGTTGGCGCAATTGCACGGTTGCCGCCACCAGCGTGTCAAAGTGTGCCAGGCGGAAGGAGAGCACGTGCAACAGGTCCTTATCGATGCGTGTTTCCGCCTCTATCAGCTGACTGATGATCTCATCGGTTTGATTGTGGCGTGTCACCTCCCCGGTGCGCTGCACAAACAGGTATACGGCCGATGCCGCCGTGAGCAGCAGCAAAAAGAAGGGCAACAGGTAGTGGCGTGCGTAGGTCATGGTTCTAAACGCCGATAACTGCCAGCCAGTGACTCGAGAAAGCTGATGATGGGCTTGATATCCTTATCGGGTATGCTGCGCCCGAGCTGATATCTGGCCATCAGCCTGATGGCCTGCGACAGGCTTTGTACGCTGCCGTCGTGAAAATAGGGGGCGGTTTGAGTGACGAGCCTCAGGCTGGGCACCTTGAAAAAATATCTGTCCGCTGCATCCCCGGTGACATTGAAGCGCCCGTAATCGGCCTTGCTGATGTTGCCCCGGTCGGCAAAATAGTCCCCCATTACCCCCAGCTGCTGGTACATGTTGCCACCCACATTCACTCCCTGGTGGCAGGAGATGCAGCCATAGGATTTGAACAGTTCGTAGCCCTTTTTGGCCTGGTCGGAGATGGCGTTCCTGTCGCCGCGCAGGTAGCGGTCAAACGGGGCGTCCAGAGTCAACAGTGAGCGCTCGTAGGCGGCGATGGCGTCGGCGATGTTTTTCAGGGTGAGGCCGTCGGGGTAGACGGCCTCGATTTCGCTGACCAGTTGCCGGTCGCGGCGCAGCTTGCCGGCTATTTCAGACCAGTTCGATCCCATCTCAATGGGGTTGTGAATCGGGCCTGTCGCCTGTTCTTCCAGTGTCTGGGCACGGCCGTTCCAGAACTGGGCGAGGTTGAAGCGGCTGTTAAACACGGTCGGGGTGTTGAGCATGCCCTGGGCGCCATCGATACCCACGGCCACCGGTTTTGCATCGGTACCGGCGCGCTCCAGCAGGTGGCAGCTGGCGCAGCTGATGGTGTTGTCGTGGGAGAGGCGGGGATCGTGGAAGAGTTTTTCCCCGAGCAGTACCTTGTTGCGGTCCAGCGAAGTGGGGGCGGGTATGGGGCGGATCGGTTCGTCTTTCAGGGAACTGTTCGGCGCCGTGGCTGAGCCGGGCTGTGCGGTGGATGCAGGGATGTAACTGGCCAGCAGCATAAGAACAACGGCAATGTGCTGTGCCCGTCTCCACACGGAGAGAACTGCCATGGATATTTCTCTATTTCAGCAATGGTTGGTTTCGTCCCTACCTCTTTCTCTCCCTGTGATTTATGGCTGATAGAATACCACTAATCCGGCATCCAATAAACCATGAGAATCAGTGCGTTATCGCGTTTCTGGGTGTGCCGAGCAGAATGCGGTCGCAGGGCCGAAAGTGATGCGCTGGGAAGGGATTGATCGTGTGTTCCGCAGGCCATGTTGTTATGATTTGGCCACTGATTCCTATAACCGGTTTTTGACAGTAAATGGAAAATAGCGAAACACCCGAACCAATCTATTTGAAGGATTACAGCGCGCCCGATTACAGCGTCGAGACGATTGAGCTGACCTTCAGGCTTGATGAAACAGCGACTCTGGTACGGAGCCGGATGCACATCAAGGCGGCCTACCCCTATGCCGGGGGTGTCAGGCCGCTGGTGCTCGATGGCCAGGAGCTTGAGCTTGTACGGCTGAAACTGGACGGTGTGGCTATGCCGGCAGAGGCATACAGCCTTACGGCCGACAGTCTTACCATCATTGAGCCGCCGGAACAGTTTGTTATTGACATAGAGACGCGCATCAACCCCTCTGCCAATACCGCGCTGGAGGGTCTCTACATCTCGGGCGGGAACTTCTGTACCCAGTGCGAGGCGGAGGGGTTTCGCAAGATCAGTTATTTTCCCGATCGACCCGACGTGATGACCGTATTCACCACGCGTATCGAGGCCGACCGCAAAAAGTACCCGGTGCTGCTCTCCAACGGCAACCTGGTTGAAACCGGAGAACTTGAAGGCGGACGCCACTTTGCCACCTGGAATGATCCGTTTCACAAGCCGTGTTACCTGTTTGCCCTGGTTGCCGGTGATCTGGCCTGTGTTGAGGACAGCTTTACCACCGCATCGGGCAGGGAGGTGGCGCTGAAGATCTACGTGCAGCACGGCAACGAGGACAAGACCGGCCACGCCATGGCCTCACTGAAAAAGGCGATGCGCTGGGATGAGGAGGTCTATGGCCGGGAGTACGATCTGGATATCTACATGATCGTTGCGGTGGATGACTTCAACATGGGGGCAATGGAGAACAAGGGGCTGAATATATTCAATTCGCGCTATGTGCTGGCGCGTCCCGAGACCGCGACCGACACTGATTTTGTCGGCATCGAGGGGGTGATCGCCCACGAATACTTTCACAACTGGTCGGGCAACCGGGTGACCTGCCGCGACTGGTTTCAGTTGAGCCTGAAAGAGGGCTTTACCGTATTTCGTGACCAGCAGTTTACCGCTGACATGAATTCGGCGGCGGTCAAGCGTATCGATGATGTGAGCCTGTTGCGCACCCGCCAGTTCGCCGAGGATGCCGGGCCGATGGCCCACCCGGTGCGTCCCGATTCCTATGTCGAGATCAACAATTTCTACACCCTGACGGTGTATGAAAAGGGCGCCGAGCTGGTGCGCATGCTGCACACCCTGCTCGGCGGCGAGGGTTTTCGCAAGGGCAGTGATCTCTACTTTGAGCGGCACGACGGTCAGGCGGTGACGACCGACGATTTTGTGGCGGCGATGGAGACGGCCAATGAGATTGACCTGACTGCTTTCAAGCGCTGGTATGGCCAGGCGGGAACGCCGGTGGTGAAGGCATGCGGCAGTTACGATGCCAATGCAAAGACCTATACCCTGACGCTGCAGCAGCATACGCCGCCCACACCGGGCCAGGCGCAGAAGCAGCCGTTGTCCATCCCGGTGAAACTGGCGCTGCTGGATAACGCGGGGCAGCCGCTCTCGCTGCTGTTGGAGGGCGAGAGCCGCGCGAGTGGCCACGAGCGGGTCGTGCTGCTCGACAAGGAAGAATGCAACTTCGTCTTCCGGCAGATAGCGCAGCAGCCGGTACCGTCACTGCTGCGCGGCTTCTCGGCACCGGTCAAGCTCGAGTACGCCTATAGTGATGATGAACTGGCCTTTCTCATGGCGCATGACGATGATTCGTTCAACCGCTGGGAAGCCGGGCAACAACTGGGCCTGCGTGTGATGCTGGGGTTGCTTGAGCGGGGTGCCGCCGAGAAACTGGATGAGGGCCTGACTATGGCCTTCGGTAAAACGCTGGCCGATGAAAAACTCGATATGGCGCTGCGTGCCGAGGCGCTGTCACTGCCGCCGGAGGAGTACCTGGCCGAGTTCATGGCCGTCGTGAGGCCGGAGTCTGCCCACCGTGTACGACAATACCTGCGAGGTGCCCTGGCGCGAGCCCACCGTGAGACACTGTTGGCGACCTACAGACGCCTCAACAGCGGGGAGGCCTATCGCATCGATGCCGAGGCGATGGGACGGCGCCGGTTAAAAAATCTCTGCCTTGCCTATCTGATGGAACTGGGTGATGCGGAGATTGAGCAGTTGTGTCTGGCGCAGTACCGGGACGCAGACAACATGACCGATGTAATGGCGGCGCTGGTGGCGTTGGTCCACACGGGAAGTGCCGCTGCCGGGGATGCCGTGGAAGCGTTTTACCGGCGCTGGCGTTCCGATCAGCTGGTGCTGGACAAGTGGTTTGCGCTGCAGGCCACCTCCCCCCAGCCGCAGACGCTGCTGCGGGTGCAGGCGCTGATGCAACACCCGGATTTCACCCTGAAGAACCCCAACCGGGTGCGCTCGCTTATTGGTGCATTCTGTATCCGCAATCCGGTCAATTTCCATCAGGCCGATGGTGCCGGTTACCGTTTTCTTGCCGAACAGGTGATCGAACTCAACGCACTCAACCCGCAGATCGCCTCGCGTTTGCTTGAGCCGCTCACCCACTGGCAGCGCTATGATGAGAGCCACAGGGCGCTGATGAAAACCGAGCTGGAGCGAATCATGGCGCAACCGGCACTGTCGCGTGATGTCTATGAGGTGGCGAGCAAGAGTCTCGGTTAGAGACCTTCAGGGGCAATGTCCGAGAGGAAATACCGGAACTGGTTTTTGCCGTTTCGTTTGGCCTGGTACATGGCGATATCGGCACGCTTGAGCAGCGTATCGCAGTCATCGCCGTCGGCCGGGAACAGGCTGATGCCAATGCTGGTGGTGACATGCAGCGTATGACCTTCCACCTCAAAGGGCTGGTCGATCTCCTCGAGGATCTTCCCGGCCACGCCGGCCACGCCGTTTTTGCCGCTAAAGCTGGTCAGTAGCAGGATAAATTCATCCCCCCCGAACCGTGATACGGTGTCCGACTCGCGCGTGTGGCTGAGCAGACGTTTGGCCACCTGTTGCAGCAGTGCATCACCGATGCTGTGACCTACACTGTCATTGACCTCTTTAAAACCATCCAGATCCATGAACAGTACAGCCACCTCGCTGCCGTCACGCCGTGCCTTGGCCAGTGCCTGTTTCAGGCGGTCCTGGAACAGCACGCGATTGGGCAGGTCGGTGAGTTGATCGTAATGGGCGAGGTATTGGATGCGTTCGATGCTCTCTTTTTCCGAGGTGATATCGGAGAAGATGCCGATATAGTGGGTCTTGTCGCCCTCGTTGTTGGTGATTGAGCTGATCGACAGCCACTCCAGGTACTCCTTGCCGTCTTTGCGACGATTCCAGATCTCACCCGACCATGTGCCCTCGCTTTCGATGCATTGCCACATCTTGCGGTAGAACTCGTCATCGTGCCGACCGGAGTAGAGTATGTTGGGACTCTTGCCGATAATCTCGTCAGCACCGAAGCCCGTGACATTTTCAAAGGCACGGTTGACGCTGATAATTGTTCCCGAGGTGTCGGTGATGATGACTCCCTCGCGTGCATTTTCAAATATGGCGCCGAGGACCTTGGCATTGAGTGCCCGGTCGCCCTGCATCTCGTCGCGCAAATCGTCTGTAGCCTCACGTAGCTGCAGTGCAAGTTGTGCCAACTGGTCGTATTCGCGTGTGGTGATGGGTTCCTCTTCCAGTGATTTGGAGAGTATCTTGCTGGCCACGCTGTGCATCATTTCGTGCACATCACCGATACGTATGAAGTGGCTGTTGCTGTTCAGGACGGGATTGTCCACGCCATAATACCAGCGGCCGAAACGGCAGTGACGGTGTGGGGTCTTTGCCAGATCGTCGGGGTCCGGCTGGCTATGGCAGATGAGTGTGCGGTTTAGCCGTGCCAGCCATTCGGCATGCCTCTCACATGCCGCCCCAAGCTCTTGCTGGTACTGCTCAAGTTCACTTGCCGTCAACTGTTGTAACAGTCGCCTTTCCATACACTAACCCCGCTTTGACTCTGTCTGAAAATATAGACCAGATGGCGCCTGTCTGTTGAAAAAGCAATCGAAAGTAACCTTGGAAAACAACGGTGTTAATCTATGATGTACTCTTCCAGTTCGTCATCATCGATGCCCGCTTCGCTGATGGCGAAGTGGCGTACCGAAATGCCGGCCTCGTGTACCGAGTCGGGTGTACCGCTGACAAGTGGATGCCACTCGGGAAGGGGGCGGTTTTCGGCGCGCAGACGGTAGGCGCAGCTCGATGGCATCCAGTCAAGTTGCCGCACATTTTCCGCTGTCACCTGCACGCAGCTGGGCACCAGTTCGGCGCGTCTGGCGTATTCGGTGCAGCGGCATGTTTCCAGGTCGAGATACCTGCAGACCACGCAGGTGGTAAAGCGCTCGCCGGTCTCCTCATCTTCCAGCTTGATCAGGCAGCAGCGGGCACAGCCGTCACACAGCTGCTCCCACTGTTCGCTGTTGAGTGACTCGAGCGGTTGTTCCCAGAATGGTTTATCCATGAAGGCTCAACCGGCGATGGCCCGGTCCATCTTTTCCACCGCCTGTTGCCATTCGGCTTTGGCTGTTGCCCCGAGAACCATCAGTTCCATCAGGGCGTAGGCCAACTGGCGGGTATCCGGATTCATCTCCTTGAGCTTGGTTAGCAGGTAGTTGTGACCGCCCTGGGGAATGGAGAGGGTTTTAACCAGCGCATAGAGCAGCAGAGACTGGCCGGAGCGGGGATCGGATTCGATACGCTGCAGGGTTTCGTGTAACGGGCTGAGGTCCATATCGCTTGTGTGTTGCGTAAATGACGCTGGTTATTGTAGCGAGTCAGCGCTTTCTTTGACAGGAGCGCGCAGTGGCCGGGTGCGAGTGGAGAAAATCTGACTACCTTGTACCTTGTCTCTCATTACCAATGTGTCGGGAATCAACAGGATTTTTGAGCGTGCTGCCATCGTTGTCGAAGCCGATGATCTTAAACAGGTGCGGCAGATCCAGGTGCTGCTCCAGCGCATCGCACAGGCGGTCGATGTGCTGTTCGCGCAGCGCGTGGTAGTCGTGGACTTGCGGCTGCTCCAGCCCGGCCCAGGCGAGCAACCCCCGGCACGCCTCCGACTCATCAAACAGGCCGTGCAGGTAGGTGCCCAAAATCTGGCCGTCAGCACTCAGCGCGCCGTCCCTGCGGCCATCGTCGAGGTGTATCGCCGGTCTTTGCAGTGCCGCGCCCCGGCTCACTCCCATGTGGATCTCGTAGCCGCTGACCGGACTGTTCCCGATCTGCAGCCGACCGCAACCGCGCATCAGCGTTTTTTCCTTTTCTATTTCGGTCTCCAGATCCAGCAGTCCCAGCCCCTCGCTGCTGCCGGCCTCATCCTCAAGGCCGTGCGGGTCATGCAGGGCCGTGCCGAGCATCTGAAATCCACCGCAGATGCCTATAAGCTTTCCGCCATAGCGCAGGTGACGCTGTATCGACGGCTCCCAGCCGTGACGCCTCAGCCAGTTGAGATCGGCGCGCACATTCTTGCTGCCCGGCAGCACAATCAAGTCAGCGGGGGGGATTGCCTCGCCGGGCCCGACAAAACGAAAATCGACCTGCGGGTGGTGGCGCAGGGCATCAAAATCGGTGTGGTTGCTGATGCGCGGCAATGCCGGGACGACAACCCGGATCGCGTTTGCATGCTGTGCCGCGCTGTTGCCGGTCAGCGCATCCTCGGCCTCAAGGTGGAGTCCGTGCAGGTAGGGCAGCACCCCAAGCACCGGCTTGCCGGTGCGCTGTTCCAGCCATTCGATGCCGGAGTGCAACAGGGTGATGTCACCGCGAAAGCGATTGATGACAAAGCCGGCGATGCGTTCGCGTTCGCTCTCCGAGAGCAGTTCCAGGGTACCGACCAGGTGGGCAAAGACACCGCCGCGATCGATGTCGGCAACTAGCACGACAGGACAGTCCACCGTTTCGGCAAAACCCATGTTGGCAATGTCCCGATCGCGCAGGTTTATCTCTGCCGGGCTGCCGGCCCCCTCGACGACAAGCGCGGCATAGCTTTGTCCCAGGCGTTGGTAGGAGGCCAGCACTGCCGCCATGGCCGTACTTTTGTAGTGGTGATAATCTTGCGCGTCCATTTCGGTGAGGGCGCGACCGTGAATGATGACCTGCGCCCCCTGATCGCTGCTCGGTTTCAGCAGCACCGGGTTCATATCGGTGTGCGGCTCGATGCCCGCCGCCTGCGCCTGGACGGCCTGGGCCCGGCCGATCTCGCCGCCATCGCGGGTGACCGCGGAATTCAGCGCCATGTTTTGCGGCTTGAACGGCGCGACCGCGATGCCGCGGCGCATGAGCAGGCGGCACAGGCCGGCGACAAGCACGCTCTTGCCGGCATCGGATGTGGTGCCCTGGATCATCAGTGTCTTGGCCATCGGGGGAAGATACTCGGGAAAGAGGAAAGAGGAAAGAGGAATGAATGGGCGGGTTCGGTAGGATGCTGCCGGGTGAGTGGATGAGGTGTTTGTTGAACATCTGCGGTTGACACTATGTTTATCGGAATCACAATAGAGCCTGATACCTGATACCTGATACCTGATACCTGA
>JBFEUI010000053.1:0-17391 GCA_041547565.1 Thiohalomonadaceae bacterium
ACTCCTCCTCGGTGATATCCTCATCCCCTGCCGCAGCCGCCTTCGCCTCTGGCGGGGCCGCAGGGGCACCGCCTGCCGGCGCCGCACCGGGCGCACCGCCAAACTTGCCCTTGCCGTGGAGTTCATCGAGCAGCGCCTCAAACTCCTCCTCGGTAATATCCTCATCCCCCGCTGCAGCCGCCTTCGCCTCTGGCGGGGCCGCAGGGGCACCGGCCACCGGCGCCTCGCCCTTGTCCAGGGCATCGAGCAGGGCCTCAAACTCTTCGTCGGTAATATCACCGGATGCTGCTTCGGCCACCGTGGGGGGCGCAGGGGCCTGGGCTGCCGGCTCTTCGACGGATTCAGGTGCTGCCGCCTCGCCCGGTGCCGGCTCTGCGGCGGCCGCTTCAGCGACGGGGGGCTCGGCGCCATCCGGGCAGTTCATCTGTTCCAGGCGTTGCAACAATTCGGGAGCGGCATGCTCGGGCTCCTCCATCGCCTGCAGGCTGGCAAACTGGTCATTGAGCACGTCGAGCACCTGGAGCATGGTGTCCATCAGCTCCGGTGTGACACTCTTCTCGCCATTGCGCAACAGGTTGAATACATCCTCGGCACGGTGGCAGACATTGACCAGGGGCTCCAGGCTGAGAAAGCCCGCCCCGCCCTTTATGGTATGGAATCCGCGGAATACCGCATTGAGCAGATCGGCGTCGGTCGGACTCTGCTCCAGGTCGACCAGTTGCTCATTCAACTGTTCCAGGATCTCTGAAGCTTCAACCAGAAAGTCCTGTAAGATTTCGTCATCCGCATCCAGAGCCATAACCTACCCCTTAAAAACCCAGGCTCGACAAAAGATCATCCACCTCATCCTGCCCTGAAACGGTACCTTCGGTATCGAGTCCAGGTACTGCGGGTCCTTCTGCCTTGATCCGGTCTTCCTCTTCCTTTTTCTCGGCTTCTGCATGGGGCGCAAGATTCTGGCCCGATATCCGAATCAGTTCCACCAGGCTAATCTCCATCTCATCCACCAGCGATATCACCCGGGTGATAATCTGGCCGGTCAGGTCCTGGAAATCCTGCGCCATAATGACCTCATTGAGGTTGTTCTTCAGCTGGTCGCTGCCATCGGAGATTTGATCAAAAAACTCGATAAGACGACCACTCATGGTTCGAAACTCATCGGCACTCATCTCGCGACGGGTAAAACGTTCCCACTCATCCTTGAAATTGGCCGCCTGACTGCCAATCGACTCGCACAGCGGCAATGACTCCTCGGCCGCGGTCAGACTTCTGTCGGCGGACGTGTTGGTCATGGTGATGACGTAGCGCAGACGCTCCTTGGCATCCGGGAAATCTTTTTCTGCAAGATTCGAGATACGGGCATCGAGGCGAAAGCTGTTGAGCGCCTCGTGAAACTGGCGGGTCAACTTGCCCAGTTCATTGAACAGGCTCTGCTCGCGCATGTTGGTCAGTTCGTCAATTAAGCGCTCTGTACCCTCAGCATTCCCCTGTTCGGCCATCCGGGCCAGTTCCTGTATGCGCTGTTGGTAATCTTCGTTCAAAATTTGGTTCTTCTCGGTCATGCCCTCACACCCTCCGGACAGTATGTGTATCACCGGCTTTTTTGTCGTATCAACCTTCCATACGCTCGAATATTTTTTCGAGTTTTTCCTTGAGGGTTGCAGCAGTAAAGGGCTTGACGATATACCCGTTCACACCCGCCTTGGCCGCCTCGATTATTTGCTCCTTTTTCTGCTCGGCCGTTACCATCAGAACAGGCATATGGGACAGATTCGGATCGGCGCGTACCGCCTTCAAAAGGTCGATACCCTGCATGCCGGGCATGTTCCAGTCGGTGACCAGCAGATCGAAATTACCCGACTGCAACATGGGCAGTGCCGTCGTGCCGTCATCCGCTTCGCTGGTGTTGGTAAAACCCAGGTCGCGCAGCAGATTCTTGATAATTCGCCGCATGGTGGAAAAATCGTCCACCACAAGAATCTTGATATTTTTATCCAAAGTAACCTCCAATCTCCGCCAGGGGACATACCGGGCATCACACCGCTTTTATCTTCGCTCTGCAACGCCCGTCCCGCGCGGTTGGTGTGGTAAACACGCTTTAAAGTTTATACAAAGGTTTATAGCATAATCCCTGCACCGGAATCACTAGGGCGCCCCTTCCCAGGGTGCCCGCTCATACGCGATCTTAGCCGCAACAGTGCCTGACTTCGTATCTGGCAGGCACGTGATTCTGTCACGCCCATCACCTCGCCGATTTCACGCAAATTCAGCTCCTCGGTGTAATAGAGCGCCATCACCAGCCGTTCCTTCTCCGGCAGGCTTGCGATCTGATCGGCAAGCTGGTTGCGCAACTCCTGATTCTGCAACTGCTCCACCACCTCGCCGCTTTCATCCGGAATGCGTTCCAGAAAGCTGCCCTCCTCAGCACCGACATCATCATAATGGACAATGCGACAGCCTTTCGCATCATTCAGAAGTACGTGATACTCCTCAAGCGACATCTCCAGTTGTGCAGCGACCTCGCCATCCTGGGCATCGCGCCCCTCCCGGTTCTCAACGGCGCGAATCGCTTCGGCCAGCTGCCGCACCTTGGTGTGCACGGAACGCGGCAACCAGTCCTGTTTTCTCACCTCATCAAGCATGGCGCCGCGAATGCGAATACTGGCGTAGGTCTCAAAGCTGGCGCCGTGGCCCGCATTAAAATGGCGTGCCGCTTCCAGCAGTCCCATCATACCGCTTTGGATCAGGTCATCGACCTGCACCTCATCGGGCAGCCGTGCGGTAAGGTGATAGGCAATTTTCTTAACCAGCGGTGCATGCCGGGTTACCAGTTCTGCACCGGCATCCTCCGTGTGGTAATGCATTGCCGCACGGTTCATCCCAACCCCTCCCACTCGGGCTGGCTGGTTTGCACCAGCCGCTCGACAAAAAACGCAAGATGGCCGTCCGCCGCATGGGGCAACGGCCAGCCTTCGATCTTCTGTGCCATCTGCTTGAAGGCCTGGGCGGATTTGCTGCGCGGAAACGACTCCACCACAGAGCGCTGCTTTTTTATCGCCTTGCGCAGATATTCGTCATAGGGGATGCTGCCGACGTAGTCGAGCACCACCTCGTCAAGGAACTGGTCGGTCACCTTGACCAGTTTGGCAAACAGATCACGCCCTTCCTGAACGCTGTGCGCCATATTGGCCAGAATATGGAAACGGCGCATGCCGTGATCACGGTTGAGCAGTTTGATAAGGGCATAGGCATCGGTGATGGAAGCCGGCTCGTCGCACACCACAACCAGTATCTCCTGGGCCGCCTTGGAGAAGCTCACCACACTGTCGGAGATGCCGGCGGCGGTATCGACCAGCAGCACATCGACATCGGTACTCAGCTCGCTGAAGGCACGCACCAGTCCCGCATGCTCCGCCTGGCTCATTTCGGCCATCGCCTGAATACCCGAGGAGGCGGGAATCACCTTGAAACCGCCGGGTGCATCAACGATAACCTCCTCGAGGTTACGCTCACCGCTCATCACATGAGAGAGGTTGTAGGCAGGATGCAGACCCAGCATGACATCGACGTTGGCCAGCCCCAGATCAGCGTCCATCACCAGCACGCTGTGCCCCAACTGACTCAGGGCGGTGGCGAGGTTGACCGAGACATTGGTCTTGCCCACCCCGCCTTTACCGCTGGCCACAGCCAGCACCCGTACCGGTTTTGGTTTTGCCATGCGCCGTATGCCTTCCGCCTGATCTGCCGCCATTTTAGCCCGCTTATTCGAGTTATCGTTAGTCAGTCATCATCAATGGCTGACAAGTTTATCCTTGTTGGGCACGTCCTGTCTTGCCATACATGAGTGCCACCTCGTCATCGTCCAGTTGAGCAGCGCCCCGTTGGCTCATCAACTTGACGCTGCGGTTGATAAGATTGTTCGCACGTGCCGGGTGCAGATCCTCAGGCACCCGCTGGCCATCACCGACATAGGCCACGGGCAACTGCTGGTTCACCACCACCGACAGCGCCTCGCCGGGCACGGCACTTTCATCGATTTTCGTCAAAATACAGCCTTCGGGCGAGAGGTGTTTAAACGCCTTGACCACCTCGTCCAGCACCGAACGCTGCGTGGTGGTGGAGAGCACCACGTAGTTGCGGATCTGCAACTGCGGGTCACGCAGCATGGCGAACTGCTCCGACAGGCGCATATCGCGCTGACTCATTCCAGCGGTATCGATCAATACCAGCGGCACATCGCGCAACGAATCGAGAATGGTATGCAGTTCTTCCGCATCCTTGGCCACATGGACCGGCACACCGAGGATACGACCGTAGGTGCGCAGCTGTTGATAGGCACCGATGCGGTAGCTGTCCGTGGTCACCAGTGCCACGCGACCGGGGCCGTGACGCAGGATGTAGCGTGCGGCAAGCTTGGCCACGGTGGTCGTTTTGCCGACCCCGGTCGGTCCGACAAGGGCGATCTTGCCGCCCCGATTGATAATGTCATCACCGGTCACCGGCAGGTGCCGGGCCAGCAGCGCGAGGGCGGACAGCCAGTTTTTGTCGCCATCCTCGCCGATTTCGATCCGATCGGCTATGCTGCGGCACAGCCGGGGGCTCAAGCCAAAACGCATCAGTCGCTCAAACAGGCTGGTATATAGCGGATGTCGGCGTTCCATCTCGCTCCAGGCAAGGCCGGACAACTGTCCCTCCAGCATGCCGCGCAGTGTCCTGATTTCATCCTTCATCGCCACCAGGCTGGGCTCCTGCGACCAGCTGATCTGCTTTGCCGGCGCTGCAGGACGGGGAGCCTCATGTTGTTCGGGCAACGGCGGTTCAAACGGGCTCGATGTACTCACGTTTGTTGCGACGGACACCGGCTTGGCGCTTGCGGCAGACTGTTGCGGCTCCTCTGCCGCCATCTGGTTGACCAGTTCCTCGTCGTAATCCAACGCGGCAACGATCTCAACGCCCCCCTCGACACGGCTGTTTGACAGGATCACCGCATCGGGCCCCTGTTCTTCCCTGACCAGGCGAATCGCCTGGCGCATATCGGCAGCAAAATAACGTTTAATTCTCATACTTCCAGCCCTCATTTACAGTGCAGGACTATGCCTGTCGCTGTTCCTGCTGATTGCCCACTGTAGCGACAATCTTCAACTGCTTGTCATCCGGCACCTCGCTGTAGGAGAGCACGTGCAGGCCCGGAATCGTATGTTTGACAAAACGTGCCAGCAACTCACGCAGTGGCGGCGAGATAAGCAGCACGGCAGGCTTGCCGGCCATCTCCATGTTGCGGGTACTGTCGGCAAGCCCCGTATGGAGCCGTTCCGCCAGTACCGGTTCTATACCCGCACCGCCTTCCTCACCGGCCTGAACACTCTGAAGCAATATCTGTTCCAGCTCAGGAGACAGTGTAATGACATCCAGCTCAGGCCTTAAGCCATTGATTTGCTGGACAATCATTCGTCCCAGCGCCATGCGGACCTGGGCTGTCAAGAAACCGGCATCCTGGGAGTGGGGGGCACTCTCCACCAGTGTCTCCGCAATACCGCGCATGTCGCGGATCGGTATGCCTTCGGACAGCAGGTTTTGCAGCACCTTGACCACGCTGCCAAGCTGTAGCTGGTTGGGGACCAGATCCTCCACCAGTTTGGGGGCGCTCTTGCCGAGTTGCTCGAGCAGCTTCTGCACCTCTTCGTGGCCCAGCAACTCATGGGCATGGGTCTGCAGTATCTGGCTCAGGTGGGTGGCCACCACGGTGTTGGGATCGACCACGGTATAACCCAGGCTCTGCGCATGGTCACGCTGTGCCGGTTCAATCCATACCGCATCCAGGCCAAAGGCGGGGTCCTTGCCCTTGATCCCGCTCAACTCGCCATAGACCTGGCCGGGATTGATCGCCATCTCGCGATCGGGATGGATTTCTGTGTCACCGATGGTGACGCCCATCAGGCTGATACGGTAGGTGGTGGGCGACAGGTCAAGGTTGTCGCGGATATGTACCGGGGGAATGAGAAAGCCCAGTTCCTGGGAGAGCTTCTTGCGCACCCCCTTGATACGGGCCATCAACTCGCCCCCCTGGCTCTTGTCCACCATGGGGATGAGGCGGTATCCCACCTCCAGACCGATGGGGTCCACCTGGGGCACATCATCCCAGGTCAGTTCCTTCAATTCGGTGCTCGGCTCGGCCGCCGCCTGTGCCGCCTCCTCCTGCTCCGCCTGCTGCTGGGCGGCCTGCTTTTGGCGCTGCTGCTGACTGACCCACCAGGCACCGCCGCCGATGGCTGCTGCCAGCATCAGGAACGGCAGGTTGGGCATACCGGGGATCATGCCCAGTGCCAGCAACACGCCGGCCACAATGCCCATGACACGCGGGTCGCTGAACACCTGGGCCAGCACCTGCTCGCCCATTCTCTGCGAAGCGGAGACACGGGTGACGATGATGCCGGCCGCGGTGGAGAGCACCAGGGAGGGGATCTGCGCCACCAGCCCGTCACCGATGGTCAGCAGGATGTAATTCTGCGCCGCCTCGCCCGCGGCCATGTCGTGCTGGATGATACCGATGGACAGGCCGCCGATGACATTGAGCAGGGTGATGAGGATGCCGGCGACCGCATCACCGCGGACAAACTTGCTGGCACCGTCCATGGAACCGTAGAAATCGGCCTCCATGGCCACCTCCTCGCGCCGCGCCTTGGCCTCGTCCTGGCTGAGGATACCCGCGTTAAGGTCGGCATCGATGGCCATCTGCTTGCCCGGCATCGCATCCAGGGTGAAGCGCGCGCTCACCTCGGAGATGCGCCCGGCGCCCTTGGTCACCACGACGAAGTTGATAATGATGAGGATGACGAAGATCACCAGGCCGACGGCATAGTTGCCGCCCACCACAAACTCGCCGAACGATTCGATCACCTGGCCGGCCGCCCCGGTGCCGGTATGGCCTTCCAGCAACACCACGCGGGTGGAGGCGACATTCAACGCCAGGCGCAGCAGCGTGGCGATAAGCAGTATGGTCGGGAAGACGGCAAAATCCATCGGTCGCAGGGCGTAGACCGTCACCAGCAGGATGATCAGCGACAGCGATATGTTGAAGGTGAAGAAGATATCGAGCATGAACGGCGGCAGCGGCAGCACCACCATCGATAACAGAATGACCACCATCAAGGGGGCGCCGAGACCGCTACGTCCCAGCTCGCGAATGGTTGTTAGAGCGCCAACAGCCTGTGCCATCTGGATGTTATACCTTCTTCCCGTTCCGGCTGCCGCCACAAATACGCGTCAACCGGATGTCAAAAAATTGTTGTCAGGGAGAGGACATCCACAAACCGTGCCATTTTTGACAATCGTTGCTATTCATCCCGCCTGAACTCCTCGGGAATCGGCAGATCCAGATCCGGGGCCTGGCCCTCGCGGTTGTAGATCGGGCCCTGGCGCAGGTGGTAGACATAGGCCAGCACCTGGGCGACGGCACGGTAGAGCCCTTCGGGGATGGGGGCGTTCAGCTCGGTGCTGTGGTAGATGGCGCGGGCCAGGGGAGGCGCCTCGAGTACCGGCACCTGGTGTTCGCGCGCGATGCTGCGGATCTGCTGGGCGATCAGGTCGGCACCCTTGGCGACCACCACCGGTGCCCCCATCGCCTCCTGGTCATAGCGCAGGGCCACCGCATAGTGGGTCGGGTTGGTGACCACCACGTCGGCCTTGGGCACCTCCTCCATCATGCGCCGCTGTGCCACCTCCATCTGCAGACGGCGCTGCTTGCCCTTCACCTCGGGACTACCCTCGGTCTGCTTGCCCTCCTCCTTGACCTCCTGGCGGGTCATCTTCAGCTGGCGCGCATGGTCCCAGAGCTGGAACGGCACATCAATCGCCACCACCAGCAGCAGCACCGAGCTGATCGCCAGAAACGACCAGGTCAACAGGTCGCCGGTGTGGGCCAGAGCCATGGGCAGCGGCTCACCGCCGAGGGCGAGGAAGTGATCGCCCTGGAAAGACAGCAGCAGGATGGCGGCAGTGGCGACCAGCACGAATTTGGCCAGCCCCTTGAACATTTCAACCAGTCCGCGCCATGAGAACACCCGGCCCAGTCCCTTGACCGGGTCCAGCTTGTCCCACTTGAAACTCATCGCCTGGGCGGAGAAATTCCAGCCGCCCAGGGCAATCGAGGCGACCACTGCCGCCAGCGCGAGCATGATGAAAAACGGTGCGAGGATAGACAGCGCCTCGATCACCGTATTGAGAAAACGACTGAACAGGATGCCGCTGTCAAAGACCTCTTCCCGGCTGAGGGTGAAATTGTGCACCAGCAGGTCTGCCAGACCGGTGAGCATGTTGTCGCCGATGGCGATGAACATGCCCGCCGCCGTCAGCAGGGTGGCGACGGTGCCAAGCTCCTTCGATCGGGGAACCTGGCCCTTCTCCTTCGACTCCTGGAGCCGTTTGGGCGTCGCCTGTTCCGTTCTTTCCTGACCGTCACTCTCTGCCATCGTCCATACCTATGGGGTTAGAACAGTGCGAATGAGACTGAAGGCATCCTGCATGATCGAGTCGAACTGCGGGATCACGTTGGGCAATGTCATGTAGATCACCACAAAGCCCATCATCATGGAGACCGGAAAACCGATGGCAAAGATATTCAGCTGCGGTGCAGCACGCGCCATGACGCCAAAGGCGATATTCACCATCAGCAGCGAGGCCACCGCCGGCAACGCCAGCCACACGGCCCCGGCAAACATCTGGCTGCCCCACAGGGCGACGGCCCAGAACGCATCGCGCACCATCACCTCGCCGCCAACCGGCATCAGACGGAAACTCTCGGCCAGCAGCTCAATCAGCACCAGGTGGCCGTTCATGCCGAGGAACAGCAACGTGGTCATCATAAGATAGAGCTGACTTAGCACCGGTACCTGTGTGCCGTTCTGCGGATCGACCATGGAGGCAAAGCCCAAACCCATCTGCATCGCTATCATCTGACCGCCGGTGATAATGGCGGCGAAGATCAGCTGCACGATAAAGCCCATCACCACGCCGATCAGGATCTGCTGCAGGATGATGACCAGTCCTGCCCAGCTGAACGGTTCGACCGCCGGCATCGGCGGCAACACCGGTACGATGACCAGACTCACGGCAATGGCGAAGATCAGGCGCACCCGCACCGGCACGCTGCGTGCCCCGATAATGGGGGCGGCCGTAAACATCGCGCCGATGCGGAACAGGGGCCAGAGGAAGGTGCCGATCCAGGCGGTGATCTCTGCCGTGGTAAAGTTCATCGGCCCGTCACCTGCCCGCTACCCGATCAGCATCGGGATGTTGTTAAACAGGCGCCGGGTGAAATCAACCACCAGATTCAGCATCCACGGACCGGCCAGCATCAGCACGGCAAGGGTCACCAGAATCTTGGGGATAAAACTCAACGTCATCTCATTGATCTGGGTCGCCGCCTGGAACATGGCGACCAGCAGGCCCACCATCAGGGCCGGCAGCAGGATGATCATGATCAACATGATGATCACCTCCAGCGCCTGTTGAAATACCGTCAGTACCGTCTCTGGTGTCATGCCGGCCACCTATCCTGCCACATAGAAACTGGAAGCCAGGGTACCCATCACCAGGCTCCAGCCATCGACCAGGACAAACAGCATCAGCTTGAACGGCAGCGAGATGATCATCGGCGAGAGCATCATCATACCCATGGACATCAGTACGCTGGCCACCACCAGGTCGATAATCAAAAAGGGGATGAAGATCAGAAAGCCGATCTGAAAGGCGGTTTTCAGTTCACTGGTGACAAACGCCGGAATCAGCACCGACATGGGGATCGCCTCGGGCGACTCGAAGCCATCGGTCCCCGAGAGATTGCCGAACAGCTGCAGGTCCGGCTCGCGTGTCTGCTGGCGCATGAACTGGTGCAGCGGTTTGCCGGCCGCCACCAGCGCATCCTTGATGCCGATCTGCTCCTGAAAATAGGGCTGTAGCGCCTCGCTGTTGATACGGTCGAACACCGGCGCCATGACAAAGAAGGTGAGAAACAGGGACAGGCCCACCAGGATCTGCCCCGATGGCGCCTGCATCAATCCAATCGCCTGGCGCAAAATGGCCAGCACGATAATGATACGGGTGAAGGCGGTCATCATCATCACTGCCGCCGGCAGGAAGGTGAGGGCCGTCATCAGCATCAGCACCTGGATGCTGAGGCTGTAGGTCTCGCCGCCCTCGGGATTGGTGGTGACGGTCACAGCCTCCAGTCCCTGCTGCGCCATGGCGATGCCCGGCAGCAGCAGCAACACTAGCCACAGCAGGCGCATCATTGGGCCTTGTCTCCCCGCTTCAGCGCCGCTGCCAGCTTGTCGGCAAAACGCTCGCCGGCGGCCGCCTCACTGTCCAGACTGATCGGCTGGTCAAACACGTGCAGGGTTTGAACCCTTCCCGGTGCCACACCCAGCAGCAGTTGGGTCTTGCCCACCTGAATCAATACCACCCGTTCACGCTGTCCCAGTGAAAGCCCCGCCTGCATCCGGATCACGCCGCTGCCGGCGAAAGGCAGTTGTCCCATGCGACGCAACAGCCACGCCAGGCCGCCGATCAGAAACAGAATCAACACCAGTCCGAGTAATACCTGGGCGTACTGCCCCGCACCTACCGGTTCTGCCAGTGCCGAGGCAGCCTGTGCCGGTGCCGCCTGCTCCGCTCCCCAACCCGGAGTGGAGATGGCAAATAGCATAATTAACAATGTACGCCGCATCGAAACCGCCCTATTTGAGCTTTTTGACCCGTTCCGCCGGGCTGATGACATCGGTCAGACGGATACCGTACTTTTCGTTCACCACGACCACCTCACCGTGGGCGATGAGGGTGTTGTTGACCAGCACATCCAGCGGTTCACCTGCAAGGCGATCCAGTTCCACCACCGAACCCTGGTTCAACTGCAGCAGATTGCGGATATTGATCTTGGTACGCCCGATCTCCAGTGAGATGGTGACAGGGATATCGAGGATGACATCCAGGTTGCCCTCTTCTGTGAGCGGAGAACCGCCCTCGTCCACGAGGTTCTGCATCGCCGCCTGCTCATAGTTGTCCTGTTCGGACTTACCCGCACCACCGGTCTCGCCGGCCTCCTCCATGGCGGCCGCCCATTCGTCGGCCATGGCGTCCTGATCGACGCTTTCGGTTTCTGTTTCGTCATTCATACGGCACTCCCTACATACACTAACGGTTGGGTATGTTAAATCTCTCTACCTGTTCAACAATTTTGATCGCCCAGTTGTCACGGTGCACCCCGAGCGTACCGCGAAACACCGGGATATCCTCGGCGCGGATACTGACGGTGTCGGGCATGTCGATGGGTATCACGTCACCGGGCTCCATATTGAGCACCTCGCGCAGACTCAGTTCGGTCTCCACCAAGGTGCTGGAGAGCTCGACCTCGGCGCTTTTCACCTCATCACGCAGGGCGGTGATCCAGCGTTCATCGATATCGGTGCGGTCACTCTGCACCCCGGCATCCAGCATTTCACGTATCGGCTCGACCATGGAATAGGGCATGGTGATATGGATATCGCCACCGCCGCCTTCCAGTTCAATGTGAATCTTGGAGACCACCACCACCTCGGTGGGGCTGACAATGTTGGCAAACTGGGGATTGACCTCACGGCTCAGGTACTCAAACTTCACGTCCATCACCGGCGCCCAGGCATCGGTCAGATCGATAAAGGCCATATCCAGCAGCATCTGGATCACCCGCTGCTCGGTCGGGGTAAACTCACGGCCCTCGATCTTGGCATGGTAGCGGCCATCACCGCCGAAGAAATTGTCGACCAGGATATAGACCAGCGTCGGCTCGAACACAATCAGGCCGGTACCGCGCAGCGGCTTGATGCGGATCATGTTGAGACTGGTCGGTACAAACAGTGTGTGCACATACTCCGAGAACTTGAGCATTTCCACCCCGCCGACGGCAATCTCGGCCGAGCGGCGCAGCATGTTGAACAGGGAGATACGGAAGGAGCGGGAGAAACGCTCATTGATCATCTCCAGGGTCGGCATGCGACCGCGGACAATGCGCTCCTCGGTGGCAAAATCGTATTGCCTGACCTCGCCCTCAGCCAGCCCCTCATCGCTCTCGGTCTCGACATCACCGCCCTCTACCCCGTGCAACAGGGCATCGATTTCGTCTTGTGATAGTAGATCGGTCGTCGACATGATTTTTCTACTGCATTATAAAACTGGTGAAATAGATCGCCTGCAGGCTCGGTTCCTTCATCCCCCCCTGCACCTTCAATACGCTGTTGATCTTGTCCATGATCTGCTGACGCAACTGCTCCTTGCCCTCCTGGGTGCTCAATGTCTCGAAGGGCTGGCTGGCCAACAGTACCAGAATGTCGTTGCGAATCACCGGCATATGCTCGGTCACTGCATCCAGTGTGGCCTGGTCAAAAGCCATCACCTGCATCTCCACCTGGAGGAAACGGGCCGGCCCCTTCTGTGACAGGTTCACCGTGATCTTCTCCAGCGGCAGGTAGAGCGGTTTGCTCGGCTTCTCCTCAGCCGTCTCCTCTGCCGCCTCTTCCCCCTTGTCGCCACCGCCCAGTAGCAGCATCGTTATACCGACACTGGCACCGATCAGCAGCACGCCGGCCACAATCATAATGATGATCAGCTTTTTGCTTCCGGCAGGCTTTTTCGCATCCAGATCAAGGTCTTCGTTTTCAGCCATGGTCAAACCACCTTTGTTTTTTCAACTTTAAAGCAAATACCGTACCCAAACCGAGACAACAAAATAATACCCTTTATTTTCAATGCATTACAATGCAAAACAAAAGTACCAAGTCATCTTTCGCGATGCCGTGGCCAACGGTGTCGGAAAATCGGCGCCCTGCGGCCATGCGGGCAGGCCTGCTCAGCCCTTGATAAAGTGTTCCCGGTAGTGGCGCAACTCCTCGATCGACTCGCGGATGTCATCCAGCGCCAGGTGGGCGCCCTTTTTGCTGAATCCGGCATACACTTCCGGCTGCCAGCGCCGTGCCAACTCCTTGAGCGTACTGACATCAAGGTTGCGATAGTGGAAGAAGGCCTCCAGTTCGGGCATCCAGCGGGCCAGGAAACGGCGGTCCTGGCAGATACTGTTGCCGCACATGGGCGAGGCCTTGGCCGGCACGTGGCGTTGCAGAAAGGCGATGGTTTTGCTGCTGGCCGACGCCTCATTCTCGCTGCTGGCGCGCACCCGCCCGGTCAACCCCGAGGCTCCATGATGCTGCGTATTCCACTCATCCATCCCCTCGAGAATCCCGTCACTCTGGTGCACGGCAAGCACCGGCCCCTCTTCAATTACGTTAAGATTGGCATCAGTCACGATGGTGGCAATCTCAATAATGCGGTCGGTGTCCGGTTCCAGCCCGGTCATTTCCAGATCGATCCAGATCAGATTATTTTGATTTTGAGTCATGGGCCTGCAGTTTCATTTGTATGTTGTATCGGGCATTCTAGCCTGAATGGCCCGTTGCGTGTACCGCGGACGGAGCAAGCTTGAAACAGCGGGTCAGGGTTAACATAACATTCACTCGGAACAATGTTTTTTAGGGGCGGTTATGCACGGTTTTACCCTGCTGTTTTTAGTCATGCTGGTGCTGGCCAGCAGCACACAGATCTACCTGGCCCTGCGCCAGATAGGACATGTCAGTACCCATCGCAAGGCTGTTCCAGCCGCCTTTGCAGGCGCGGTATCACTCAAGGATCACCAGAAGGCCGCCGACTACACCGTGACCAAGGTGCGCTTCGGCATCTATGAAACCCTCTATGCCGCCCTGTTGCTGCTGCTGTGGACCCTGGGCGGGGGACTGGAACTGCTCGATGGGCTCTGGCGCGGCCTCGAACTGCCCGCCCTGCTCACCGGGACCGGCTTTATCGTCAGCCTGATGTTCATCGGCGCCCTGCTGGAGATGCCGTTTTCCATCTACAGCACGTTTAACATCGAACAGCGTTTCGGGTTCAATCGCACCACCCCCCGCCTCTACTTCAACGACCTGTTCAAGCAGGCGCTGTTGATGCTGCTGCTGGGCGTGCCCCTGGCCACCCTGGTGCTGTGGCTGATGGGTTCAGCGGGCAGTTACTGGTGGTTCTATGTGTGGTGTGTGTGGATCGGTTTTACCCTGCTGATGCTGTGGGCCTACCCGGCGCTCATTGCCCCGCTGTTTAACAAATTCATGCCGCTTGAAGACAAGGCGCTGGAGCAACGCATCGAGCAACTACTGGCCCGTTGCGGCTTTGCCTCCAACGGCGTCTTTGTGATGGACGGCTCACGCCGTTCCAGTCACGGTAATGCCTACTTCAGCGGACTGGGCAACAACAAGCGCATCGTCTTTTTCGACACGCTGCTGGAGAGTCTCAGCCATGATGAGATCGAGGCGGTTCTTGCCCACGAGCTGGGCCATTTCCGTCGCCACCATATTCGCAAGCGCCTGGTGTTAATGGCACTTACCAGCCTGGCCGGTCTCGCCCTGCTCGGCTGGCTTATCGATCAGGCATGGTTTTACCAGGCGCTTGGGCTGTCGACCCCCTCCACCCACGGCGCCCTGGTGCTGTTCATGCTGGTCGCACCGGTATTCACCTTCTTTATCCAGCCGCTTATGGCCCGCGGCAGCCGTAAGCACGAGTTCGAGGCGGATGACTTTGCCGCCACGCACAGTGACGCCGCGATGCTGATACAGGCGCTGGTCAAACTCTACCGCGAGAATGCCAGCACACTGACACCGGACGGTCTCTACTCCGCGTTTCACGACTCACACCCACCGGCACCGGTGCGCATCAGGCACCTTGAGGCTAAAATGCAGTCATAGCCTCAAGGATTAAAGGACGGATACCATGCTCAGGGCCAAAACACATCTACAGCCGCTGTGGCTTTTATTGCTGCTGCTCAGCCTGCCGGTTGCCGGCTACGCGGACAACCGGCGGGGCGAGCAGTTGCACGCCAAGCACTGCAGCGGCTGCCATGCCAGAATGTTCGGCAACGACGGCAATACGATATACACCCGCCCGGACCGACGGGTAGACTCCATGACCGGATTGCACAAACAGATCCGTACGTGTGTGCACAATCTGGGCTTCACCTGGTTTGATGACGAAATTGAGGATGTCGCCAATTACCTCAACCAGCACTTCTATCAATTCAGCCAATGATGCGACGCCCCCTGCCCTAGACGATGGCGAAACGTAGACTCACTCGCCAACAGTCGTGGCGCATCAGGAAGATCCAGCAGGAACGGCTGGAACGGGCCCGCCGCAAGCAGGACCAGATGCTCGACGGCATCGACGAACAGAAACTGGGAGCCGAACAAAGCGGACTGGTGATCGCCAATTACGGTGCCAGCCTGGATATCGAGGCGGCCGCGGGTGACATCCACCGCTGTTCACTGCGCCAGAATATAGAACCGCTGGTGGTCGGTGACCGTGTCATCTGGCAGGCCGCCGGAGACGACTCAGGCGTTGTCACCGCCCTCATTCCGCGCCACACGCTGCTGGCCCGCCCCGACCGTTTCGCCAACATGCGGCCACTGGCGGCAAACATCGATCAAATCCTGATCGTTGCCGCCCCCAGGCCCATGTACAACACCGACCTCATCGACCAGTACCTGGTGGCGGCAGAGGTAACCGGCGTCCAGCCCGTGCTGTTGCTCAACAAGATTGACCTGCTGGATACGACCGAGCGCAAGCGCATTGACGAGGAGCTGGTGCTTTACCGGACACTGGGCTATCCCGTCATTCATGCCAGCACCCTCGCCCGTCACGGCATGGATGAACTTACCGCGGCACTCAGCGGCAAGATCAGCGTCTTCGCCGGGCAGTCCGGCGTCGGCAAGTCCTCGCTGATCAAGGCCCTGCTGCCGGAGTCAGAAATTGTCATCGGCGACCTCTCCGAACGCACCGGCCTCGGTCAGCACACCACCAGCGCCTCCCGCCTCTACCACCTGCCAAACGGCGGTTCGTTGATCGACTCGCCTGGCGTCAGGGAATTTCGGCTATGGAAACTCGACGAGCAGGAACTGGCGCAAGGTTTCGTCGAATTCCGCCCGCTGCTCGGTCACTGCCGCTTTCGCGACTGCCGCCACAACAACGAGCCGGGCTGTGCGATATTGGCCGCGGTTGAGGATGGGGCGATCAGCCGGCAGCGGCTGGAGAGTTTTTACCGAATTCGCGACGGGCTGGAAACAGATTCACAACAGTATTGAGTAACGGGGAGCGTGTGGACAGGATGGGCTCCCCGCTTCCTGCCATGCGTTGCTTTGTTAATAATCAGCCCCCGCCGAACACCCGTTATTCAGGCGGCGGCCCCAGCAACCGCTGCAGCGCCGACTCCAGGTCCTCTTCGACCGCATCAGCCTCACCCTCGGCCGCCGGCGGGGATTCGCGCTTCGGCGCATCCTGCTCAATCTGCGGCAATACCGGCAAGGCAGGCAGTTCAATCACCTGCGGGGCAGCTTCCTCGCCGGCTTGCGCTGCAGTTTCCTCGCCAGCCTGCGAGGCTGGTTCAGGCGGTGTTTCAGCCGGGGGCGCCGGCGTTTCCGCCACAGGCGTCTCGGTCAGCCCGGGCTCAGCCGCAACCGGTTCCGGCTCTGTTTCATCCAGCAACCCGATGGCACGCTCGGTCGCCTTGTTCAACACAATGATGCTGATGCGCCGGTTGATCGGGTCGTAGGGGTCCTCCTTGTTGAACAGCACCGAGGAGGCGAGCCCCACCACGCGGCCCACCTGTGCCTCATCGATGCCGCCGACAACCAGTTCCCGGCGCGCGGCATTGGAACGATCGGCAGAGAGCTCCCAGTTGCTGTAGCCGACCCGCCCGGCGCCGAACGGCCGGGCATCGGTGTGACCGGCCACGCTGAGGTGATTGGGAACGGTGGCCAGGGTCTTGGCCAGTTCATGCAGGATCACAGCGGTATACGACTTGAGGTGGCTGCTGCCCAGGTCGAACATCGGACGCTTCTCCTCGTCGACGATCTGGATGCGCAGGCCCTCGCTGGTGATATCCAGCAACAACTGGTCCTTGAAATCCTTCAGGGAGGGCGTGCTCTCTATCTGCTCCTTGAGCTTGCGCATCAAATCATCAAGCTGCGCCTGCTCCTGGATGCGTTCGGCCAGTTCTTCGGCCGACAGCTCCGGTACTGCCGAGGGCGGCTGGTGCAGCGGTTCGCCCTCACCCCGCGGCATCTCCAGCGAACCACCCATATCGATCATGCTGGTGCTGGCCCCCCCTGCCGCCTCCACCGCACTGGGCGCCTCAAATACCTCGGAGATCCCCGCTAGGGTATCCACATCAACCGAACCGAGCAGCCACATCAACAGGAAGAAGGCCATCATGGCGGTCACAAAATCGGCATAGGCAACCTTCCAGGCGCCGCCATGGTGGCCGTGCCCGTG
>JBFEUI010000054.1:0-17054 GCA_041547565.1 Thiohalomonadaceae bacterium
AGCAGGCCATATACTTTGGTCACGTCTCACGTCTCACGTCTCACGTCTCACGTCTCACGTCTCACGTCTCACGTCTCACGTCTCACGTCTCACGTCTCACGTCTCACGTCTCACGTCTCATCAGTGCTCATGCCCCGCATGGGGATCGAGTCCCTCGGTCTCCTTGACGAGCACGCCGCGCATATCTGACAGGGTGCGGTGAACACCGTGACAGGTGGCGCAGATTGCCACCGCGATGTGCCCCAGTTTCCTGCTGGCCTGCTTCACGTTGCGGGTTTCGATCAGCTTTCCAAGTCGGCGAAGTTCGGCCATGTTGCGCTCGCCGAGCAGGTAATCTTTTTGCGTCTCTTCCCGGTGACAGGCCTGGCAGCTTCCGGCGAGGGTGGCCAGGCGTTCGGTGAGCAATACGTTGGCCTGTTGTGCCGCGGAATAACGTCCGTCTTCCAGGCCAATTTTGACCCGGTTCATGGCGGTGCTCAGCCCTGCCATGACATCGCCGTAGCTTTTCTCCTCCAGCGTCTCTTCGTCCTCGACCTTAATGGAGGAGAAATCGGGGCCGCGAAACAGCACCGCGCTGATCGGGCGATACTCATTGTGGCAGCTGTTGCAGGAGGTCCCCAGCCTTCGCTGGGCACTGGCAAGGGTGCGGCTGTCCATGGTCTTTGCCGCCTGCAGCAGCTTTGTTGCCCACTCCAGCTCAAGCTCGTCACGCCACTCCGGTACCATCTCGGCAATGCTGCGGTAATCCTTGACCAGCTGTTCGGCCCACTTGACCAGTCGTTCCCTGTCTTCCAGGGCGCTGTACTCCGCCACCGCCTGCATGGAACGGCGCAAGCGGAACATGGTATGCAGCCAGACCTGGCGTTTGTTGGCCGGTTTATACCACTTGGCCAGTGATGCCGGTGGTGCAGAAAGCGTTATGCGTCCCTGCTGCTCCTCGGCAACAAGGGGTTTTAATCCCAACAGGATCAGGGTGATGAAGATTAACGGTAGACGGATGATTTTCTGCATGGATTCCTCCGGTTTAACCACTCTTGTTATCACTATGGCATTCTTGCTGGCGCATTCTATCTGCCTCGGCCAGGGTTTTGCCAATCTCCGGGTGTTCTTCGGTTAGCGCGTCCAGATCCTCTCGCCTTAGTTCGTAGAGACGGCAGGGACTGACGGTGGTGATGGATGCGTTGCGTGCGCTGTGGTGGATCAGTGCCATCTCACCAAAAAAATCGCCTGCCATTAAGGTGCCCAATTTATTTACCCTGCCCTGATCTTCTCGTGTGATACGTACGACACCACGGGTGATGAGATACAGGGAACTGCCTTCCTCGCCCTGGCTGATAACCGTCTCGTTTTCCGGGAGGGTGTGCGGGATCAGCAGCTCAACCAGCCTGGCGCGCTCCTCGCCGGAGAGGTTATTGAACAGCGGGACCTTGCGCAGCAATTTTTCCGGATTATCTTCGAGCTTTTCAACCGATTGACCTCGCAGGGCCGACAGTCTCTCGGCGATCTCTACCTCAAGCTGTTCGATAACGCCCTTGGGCAGCATGCCGCGCGCGGCCTGTTCCTCGGTGGCCTCCAGCTCGGATAACAACTTCAGGCGCTGCCCCAGCCGCTCCTGCATGGAGGTGACAAATTCCGGGAACTGTTCGATGAAGCGGTCCAGCTGTGTCTGGGCCTGCTTATGCCAGCGCTGGTAGTGTCCCTGTACCGTGGTGAATATCTCCTCCGGGATCGATTCCAGGCTGTTGAGCTGGTCAAGGTAGTTCAGCACATGCGCGCTGCCCTGGTAATGCCCCCATACGCCCTCGTAATCACGGATGATGCGTTCCATGCGCAGCTTTTCGGCAAGCGGTGTCAGCCAGCGGAAACTATCGAGCAGGCGAAACAGGACATGTTCGAGTTGGCGGCGCAGGCGGTGTGAATGGACATGTTCGAATACACCGTGATGCCTGATGGCGTCGATCTGCAGGGTGAGCACCAGCTGCGTTTCCCGGTAGGCCGCTTCACTGAGGTGTCCCTTGCTGTACATCTCCTGATAGAAGGCGCGTTCTTCGGAAAAGGCGCGCAGGTAGAGCAGATTCAGTTCCCGCTCCGGATTCATCTCCTGCTCACGCAGTGATGTGATGGCGCTGCGTGTACGCTGGATGGCCCTGTCGCACTCCTGTTGGAGGCGGCGGGCGATGATACTGGAGAACAGCCCCCCCGACTGAAGGTCGGGAATTCGCGCCTGCGCCAGTTGACTGGCCAACAGGTTCTTTTCCATCAGGGCCAGCCGGTCGGATAGCGGCGGGGTGTCCAGGTGCAATCTTTTCATCAACGGTTCGATCGTCAGGCCCTGGGCCAGCAGGGTGAACAGCACGGCACCGGTGACCAGGGCAACAAACAGTTCGGACTGTTCCAAGGCGGGCAGGCTCAACACGATGGCCAGGGCGATGGCGCCGCGCAGGCCGCCCCAGTACATGACGGTTTGATAGGGGAGGCTGACCGGTTTGGAGCCGGGCAGGCGGCCGACCAGGGGCATCAGGCCGTAGACCAGCACCGCACGCGCCACCAGCATGGCTACAATCACCCAGAACAGGGTATCGAGTTCGCCGCTGAGGCTTGCCAGCTCCACCTTCAGGCCGACCATCAGGAAAATGAAGGCGTTGGCGAGAAAGGCCATCAGCTCCCAGAAATGCTCCAGATAGATGCGCACCGAGGGGGATATCTTTGCCTGCCCCCAGCTGCCGATAGTCAGTCCGGCTCCGACCGTGGCCATGACGCCGCTGACGTGGAACACCTCCTCGGCCAGCAGGAAGGAGAGGTAGGCCAGCACCGTGGTGATGCTGATCTCGACAAACGGCTCGGATTCAAACATGCCGAGGATAAGGCCGGCGATGGAGGCCAGCACCACCCCCAGAATGAGACCGCCGAGAAACAGGGTGAATAAATCCAGCACGCCGCCGCTGACGGTCTCCATGGAGACCGTCCCGGCGCTGATGATGCCGATGAGGATCCCCGCGACCACGATCGAGGTGGCATCGTTGAACAGACTCTCCCCCTCGACCAGGATGGTCAGCCGCTCCGGTGCGCCGAGCTGTTTGAACAGGGCGACGACTGAAACCGGGTCGGTGGCGCTGAGAATGGCACCGAGCAGCAGGGCGGCCACCAGGGGGATGGGCGTGACGGCCCATAGGATAAGGCCAATCAGGGCGCTGGAGAGCAGCAGCCCGGGTACCGCGAGGGTGAGCACCGGCCCCAGATTGTGGCGCAGCAGGCGGCTGTCCATATTGTAGGTGGATTCGAAGATGAGCGTGGGCAGAAACACAAACAGAATCAGATCGCTGGATATCTCCAGTTCCTGCAGAACCTCCAGGGTGGGGTAGTGCTCGGCCAGGGCGCTAAGGGTGATGCCGACCACGACCAGGATTACCGTGAAGGGCAGGCGAATGCGCTTGGTGAACACATAAATGGCAATGGCCACCAGCAGCAGTGTGATGATGCCGCTGACCAGTTCGGCCACGTGGGATTCGACGTGCATTGTGTTGAGCCTTTATTATCCTTGTCTAACACCATTCTAGTCAGATTGGCGAATTGCTGCCGAAGACGGCTGATTGGGGAAAACCGTATGCACAGTAATGGACAGATAACGGTGCAATCGATTAAAATTCGAGCCAATCTATTTCCAGGCACATTTCGAGTGTCTGATTAACCGGTATAAGCGGGAAGGTCCCTGGCGGGGCTTTCCCGCTTTGCACATCTAACATGTGGAGGTCACCTTGCGGCAACCGGCCCTGCTTGCACTGGAAGACGGCACCCTGTTCTGGGGGGAATCCATCGGTATTAACGGTCAGACAGTTGGTGAAGTGGTGTTCAACACCGCGATGACCGGCTATCAGGAGATACTGACCGATCCGTCCTATGCCCGTCAGATTGTCACGCTGACTTACCCCCATATCGGTAATGTCGGGACCAACGAGGATGACGAGGAGTCCTCGGACATCTTCGCCAGTGGTCTGGTGGTGCGCGATCTGCCGCTGCTGGCCAGCAATTGGCGCAGCACCCAACCGCTGGATGAGTACCTGCGCAGTAACAAGGTGGTGGCCATCGCTGATATCGATACCCGCAAGCTGACGCGCATCCTGCGCGAGAAGGGCGCCCAGAACGGCTGCATCGTTGCCGGTGACAATATCGATGCCGATGCGGCGGTCGAGGCGGCGCGCGGTTTTCCCGGTCTCAAGGGGATGGACCTGGCCAAGGAGGTCACCACCGGGACACCCTACGAGTGGGCCCAGGGCAGCTGGACGCTGGAAGAAGGCATGCCCGGCCATCCCGAGGGACCCATCGAGGAGGCGCTGCCGCATCATGTGGTGGCCTACGATTTTGGCGTCAAGCGCAACATCCTGCGCATGCTGGTGGACCGCGGCTGCCGCCTTACCGTGGTGCCGGCCCAGACACCGGCCGAGGAGGTCATGAAACTGGCACCGGACGGTATCTTCCTCTCCAATGGCCCGGGCGATCCGGAACCGTGCGAGTACGCCATCGAGTCGATCAGGGAGCTGAGCGGCAGCGGGGTACCGATGTTCGGCATCTGCCTCGGCCACCAGTTGCTGTCACTGGCCAGCGGCGCCAAAACCATGAAAATGAAGTTCGGCCACCACGGCGCCAACCACCCGGTACAGGATCTGGACAGCAGCGTGGTGATGATCACCAGCCAGAATCACGGCTTTGCGGTGGATGAGGAGACTCTCCCCGACAACCTGCGTGCCACGCACCGTTCCCTGTTTGACGGTTCATTGCAGGGTGTGCACCGTACCGATTGCCCGGCATTCAGTTTCCAGGGCCACCCGGAGGCCAGTCCAGGCCCCCACGACGTGGCGCCACTGTTTGACCATTTCATCGAGCTGATTGAAGACAGCAAAAGTTAACAAGGGACGCCATGTCCCGCAGTTGAGTAGCTGATAGCAATGCCAAAGCGTACAGACATTGAAAGCATCCTGATTATCGGCGCCGGCCCTATCGTTATCGGCCAGGCCTGTGAATTTGATTACTCCGGGGCGCAGGCCTGCAAGGCGCTGCGCGAGGAGGGCTACCGGATCGTCCTGGTCAACTCCAATCCGGCCACCATCATGACCGACCCGGAGATGGCCGATGCCACCTATATCGAGCCCATTACCTGGCAGACCGTGGCCCGCATCATCGAAAAAGAGCGCCCCGATGCCCTGCTGCCGACCATGGGCGGTCAGACCGCACTGAACTGCGCGCTGGACCTGGCCCGCGAGGGGGTGCTGGAGAAGCACGGCGTCGAGATGATAGGCGCCACCCGCGATGCCATCGACAAGGCCGAGGATCGCGACCGCTTCCACAAGGCGATGCTGAAGATCGGTCTGGAGATGCCCAAGGCGGCGGTGGCCCACTCGATGGAAGAGGCGTGGCAGGTACAGATGCAGGTCGGTTTCCCGACCATTATCCGTCCCTCCTTTACCATGGGCGGCAGCGGTGGCGGTATTGCCTACAACAAGGAGGAGTTCGAGGAGATCTGCCAGCGCGGTCTGGACCTCTCGCCGACCAACGAACTGCTCATCGAGGAGTCGATTGTCGGTTGGAAAGAGTATGAGATGGAGGTGGTGCGCGACCGCAAGGACAACTGCATCATTATCTGCTCGATTGAGAATTTCGATCCGATGGGGGTCCATACGGGCGACTCGATCACTGTGGCCCCGGCCCAGACCTTGACCGACAAGGAATACCAGATCATGCGCGACGCCTCACTGGCGGTGCTGCGCGAGATCGGCGTCGATACCGGCGGCTCCAACGTCCAGTTTGCCATCAACCCCGATAATGGGCGCATGACCATCATCGAGATGAATCCGCGTGTTTCCCGTTCTTCGGCGCTGGCCTCCAAGGCCACCGGATTTCCCATCGCCAAGGTCGCCGCCAAGCTGGCGGTCGGTTATACCCTGGACGAACTGCAAAACGAGATCACCGGCGGTGCCACCCCGGCCTCGTTCGAGCCCTCCATCGACTATGTGGTGACCAAGATCCCGCGCTTTACCTTCGAGAAATTCCCGCAGGCCGAGGCGACCCTGACCACCCAGATGAAGTCGGTGGGTGAGGTGATGGCCATCGGTCGCAGCCAGCAGGAGTCGCTGCAGAAGGCGATGCGGGGGCTGGAGACCGGTATCGATGGTTTTGATGAACTGCTGGATATCAGCGACGAGGGTGCGCTGGAGACGCTGCGCCGTGAACTGCGTACCCCGACTCCGAACCGTCTGCTCTACCTGGGAGATGCCTTCCGCATCGGTATGACCGTTGAGGAGGTGCACGAGCTGTCGCATATCGACCCCTGGTTCCTGGTACAGATCGAGGAACTCATTCACCTGGAGAAGGAGGTTGCCGCACTCGGTCTGGACGGTCTTGACGAGACCTTTGTGCGCAAGCTCAAGCGCAAGGGCTTCTCCGACCTGCGTTTGGCCAAGGTGCTCGGGGTCAGCGAGGATGTCTTCCGCAAGCTGCGCCACGACCACGGCATCCGCCCGGTCTACAAGCGGGTCGATACC
Source organism: Thiohalomonadaceae bacterium (assembly GCA_041547565.1). Lineage (GTDB taxonomy): Bacteria > Pseudomonadota > Gammaproteobacteria > Thiohalomonadales > Thiohalomonadaceae > JBFEUI01. Next base: position 6,537 of record JBFEUI010000054.1, read on the forward strand.
TGTGCCGCGGAGTTTGCCACCTCCACCGCCTACATGTACTCCACCTACGAGGAGGAGTGCGAGGCGCAGCCGACCGGGCGCGACAAGATCATGGTCCTTGGCGGCGGCCCGAACCGTATCGGCCAGGGCATCGAGTTCGACTACTGCTGTGTGCACGCGGCGCTGGCGATGCGCGAGGACGGCTACGAGACCATTATGGTCAACTGCAACCCCGAGACGGTCTCTACCGATTACGATACCTCCGACCGCCTCTATTTCGAGCCGCTGACACTGGAGGATGTGCTGGAGATTATCGAGCTGGAGAAACCGCGCGGGGTAATTGTCCAGTACGGCGGCCAGACCCCGCTGAAGCTGGCGCGCGACCTGGAGGCTGCCGGGGCGCCGATTATCGGTACCACGCCCGACTCCATCGACCTGGCCGAGGACCGCGAGCGTTTCCAGAAGATGATCACACGCCTGGGCCTGCGCCAGCCGCCCAACCGTACCGCACGCAATCCCGATGATGCGGTGCGTCTGGCCGAGGAGATCGGCTACCCGCTGGTGGTGCGTCCCTCCTATGTACTGGGCGGTCGGGCCATGGAGATTGTCTTCAATGAGGGGGAACTGCGCACCTACATGCGCGATGCGGTCAAGGTCTCCAACGAATCGCCGGTGCTGCTGGATCGTTTCCTGGATGATGCCATTGAGGTCGATGCCGATGCCATTTGCGATGCCAACGGTGATGTCGTGATCGGCGGGATTATGGAACACATCGAACAGGCCGGCGTGCACTCGGGCGACTCCGCCTGCTCCCTGCCGCCCTACAACCTGTCCGATGACATTCAGGACGAGCTGCGCCGCCAGGTGCGTGAAATGGCGCGCGAGTTGAAGGTTATCGGCCTGATGAACACCCAGTTCGCCATCAAGGGCGATGAGGTCTACGTGCTGGAGGTCAATCCGCGCGCCTCGCGCACCGTGCCCTATGTCTCGAAGGCGACCGGACGCCCCCTGGCCAAGATTGCCGCACGTTGCATGGCAGGGAACAGTCTGTCCGAGCAGGGCGTGAGTGGCGAGATTGTGCCGGAATACTACTCGGTCAAGGAGTCGGTGTTCCCGTTTATCAAGTTCCCCGGTGTGGACCCGATCCTCGGCCCGGAGATGAAATCCACCGGTGAGGTGATGGGTGTGGGCCGCAGCTTCGGAGAGGCCTATGGCAAGTCACAACAGGCGGCGGGTATCGTGCTGCCTGCCACAGGTCGTGCCTTTTTGAGTGTGCGGGATGTGGACAAGCCCGGTGTGATCGCCGTGGCCCGCGACCTGGTTGAACAGGGCTTTGATGTGGTGGCTACACGCGGTACGTTCCAGGCGCTGCAGGAGGCAGGTGTGCCCTGTACCCAGGTGAACAAGGTGACCGAGGAACGCCCCCATATCGTCGACATGATCAAGAATGACGAGATTAGCTTTATCATCAATACGACCGAGGACAAGCAGGCCATTGCCGACTCTTCGCTGATGCGCCGTGAAGCTTTGCAACACAAAGTGACCTATACCACCACGCTGGCGGGAGGCGCGGCTTCGGCCCGTGCCATGAAACGCCGCGATCATACCGAGGTCAATCGACTTCAGGATCTACATACGGAGTTGAACTAATGCAGAAGACACCGATGACAGCACAGGGCGCGGAGAAACTGCGTCAAGAGCTGGATCAGCTCAAAAGCGTGGAGCGCCCCAGGGTGATACAGGCGATTGCCGAGGCGCGCGAGCACGGTGATCTGAAGGAGAATGCCGAATACCACGCGGCGCGCGAACAGCAGGGTTTTATCGAGGGGCGTATTCAGGAGATCGAGGGCAAGCTCTCCAATGCGCAGGTGATCGATCCCGCGACGCTCAATGCCGGTGACAAGGTGGTCTTTGGCGCGACTGTTGAGTTGTTTGATGTCGCCAATGAAGAGGATGTCACCTACCAGATCGTCGGCGAGGACGAGGCGGACATCAAGGAGGGAAAAATATCCGTTACCTCTCCCATTGCCCGCGCGCTGATCGGCAAGGAGGTTGATGACGTGGCCACGGTGCAGGCGCCGGGCGGCGAGCGTGAGTACGAGATTGTCAGCGTGCGTTACGAGTAACGGCCTGCCTGTGTATTGATAGTACACGGTCATTATTGCCGGCCGTTGCCAAGCCCTTGCAACATAATTCCTTGATCGTCTCCATAGAACGTCTTGTCACCACCCTGTGGGTGGGGGCGCTGTGGTCAATCGGCTACCTGGCCGTGCCGGTGCTGTTTGCCGGCCTTGATGACCGTATTCTGGCCGGTATGCTCGCCGGCAAGATGTTTACCCTGGTCAGTTATATAGGCCTGGGTGCGGGTGTTGCACTGCTGGTGATTGACAGGATGCAATCGGCCTCGAACAGGTCCAGGCGCCGCCTGTGGTTGCTGTTGGCGATGCTGCTGTTGGTGCTCGTCGGTGAGTTTGTCCTGCAGCCGATGATGGCGGAACTGAAGCGCCAGGGGTTGGAGCCGGGTTCGCGCCAGGCGGTTGAGTTTGCCTGGCTGCACGGCACCGCCTCGCTGCTCTACCTGATAAACAGCCTGTGCGGTGTGCTACTGCTTATCTGGCGGCCACGCTAATGGCGGCTATCCTTGCAGGTGTCAGCCTTTCGGCAGAATGAGTTTCGGTTTTTCCGCGGGGCGATAGAGAATGGCGATATGCCCGATGCGCTGCACCAGATCGCTGCGCGAGCGCTCACACATTTTGGCAATCATTGCATCGCGCTCCTCGCGATCGCCTGCATTGACCCGCACCTTGATCAGTTCATGATGCTCAAGGGTCAGGTCCAGTTCGGTGAGCACACCCTCGCTCAGGCCGCCACCCCCGATGATGACGACGGGTTTGAGGTTGTGGGCGCGTTGCTTCAGAAAGCGTCTTTGTGTTTCAGTTAATGACATAATGGCTGGAGAGGATGGTGTTCGTGCTCAACACAGGTGGGCGCAACAATAACTTTCCAGCCCCTGTGTTGCAACAAATATCTTTGGTTGATTCGAGTATGGCACGTAGTAAAAGCAGTGGTCGCTGGCTGAAGGAACACTTTGATGATGAGTACGTCAAACGTGCTCAGCAGGAGGGCTATCGTTCCCGCGCCAGCTATAAGCTGCTGGAGATTAACCAGAAGGATCAGCTGCTGAAGCCGGGCATGACGGTGGTCGACCTCGGTGCCGCACCGGGGGGCTGGTCCCAGATCGCGGCCCATATCGTCGGTGCCAAGGGCTTTGTCGTGGCACTGGATATTCTGCCCATGGACCCGATTCCGGATGTGGAGATCATCGAGGGGGATTTTCGTGAGCAGGAGGTGCTGGACCGGCTGCTCTCGCTGCTCGACGGGCGTCAGGTCGACCTTGTAATGTCCGATATGGCCCCCAACATCAGTGGTATGAAGACCGTCGATCAGCCGCGGGCGATGTATCTGGCTGAACTGACGCTCGACCTGGCGCGCACGGTGCTCAAGCCGGGGGGCGACCTGGTGGTCAAGGTCTTCCAGGGCGAAGGGTTTGACAGCTATATGAAGGAAATGCGTCAGGCCTTTACCAGGGTGGTGAGCCGCAAGCCGAAGGCGTCACGCCCGCGTTCGCGTGAGGTTTACCTGGTGGCACGGAACTTTCGGCTGTAGTAACTTGGTCCAAGTGATTTATAATCGATTTAACCCCTTAGCTGCATAGGCGAAACAGATTTTGAACGATATTGCCAAAAACATTATTCTCTGGGTGGTTATTGCCGTCATCCTGATGTCGGTTTTCAATAACTTCGGCTCCAAGCGCATGGCGAGCCCACCCCTCGAGTACTCCCAGTTTATCTCCGATGTGAAGCGCGGTCTGGTCAAGCGCGTCGAGATCGAGGGCCGCACCATCCACGGCACCATGCAGGGGGGCGAGGTCTTCTCCACCTACGCACCGGACGATCCGGGCCTGATCAATGATCTATTGAACAGTGGCGTCGAGGTCAATGCCAAGCCACCGGAACAGCAGGGGCTGTTGATGCAGATCTTCATCTCCTGGTTCCCCATGCTGCTTTTGATCGGTGTCTGGATATTCTTTATGCGCCAGATGCAGGGCGGCGGTGGCGGCAAGGGCGCCATGTCGTTCGGCAAGAGCCGCGCACGCCTGCTCGGTGAGGATCAGGTCAACGTGACCTTTACCGATGTGGCGGGCGTGGAAGAGGCCAAGGAGGAGGTTTCCGAGCTGGTCGAATTCCTGCGTGACCCGGGCAAGTTCCAGAAACTCGGCGGCAAGATCCCCCGCGGCGTGCTGATGGTCGGCTCTCCGGGTACCGGTAAGACCCTGCTGGCCAAGGCGATCGCCGGCGAGGCCAAGGTGCCGTTTTTCACCATCTCCGGTTCCGACTTTGTCGAGATGTTTGTCGGTGTCGGCGCCTCGCGTGTCCGTGACATGTTCGAGCAGGCCAAGAAGCACGCCCCGTGCATCATCTTCATCGATGAGATCGATGCGGTGGGTCGCCATCGCGGTGCCGGCCTGGGTGGCGGTCACGATGAACGTGAGCAGACCCTCAACCAGCTGCTGGTTGAAATGGACGGTTTCGAAGGCAACGAGGGCGTCATTGTCATCGCCGCTACCAACCGTCCGGATGTACTGGACCCGGCGTTGCTGCGCCCGGGTCGCTTCGACCGCCAGGTGGTGGTACCGCTGCCCGACCTGCGCGGTCGTGAGCAGATCCTCAAGGTGCACATGCGCAAGGTACCGCTGGGTGACGATGTCAAACCGTCCATTATCGCGCGCGGCACGCCCGGCTTCTCCGGGGCAGACCTGGCGAACCTGGTGAATGAGGCGGCACTGTTTGCCGCGCGTGCCAATAAAACCGTGGTGTCCATGGACCACTTCGAGCGTGCCAAGGACAAGATCATGATGGGCGCGGAGCGCAAATCGATGGTCATGTCGGATGAGGAGAAAAAACTCACCGCCTACCATGAGGCGGGGCACGCCATTGTCGGCCGTCTGGTACCCGAGCACGATCCGGTGCACAAGGTGACGATCATCCCGCGCGGCCGGGCACTGGGGGTCACCCTGTTCCTGCCTGAGGAGGACCGTTACAGCTTCAGCAAGCAGCGACTGGAGAGCCAGATCTCCAGCCTGTTTGGCGGTCGCCTGGCCGAGGAACTGATCTTCGGTGCCGACAAGGTGACCACGGGGGCGTCCAATGATATCCAGCGCGCCACGGAACTGGCCCGCAACATGGTGACCAAGTGGGGCCTGTCGGAAAAGCTCGGCCCACTGACCTACAGCGAGGAAGAGGGCGAGGTGTTCCTGGGCCACTCGGTGACGCAGCACAAGAATGTCTCCGATGAGACCGCGCACATCATTGATGAGGAGATCCGCTCGGTTATCGACCGTAATTTCCAGCGTGCCAAGGACATTCTGACCGAGCACATGGAGAAACTGCACATGATGGCCGATGCGTTGATAAAGTATGAGACCATCGACTCGCATCAGATTGACGACATCATGGAAGGCAAGACACCGCGTCCGCCGGAGGACTGGAGTGACCAGGAGCCGAAGGCCGGTTCGGGCAGCAGTGCCAGTTCCGATGACAAGCCTGGCGGGACGGTGGGTGATCCGGCCGGTCAACACTAAGTGCCACACAGCCAACAAAGCCCCGACATGTCGGGGCTTTTTTTGTTCCCTGTCTCAGGGCGTGTAACAATCTCTCTTCGTACAGTATCTGTGGGTAGCATTTTCGCTGAATGCCGATGCGTGAGATAGGGCCAACAAATTTATTACTGTTTTTTTGGCGCGTAATGCGCGCCTTCTCCGCCAACCAGGGTTTCCTGCTCTCGGGTGCCGTGGCCTACTACACGTTACTGTCCATCATACCGCTGTTTATCCTGATACTGGTTGTGCTGTCGCACTTTGTCGACACGCAGCAGTTACTGACGATCGTCGAAGGTAATCTTGCCCTGTTGTTTGGCGAGCAAACCCATGATCTGGTATTGCAGCTGGAGCGTTTTTTATACAACCGCGAACTGATCGGCTGGCTGGGCCTTCTGGTCCTGCTGTTTTTCAGTTCCATGGCGTTTACCGTGTTGGAAAATGCCATGTCTGTCATCTTCTTTCACCGTGTCAGGGTGCATCGCAGGCACTTTATCGTCTCGGCCATTATTCCCTATGCCTATATCGTGGTGCTGGGTCTGGGCATACTGGTGGTAAGCGTTATCAGCGGCGCCCTGCAGGTATGGGAAGGGCGCAGCGTCACCGTTTTTTTCTGGGCACTGCAGCTTGATGGCCTAACGGCAACGGTGCTGTACCTGCTGGGTTTGGTTGGCCTGGTGCTGCTGTTGTCATCCATTTACCTGGTGATGCCGCTGGGGCGCATCACAACCAGCCATGCACTGCTGGGGGGGCTGGTTGCCGCAGTGCTCTGGGAACTGGCCAGGCATGTACTGGTTTGGTATTTCTCCACCTTGTCCCTGGTCAATCTTGTCTACGGTACACTGGCCACGGCAATCGTGGCGCTGCTGTTTCTGGAGGCGGCGGCCATGATTCTGCTGTTTGGCGCGCAGGTGATTGCCGAGTATGAGCGCAGGGGAACGGACAAGGCTGGGGAGCGGGAATTTCATACCTGAGCTAACCGAAACAACAGGCATCGGGTATAATCGCAGCATTTTCAACCTTTGCATCCCGGATTCCATGATTCTCGATTGTGCTGGTAAACACCTTGATCTTGCTGACACGCAGGTGATGGGGATCCTCAACGTCACGCCCGATTCATTCTCAGACGGCGGCAGCTTCGATGTGCCGGAACGTGCGTTAACGCATGCGCGGCAGATGGTGGCTGACGGCGCCGCGATTATCGATGTCGGCGGGGAGTCGACACGCCCCGGTGCTCAGTCGGTGACAGTCGCGGAAGAACTGGAGCGTGTCATCCCGGTGATCCAGGCCATTTCTGCTGAGCTGGATGTTCCCGTCTCCGTGGATACCAGCAAGCCGGAGGTGATGCGCGAGGCGGTGCAGGCCGGGGCGGGAATGATCAACGATGTCTACGGCTTTCGCCAACCGGGTGCGTTGGAGACGGCTGCCGAGCTTGGCGTACCGGTCTGTATCATGCACATGCAGGGCGAGCCGAGGACGATGCAGTCCGAACCGGAATATACCGATGTCGTGGCCGAGGTGAAGGCGTTTCTTGCCGAGCGTATCTCAAGCTGCGTGGCGGCCGGTATTGCGGCCGAGCGTATTGTGGTCGATCCGGGCTTTGGTTTTGGCAAAACCCTTGAGCATAACCTCAGTCTGCTGAAGCACCTGGACAGTTTCCATGAACTGGGCATGCCGCTTCTGGTCGGCATGTCACGCAAATCGATGATCGGTACGGTACTGGATGCTCCCCTGGATGAGCGTTTGCACGGCAGTGTGGCGGTGGCTACCATTGCCGGCTGGCTCGGGGCAAGGCTGCTCCGGGTGCACGATGTGAAGGCTACGGTGGATGCCGTGAAAATGGTCACGGCCGTTGCGCGGGCAGTGTGATAGCGTGCCCGCTGCACGACTGGCGGCACAATATTTTTGAGTAAACCCTCAACTATAAGAGGGTGTGGGGATTACTTGCTGAGGAGGTAAAAGTGGGGAGAAAGTATTTCGGGACTGACGGTATTCGCGGGGAGGTCGGTCGCTATCCGATAACACCGGATTTTGCGCTCAGGCTGGGCTGGGCGGCAGGTCGTGTTTTGTCCAACGGTGGCAGTGATTCGGCGGGCAAGGTTGTGATCGGCAAGGATACCCGTATCTCCGGTTACATGTTTGAGTCGGCGTTCGAGGCAGGACTGTCTGCCGCAGGCGTCGATATTCTGTTGCTCGGTCCGATGCCCACACCTGCCGTTGCCCACCTGACCCGTACATTGCACGCGGATGCGGGTATTGTGATCAGCGCTTCCCACAATCCTTTCCACGATAACGGTTTCAAGTTCTTCTCCGCCGACGGTACCAAGCTGCCCGACGAGGTGGAACATGCTATCGAGGATGAACTGGTAAAGCCGATGACCCTGGTCGAGTCATCGCGTCTGGGCAAGGCACGGCGGATTACCGATGCCAACGGGCGCTACATCGAGTTTTGCAAGGGATGCTTCCCTGAGCAGTTGACCCTGAAGGGGCTGAAACTGGTGGTGGATTGCGCCAATGGGGCCACCTACCAGGTGGCGCCACAGGTATTCACAGAACTGGGTGCGGAGGTTATTGCCATCGGTGCCGAGCCGGACGGCCTGAATATCAATGTGGCCTGCGGCTCGACCCATACTGCCGCTGTGCAGCAGGCGGTTATCGAGCATGGGGCAGACGTGGGCATCGCGCTGGATGGCGATGGTGATCGCCTGATCATGGTAGGACGGGACGGCGAGGTGGTCGACGGTGATGAACTGCTCTATGTCATTGCCTGTGCCAAGAAACAACAGGGCAAGCTGGAGGGTGTGGTCGGTACCCAGATGAGCAACCTGGGGCTGGAGCATGCCCTGGGCGGGCTCAATATCCCCTTTGTGCGAGCCAAGGTCGGGGACCGCTATGTTATGGAGCAGTTGCGCCAGCACGGCTGGATACTGGGTGGAGAGTCCTCCGGCCATCTGATCTGCCTGGATTGCACCACTACCGGTGACGGTATCACGGCAGCGCTGCAGGTGCTGGCGGCGATGGTGGAGAGCGGCAAGGGGCTGGATGAGTTACGTTCAGGCATGCGCAAATACCCGCAAACCATGATCAATGTGGGCCTGGAAGGGGATTTCGATATCTCTGCATCCGAATCGATCAGCCGGGCGGTCGCCGAGGTGGAGCAGGAGCTGCTGGAACGGGGCAGGGTGCTGTTGCGCCCTTCCGGTACCGAGCCGCTGGTGCGTGTCATGGTCGAGGGGCAGGACGCCGAGCAGGTGGCGCGTCTTGCCCGCCAACTGGCCGACGAGGTCCGCACCGCTGTGCAGCAGGCCTAGCGCACAGCGCTTAAAGGTGGCTGCTGACCGGACATTAGCATTTGATTTATTAGGCCGTAGCGGTTAAGCTTCGCGCCTGTTTTTTAAGACTCGGGAAAGCTTGGATATGCGACGTAAACTGGTTGCAGGCAACTGGAAAATGAATGGCTCCAAGGCAAGTATCAAGGAGCTGCTGGATGGCGTGAAAGCGGGGGCTGGCGAGATCACGAATGCTGATATCGCAGTCTGTGCACCGTTTGTCTATCTCGCAGACGTTGAGAGCCAGCTCAGCGGTAGCAATATCGCCTGGGGCGCCCAGAACCTGAGTCATGAAGCTTCCGGTGCCTTTACCGGCGAGATTTCCGCAGCCATGCTGAACGATTTTAACTGCAAATACGCCATCGTCGGTCACTCCGAGCGTCGCACCCTGTACGGGGAAGACGATGCGGTCGTGGCCAAAAAGTTTGCAGCTGCCCGCGCAGCCGGTATTACCCCCATCCTGTGTGTGGGTGAGACCCTGGAAGAGCGCGAGAAGGGTGTAACCGAGGATGTTGTGGCCCGTCAGATCGATGCGGTCATCGATGCCGAGGGCATTGCCGCGATTGGCGATGCTGTCATCGCCTATGAGCCGGTCTGGGCGATCGGCACAGGCAAAACCGCCAGTCCCGAGCAGGCACAGGACGTTCACGATTTTATCCGCCAGCGTCTTGCCGGCCATGATGCCGATGTGGCGGCCAAGACCGTGATTCTTTATGGCGGCAGCATGAACGCGGGGAACGCCACTGAACTACTGGCCAAACCCGATATCGACGGTGGCCTGATTGGCGGCGCCTCACTCAAGGCTGCCGATTTCCTGACCATTTGCCAAGCTGCAAACAGCTAAGGATTGAAGAAGATACGATGCAAACGGTTGTACTCATCGTTCACCTGCTGACCGCCGTCAGCCTGATTGCCCTGGTTCTGTTGCAGCAGGGCAAGGGGGCAGATATGGGGGCCGCATTCGGATCCGGTGCGTCGGGTACCGTATTCGGAAGCCGGGGCTCGTCCTCGTTTCTGACCCGCGCCACTGCGGTTCTGGCTACCGTGTTTTTCGTGACCAGTCTCTGGTTGGCCTATTTTGCCAACAAGGATGTCTCGCGCAAGAGCGTGACCGAGGAGGCTGCGGTTGTCATCGAGGAACCGGCTGCACCTGCCGCTGCCGATTTGCCGAGCGCACCGGCAGGCGAACCGGTCCAACCCGACGTGCCGGGGAGCAATTAACTTTTTTGCCGACGTGGTGGAACTGGTAGACACGCTATCTTGAGGGGGTAGTGGCGCAAGCCGTGCCGGTTCGACTCCGGCCGTCGGCACCATACACAAGTAACCCGCATCTGTTTTTTCAGGTGTGGGTTTTCTTTTTTGGGCGAACCGGCACGGTCCCCGTGCGGTGGACTGCGCCGCCGATGGCGGCTGGCCCTGACGGGCGCACTGCGTGCGTCCCACCCTGCGGGTGGTCAACTCCGGCCGTCGGCACCATACACAAGTAACCCGCATCTGTTTTTTCAGGTGTGGGTTTTCTTTTTTGGGCGAACCGGCACGGTCCCCGTGCGGTGG
>JBFEUI010000055.1:0-16835 GCA_041547565.1 Thiohalomonadaceae bacterium
ACGGACTTGACCCAAGTCAATTTGTTCCCGATCCTCGGCAGTAATTCGCTTGTTAGCGTATTTGCCAACTATTATTCTTTTGCAGAAGGTATTGCCAGAGCCATTCTGATTCAGATGGAGCGACTTTGCACTCGCCCTTACCGCCTGCCACCCCGCCGACGGAATGTGAACCCTCATTGCATATGGATGTATTGCCATTAATTTGATGGTTAATACAGGTTTTAACGCATACTGCGTATAGGAACAGTGGTATTTACACCGAGTCTGGCGGGATAATGAGTATTGTCCATCGCGGATTAGGCATCAGGGTTGGCATGATCAAAGTATGGCGTTGGGCCACGTGAGATGATTGAAAAGATGGAAACAGGGATTGCTGTGTTGGCCTTCGTCACCGCTACGGCAATCTTTATCTTCGACCTATCCTTGCCGCTCGGTGTGGCCGCCGGCGTGCCCTATGTGGCACTGGTGCTGCTCGGTGTCTGGATGCCGGGAAGGAAATATGTCATTGCACTTGCTGTGCTGGCCACGGTGCTCACGCTGTTGGGCCTGGTGCTCTCCTCAGAAGGCGGTATCAAGTGGATGGTGTACATGAACCGTTTCCTGGCACTGTTCGCGATATGGGTTACAGCTGTATTGTTGTTGCTTATCAAGAGTGCGCAGCGAAAGCTGGTGCTGGCCCGCGATGAGCTACAGCAGTATGTCAATATAGTTGACCAGCATGTGATCACCTCAACGACTGATCGTCTGGGCACCATCGTCTCTGCATCGGAAGCCTTTTGCCGGGTATCGGGCTACTCGAAGGACGAATTGATCGGCCAATCACACAATATTGTTCGCCACCCCGATATGCCGCGCTCCCTCTATCGGGAGATGTGGGAGCGTATTCTGGCCGGTGATGCGTGGGATGGCGAGATAAAGAATCGCAAGAAAGACGGTAGTTACTATTGGGTGAAAGCACACATTGTTCCATTAAAGGATGGCACTGGGTATACCGCCGTGCGGGAAGATATTACTGACAAAAAGCGGGTTGAGCAGCTTTCGGTAACCGATACCCTGACGCAGCTTAACAACAGGATGAAGCTTGATGATGAGATGCGCAAAGAGGTGGTGCGGGCCGAACGCTATGGAGACACGTTTGCGCTCCTGCTGATGGACATTGATTACTTCAAGAGTGTGAATGATAGCTATGGTCATCAGGTCGGCGACCAGGTGCTGAGGGATACGGCGGGTATCATACGTAAAGTAGTTAGGGAATCGGATATTGCCGGGCGCTGGGGGGGTGAGGAGTTTCTGATTATATGCCCGAAAACGACGGCTGCATGTGCTGCGGGTCTTGCCGAGCGGCTGCGCGAGGCGATCGCAACGCACAGTTTTGCGCCTGTGGGGACAACGACTGGCAGCTTTGGTGTCGTCGCATACCAACCGGGAGAAGGGGAGGGCGGGGTCATCAAGCGTGTGGATGATGCCCTGTATCAGGCCAAGGCGCAGGGCAGGAACCGTGTGGTGGTAATGGAGAGTGCAGTGAGCGGGGAAGTCGAGTCGGTATAGCCACACGAGCTACAAATTCATGTCAGAGTGCAATTGTCTTTATTATTCACTAATAATGTTTTCCGGCCCTGGGTTTATTCATGACAGTATCCCAATTGAAAATATATCTTTCCAAGGATATGGCAATGAATATCGAAGATAGCTACGACGCAATTCCATACGAATCAACGACTTTGCCTGATACGCACCCTGGGCACCTGGCCTGTCTGGCTCGTTTGTATGGGATTGATTCTGTTCCGCCCACAAACTGCAGGGTTCTGGAACTTGGCTGTGCCAGCGGAGGCAACCTGATACCCATGGCAGCCCGTTTGCCGCATAGCTCCTTTCTGGGTATTGAGTTGTCTTCTGAACAGGCGAAGGAGGGGGCATCCAGAATTGCTGAACTGGGTTTGACAAATTGCGAAATCAGGCAGGTGGATATTCTTGAACTGCAAGACGAGGGGCTTCGCTTCGACTACATCATTACACACGGGGTGTATTCCTGGTCACCGCCGCAGGTTCGTTCTCGGATAATGGAGCTATCCTCTCAGTTACTCAGTGCTAACGGCGTAGCGTACGTCAGCTATAACAGTTATCCAGGCTGGCGCATGCGTGGGATTTTACGCGATATGCTCCAGCACCAGGTGCGTGATATCCAGGCGCCTATGGCGAAACTGCAAGCAGCGCAAAACTATCTGGATTTCATAGAGACCGGATTGGAAAAAGTGAATGCCGAACATCTGGACTACATGAAGATTGAAATCGAGCGCATTCGCAGTGAGCACCCCAGCTATCTGTATCACGAATATCTGGAAAGCTACAATGACCCCATTCTGCTGACCGACTTTGTCGGTGAGGCTAATAATCATGGTTTGGACTATATCTGCGATATTGACCTGACACTGCAATTTCCCGCCTTTATGGGGGAAGAGGCGGAACAGCTTTTGAGGACGGTTGATGACCCGCTTGAAAAGCTACAGCAGATGGACTTTTTGTCAAACCGTAATTTTCATCAAAGCCTGTTGTGTCATAAAGACCGGCTCCCTTCTCGCATACCGGATATGGGACAGTTACGCGACTTTGCTTGGATCGCAGATTTACGACCACCTAAAAAACTGGATTTGCGTCGAGCCAGGCCGGCACCCTTCACGCACGCTGGCGGGCAAAAGTATGAAATTGTCCATCCTTTGACCAAGGCGGGCTTAGCCATTTTGTCAGAGCATTTTCCGGCGTCTGTTGCTTTTGCAGATCTGGTAAGCCAGGCGGCAAGACGGGTGCTGGGCGCTGGCGGTGGTGATATTGGGCAGCAGGACGATGAAATGCTCAATGAAATGTTTATGCTCTACGCGATGGGCATCGTACATGCAAGACCACTGGACATGGTAAACACAGAAACTGTGCTGTCAGAATGGCAAATGGAAGTGGTTGCCCGACAGGGTATCTTGCGGGGCGATACTCATATTCCAACCTGTCATCACGCCAGCATCAACCTGGATCAGTTCGCGACACGTACCATCGTCCACCTTGATGGTGAGACCGATAAAGAGCTGTTGCTGAAAAAACTACAGGAGGACTTTATGCCGAGTGGTGTCCTGGAGGGGTTGGTCGATTCAAGCATGCCCGCCGATGTGTTGGCCTCTCATTTGGAAGAGCATCTGGAACAGCTTCTGGCCCTGTTTAGAAAACATGGTGTACTTGGATAATTAAAGTGTTCGCTGATTATATGGGTAATGAGTCAGAACACAGTGAATGTTAAGTTGCAGTAGTGTCACTGCACACTTTATTTGAAAAACGAGCGGCCAATTCTTTATGTGAAAGGCCGCCCATTTGTCCAAGGTATAGGCATCCTGGCTCAGAATGCTTCCGCTGTCTCTGCCAGCCCCGATTTCTGCTTCGGACTTTCATCTTGCCTCGATAGGAACGAGGGAAAAGTCGGTTTATCTTGACACTTTTCGAAGGTGGTATGCGTCATCTTTATAGTCAATGATGACCGTATCTTCCCCAGGCTTGACGTTGTTTATCTCGAGCGTGACATCATCCTTGCCATCTCTTACGACCCGTGCTTTGACTGAGTGGTGATGCCCGTTTGCGAGTTGGATTATGCCCCTCTTGCCGTGGCTGAGATCGGAAGGTGTTGAGTGAACATCAGGCAATCCGTCGACTACCGCACGGAACTTAACATCGTGGCTCTTAAGATGATTTTCCACAAATATCGTTGGATGTATGTAGGGAATAGCGTAGTCGCCACTGCGATGGTCTTTTAATATCAAGTCCAGCACGTCCGTCTTTTCCTGTTCGAGCCTGATGTGGCTGGAACAGAAGTTGGAAACATGCCTGCCCGTGTAGATCTTCTTTGAGTACGGTGCCCCGGGGAAAACCTGGCGGAAGGTCTTTACTACCCCGTCCGATTCATCCGAATACGCCTGTTTCTCGCTGCAACGAAAGCGAATGGCCAGCAGCGGGACCTGATGGCCGTCGATGTTCATGGAGGTATAGGGATGATTACGGTTGAACTTCTCCGTTTGACTTATACCGAGGTCATCCACCGCGTCGCTGGTATGCGCAGCGGTACCTGCGGCCCCCTGCCCCTGGTGGGGCGTCGCCAGGGTGTAGATGCGCTCAATCTTCTCTGCACCCTTCAGCCCCTTGCTGACTAGATAGCGGATGTCCAGGCCGCCCATGCTGTGCGTGACGACCCTTAGCGAACGGTCCGGTATGTCGCATTGCGCTGCGGCCTTTGAAATGTATGCCGAGAGCATGTGTGCCCGCTTCACAATGGAACCGTCCTGAGAGACGCTGGTTCTGAATACGCGCCATTCCTTGTTTTGTGCATGGTGGGCGAATGTCTTCCACACGCCCTGCTTGCTGTTGAGGCCATGGGCGAAGAGTATCGCCGGCTTAGAGGTGTTCTTGTTGCATCCGCTCAGGTCGGCCTTGATGTGGGGTTCGTCATTGATCTTGTATTCGCCGTTTTGATGCCAGATGTAAAGGTTTTCCCCGCAATGGCGATGGGCCGTCAGTTTGTGTCCGTGCCTGTTTTTGAGGTAGACATCGCCGTCTTTGTCGATAACGTGTTTGACGCGAATTTCGAAGTTCTTCGGTTTCCCGTCGTGATTACAGTCGTCGATATGCACGTAGTTGGCCGTATGGCCGTGTAGCGTCTTGTGTTTGTCATGCCCTGTGATATCGACCTCGAACTTAAGATGTTTGCTGGTCTGGTTGATAAAGGTGATATGGTGTGAGTCATGCCCGGCGAATGCAGTAGTCGTGCAGCAAAGGAGGAGGGTCAAAAGGTATCGTTTCATAATGTATTTCCCTATAGGTTATTCTTCTTCATCGTCTGAGTCGTCGCTGTCTTCACTATCGGAGACAGCGTTGTCATCGCGGCTACCTGTCTCGACATTCTGGAGCGCTCCGCTCACCGCAAGACCGCCTACGCCGGACACGCTGTCGTGCTCGTTCCTGGCGATGTCCGCGGCATAGCCTAAGAAAAGTTTGTAGATGCCAAGTGTGGTTTCCTGATCTGCATTGAGGTTGATCGACAGTTCGCAGGCCCGGTACATCATTTCTCGCACGATGAGCACCATGGGACTGCGGCCGCCCAGCGCCAGTGCGCCACTGCTGCTCTGCTCACCGACAGCCTCGTTACCCGTCCCGATGACGAAGCCGCTGGCAGAATCACTTTCCACGTCTGACTCGCGATATGCGCAGAATTTTTCGGTATGGCCGTTTTCCTTGATGTAGGTAACCTTGGCCGCGTTGTCGATGATGACCGCATCCACGCCTTCCCTGTCGATGTGTTTGGCTGTGAGTTGAGCGGGGACGCTGCATCCGGCCAATGCCACCGCGGTCGCTACCCCCAGTGTGACCTTGAGGGATGATAGAATGTCCATAGTCCTTGCCCCGAGATTGACGATAAATCCGCCCATCTTGCCACCAATGTCTGCGAAAAAACTCACTTATGTGCGACTGCTGCGGGTTGTCCGGAAATATCGGGATCCGTACACAAAAAACCGTGTCAGATAGCAATTGCTTCTAATAATGGTTACTAGTGCCTTTTTGGCTCAATTTTCGTGGTTGAGAAAAATGATACAGATCAGCAAAACCAAAGAATATTTTAGCGTGACCAACCATTGAATAGCCTGTGTTGTGTGCTATTAATTTGTTGTTAGCACTTATTGTCTAGGTGTGAGTATTTAAGGTGGCGTGTCATGAAAAATCCTATTGTTGTTATTGGAATAATTACGTTATCTGTCATTCTTTCGTATCCATCCGTCGCACAGGAAACCAGTGGCTATATAGGTATTGGTTTCGGTCAGACTTATGTTGATTCAGGTATTTCAAATGTGACAGGGTCTGGTGAGCTGGATGAAGGGGCTACTGATGGTAAGTTCTTTTTAGGATTGAATCTGGCTGATAAATTCTCTGTTGAACTCGAATACTTCAAAATGAGTCATGAAACAGTTGATATGCGCCTGAATGCCGGTGACACATTTGAGTTTGACGATACTACATACATAGCGCTTGTTAATGGTGTGTATGTGAATGCCGACGGAAGAATAATTGCGCTATCCGGTCGGTATAACCATAGGGTTGGTGATAAGATGACCCTTTTCGGGCGTTTGGGCTTGGCCGACTGGGATATAGATATCAAGATGCGCGCATCAGGCTATGGATCAGATACTGATAACAGGAATGGAACTGACCTTATGTGGGGGTTGGGTGTCTCCTATGATGTGACTAAAAACGTTTTCATCGGCGCTCAATACGAACATATAAATTTAAGCGATGGTCTTAATAGCATCGCATATTTAACTGCTGATGTGGGTTACAGGTTTTGAAAAATGTAAACAGTGCCAGTGATAAATCGTTTCTGATATTCATGAATAATGCTAGCTGACACTGTTTTTCCTTCTCTGCTGAAATATACTGTTTCAGCATGTTTGTCCGTTATTCTGTTTATTTCGCTCTGGCCGTCCGCTGTTACAGCCCTGGATGTCGATCTTGGTCGCTGTGAGGTTGGCGGCATCCCCTTTGAGCGTGCGCTGAAAAAAGATCAAGAGGGAAATTTCACGCCCGAGGCTGAAATGCTGTTTACGCAATCCCCGGCTAACGGCATTTACCTTGGTATGTGCTTTGCCGATGTTCGGCATGGTCAGGCGATGCTGATCAAACTGGTACCGCAGGACACACTTAAGTCGCCACAGCTCATACCCAGAATCACCTACGGTATGAACAGAACGGAGATCGAGACACTCTTCGGGCAACCTGATGTTCATCAGGCAGGCCAGCGCTACAAACAGATCCTGCTCTCGGGAAACAGGATGGGAAGCAGGGGAAGGTGGGCCGGGCTCTGCCCCGGTTTTACTGTGCAATTCACGTTTGACGATGAAGCAGGGCTTACGCGGATAGTGGTCCTGCCCATGGATGTGCGTGCGCCCTGAAATACAGGGGGTGCATCCTTTATTATATAAATGAATAAATAGCGGGTGGAGAGAGAATCCAAGACTCTCCGCCCGCTAGTGTTAGCCTTCCTGATTCCGTTTGCTTTCCATGACAGAGCGGACATAACGCCCAAACTTACGGTCGCGCGCCCGCCTCTCTGCCAGGGTCGCACTGTTGAAGGCCTGTTCCCTCATGAGCTTGAGGTAACTGGACAGTCGTCTTTCATCCAGCTTTCCACCATCAATGGCCGCCCTGACAGCGCATCCCGGTTCGCCCTGATGGCTGCAATCGGAAAATCGACAGTGAGTGGCCAATTGTGCAATTTCCGCGAAGGTCTCCTCAACACCATGCTCGCAATCGCTAAGCTGCAGCTCCCTCATGCCGGGTGTGTCGAGTAGCAAACCTCCGGCTGCGAGCAGATGAAGCGATCTGCCTGTCGTGGTGTGACGCCCTTTGTCGTCATCGTCCCTTATTGCGTGAGTCTTTTGTACTTGCTCACCCGACAAGGTATTAATCAGCGTTGACTTGCCGACACCGGAGGAGCCCAGCAGTGCAACGGTTTGACCCGTCATGCACCACGTCTCCAGTTGGCTGACGCTTTCTGCATCAAGGCTGTTGACTGCAACCACATCGAGCGACCGCTCAAGAGACTGTGCCTGTTCGATATAGTTGTCGGGGGCGTCACAGCAATCGATCTTGGTCAGTACGATGACAGGCTCCACCCCCGCCTCATTGGCCAGCGCCAGATAGCGCTCGATGCGGTTGAGGTTGAAGTCCTGGTTCATCGAACTGACGACAAATACCGTGTCGATGTTTGCTGCAATCAATTGTGTCGTGACCTTGCTGCCTGCGGCCTTGCGTGCAAACAGGGATGAACGCTCCAGCAGACGGTTAAACCTTCCTTCAGTATCGAGAAGAATCCAGTCGCCGACTGTCATCGCCGGCATGGATGGCGTTATGGGTAAGGTCCGGTTGCCATCGCCGGCCAGCAGGTGAAATAGCGAACGCTCCTGCCCGACTATCCTGGCCGGCGTGTATGCCTCCCACTGTTCAAGAGAGAGCTGTTGCTGGAAAAAGTGGTGCCATCCCAGTTGAGATGGAGTGTATTGATTGGTCATAAGAACCCCTGACGCAACGATGCGTCGAGTTGAATCTATCTCAGGGGCATGCGTGCCCCGGTTCAGGAACCGGGTAGAGAATGAGGAATAGTGCTATTCGCCAACTACCCGGAAGGTTGTTACGACAATCATGTATTCCCTCCAGTGCTGATTTGATTGATGACGCTGGAAGCATAGCAGAAAAAAGGTGGATGGCGTAACTCAAGATATTACAAGTCATTACACGACCGGGCTACAGTATCTGCTGAGCGGATGCCGTCCCACCCCAGCTGCTCTCCTGCGGTAGACCGAGCACGGCCCTGAGCTCGGCACCGCTTGCGGCATCGCAGGCCCGTGTCGCAAGCCGTGCCGCCTCGTGCGTGTCGGTGCCGGCGACGAGCGCGGCGATGCAGGGGGTGAGCAGCGGTTCGACTGAGAAGTTGCGGTAGCCCAGACCGAGCAGCAGGGGCAGCACACCCGGCACCTGAGGCAACAGCCCCCCCAGCTGTACCCGCTGCAGTTCATCGCGGACGGACTCGGCCGTGTGGCGCAGGAAGCGGTAGAGCACGGGGGAGTAGGGGTCGAGCAGCCCGGCCACCGCCGGGATATCGCGGTCGGCGGCAAACAGGCACTGCATCAGGTCGTTGCAGCCGATGACCGCGAAGTCGACCAGCCGCAGCCACTCGGGCAGGGCCAGGGCGGCGGCCGGGGTTTCGATCATCACCCCGAGGGGCACGGGGCGTTGCAGGGTGCGGCGGACGGTGTCGCGCAGCGGTGCATACTCATCGGGGCTCGTCATGTAGGGCAACAGCAGGCGCAGCGCGCAGCGCGCGTCCAGCTGTGACAGCGCCCGCAGTTCGGCCTCGAAGATCGGTCGTACCGCCTCCTCGCCGTAGAGCCGTGCGCCGCGCAGGCCTAGGGGGCTGTGCATGGCGGGGATCGCGCCAAGCCAGGCGGGATGCTTGTCGGGGGCAATGTCCAGCGTGCGCACGGTAAGCGGCAACGGTCCGGCATGCCGGCATAACTGCTCGAACACGGCGCTGTAGAAGGGCTCGTCGGGGGCGGTGCCGTCCTGCGGATGCAGGAATTCGGAGCGTACTATGCCGATGGCGCTGGCCCCCATCTTAACGGCGCTGATGACGCCATCGAGATCGGCCACGCTGGCGCGCAGCTCAACCGGCACGCCGTCGAGGCTGTGCACCGGTTGCCCTGCGACGGGCGCGGCGTGTTCGGGCGGCTGGGGGTGGTCGGCCTCGTCCGGATCGCTGATACGCCCGCTATAGCCGTCGACCCTGAGCGTGCGGCCATCCTGCAGCCTTGCCGCCTGTGCAGCGGTGACCACCACGGTGGGGATGCCGTAGCCGTAGAGGCGGATCATCGGGTGGGCCAGCGGGGCACCGCCGATAACGATAAGTCCGGCTGGCCGTGTGTTGAGCGCCTCCAGCCCGGTAAATGGCAGCAGCAGGATCTCACACGGTGCGGGTGGGCCATGGCGGCGCAGTACACCGGTGGCTATACCGGGCACGAAGGGGCTGGCCTGCAGCGCGTTCATCCCCTTCCTCTTGTATTTGTCTCTCCTGTTGCTCTCATTATGAGTGCTACCCTGTGACTGGTGGAGAAAAGGCTGGTGATCTTATCACTAGCATAGACGCTTCATGTGGTGACCTCCCTTAAGCCTCAATCGCATGATTATCGTGTGGTGGCACGGGTCCCCGGCACCGGATGATAAACTGTTGCACATCAACGGTGAGTTGATGCGTCTGAGCAAGGTGAGCCAACAGGAAAGGCACTGACAATGGTGAGAGCGTTCACGGTGCTGTTAGCTGTAAATTGAAACATCCGGATGTGGGGATAGGTTTATGATGAGAGTAATGATTGCCGGTCTCGCTCTGATGGTGATGAGCCATCCTCTGCTGGCGGAAACTATCAGTGGAAGGACGCTGGATGAAGACGAGCCTGTTCCGATGGCCGAAGTGATGCTAATGGATGCGAATAGCAACGTGCTGATCAAAAGAGTGCAAACAGACTCAGGTGGAGGCTATCGGATTGAGGTTGACCCCGGTGTCTATAAGCTTCGTGCCTACAAGGAGGCGTATATTTACACCTGGGTGAAAGATGTGGCTGTAGACGGGAAAGATGTTGTCGTGGATATTGCCATGACCCCCGAGGCGTTTGCCGAGAACAGCAGTGCGCCGGCGTCTGATGATTGCGATTAGCTTGCTATTGCTGTGTGCAGCAGGTGTTGCCGATGTCGTAAACGGCGCAATGGTGAATGAAGCATGAAGACTATTACCTTAGACGACTCTCGTGAGTGGCCGCTCGCGGGTGTCAAGGTAGCGCGGTGCATTGCCGGCGATGCACATATGCCCGGTCGTGGCCATATAACCAATCATTATGGATGATTGCATCACATATACGGCTACTTGATAATGCTCCTAAGAAGAAGCAGGCGATAAACGATGATGGCGCCTTTTATACCCTGTAAGCGAGGCAGGGTCTCGATCAGACAGAATATTCATACCTTAATCACTGGCTGAATTTTTGTTTGCGTGTCATGAATGCTCAGCGTGTTGCTAGAATTATCCGCATAACAGCCGTGACAGTGTTTCAGAGTCTGTTGTAATGTGAATTGGAGATCTGCGTGAGTCAGGTTTTTGATGTTTCAAATGTTTTCGGACAAACCTAGGGAGGTTTTGTAATGAGTGACACATTAAAAGACCATGTGCGTGAGGGTAAGACATGGATGCGTGCGCTTTATATGTTGTTGTTCGCCATTATCTATAGCGTCGCCGAGGTTGTTATCGGATTTGTTGTTCTGCTGCAATTCCTGACCCTGTTGTTTACGGGCGCGAGCAATGAACGCCTGTTGAAGCTGGGGCAGAGCCTGAGCACTTACGTCTATCAGATCATGCTCTTTCTTACCTTCAACACCGAGACACACCCCTATCCCTACGGTGCCTGGCCCAAGGGTGCGCCCCCCGTGGACAGAAGGCGCAAGAAGATCGCAGCAGAGGAGGGTGATGAGCCGAAAGCCGATGATTCGCAGAAGGAAGATAACAAGTAATATAAATCAAAGGAGGGTAAATCCCTGTATCTAGCCATGGGCTAGACTCCTCCCGCAGTTTGCCGAGTAAACCAAGGACTACACTGATGAAAACTGAAGCCTGGGCCATGATGAAAATGGCCACGTCCTTGAGGATGGCCTTATCTTCAGTTAAACAGAACGGGGTCGTGAATCTCTACCCCGTTCTGTTTTAGGCTTGTTGTTGATTGCAAATACAGCTACGACTTGCTCGTTAGAAACGCTAGTTTGCGCGTTGCATTGAGGAGGAAAAGGTCGAGAACAGATCGTTTATCACCTTTGCAGCGGCAACCTGTCTTCCCTCAACGTTCATGTGATGAGAAAAGTTCTCTGCTTTATAAACGGACAGGGACTTGGTTACCGACTCGCTATTGTCGAATCTAATATCGACATCGGCGTCAATGAATCCGAGTACAAATGGCCGTGTTTTGTCCAAGTCCATTTCAAACTTTTTCCCGTGCATAGTCTCGGCAATCGCGACACCCAAAGGTCCGAGTTGTGTGCTTGAGCTTGCCAGCATGCTGGCCTGGTGATTGGCCTCAAGTTTAAGGCGTTTCAACCTGATGTGTATGGCTGTCGGCTTTATTTTCCATGTGTTTATTTCTTTGGCAATCGAATGTCTGAAGATAGCAGGTACAGGCGGTTCAAACATGTCGTCGCCGAGCGTCCAGATGCCGTAGACATCGCTCATAACGAGTACCGAGCCCATGCTGTATTCCTTGTCGCTCTTGGGGCGCTCGTCGTTGATGCTTATTGAAGATGTGGCAACACTGCCGATGGTGACGTCATCTTTGATAACGATCTTCGGCTGTGTACAGGCTGTGGTGAAGGCGAGAAAAAGTAGAATGGGTACAATTCTTATGGTTTTAGTCATTTTTAGAAACGCTCCATGTAGATTGTTGTCATAAATAATATGCGCCTTTGATATTACCGCAATACTGTTATGGTGAACAGAACGGCCCACATTTGCAGTAAATGGGCACTATTGGAAAGTGCATTATTTACTGTTATCACAGATTCATGTATTTCGTTGCTGGTGGAGGGTGATATGAACATTCTGGATGACTGCGTTACAGGATGATCGTTGTACGATACAAATCAGGAAAGCAGTGAATGTTATGAACTCAGAAAAATTGATACAGGTTGTGGCGGCGGCGCTGCTACTCTTTTTTGCTTACCAGTTCTTTTTTGACAGTCCGTCAACAAGCCATTCGCAGTCTGAGGTGACCTACAGCAGGTTCATCGACATCGATGGCGATCCGGTGGAGCTGAGTGACTATTTCGCTAATTACCTGTGGGTTGACTATGCGGCAGAGTGGTGCAGCTACTGTGACCAGCAGACCGCAACGCTAAAGGCGCTCGCCAGGGAGTATGCAGGGGATGTCGATTTTCTGACTATCGTGACGGGCACGGCCAAGGTGATGGAGGCCCCTACTGCAGCGACGGCACGCAATTGGCGCGACCGGCACAACCTCGAACCGGATAGGGTAATCGCCCGGTTCTATACTGACAGGCTGCCGTACCACCTGCTGTACGCGCCGGATGGTAATGTCCTTTTCAGGCATAGCGGGCTATTGCAGCGACGTCAGATCGAGGAGATCATCAAGCAGCATACTGGCTTTTGATCGGATTGCCTGAACCAATACGGAGCCGATATGGTGTCAGAGGAGGGTGGAGCATACTGAATCAACAAAGGTATACTGATACCAGCGATGTCATGAAGGCTGTTTTTCCTCGTGTACAGGGAGTTTTGCATTGAATAAAGCGGTTGCATCTTTAACTGACTACGTTCCACAGCTGTTTCTGGGCGGCTATCTACTGCTCTTTGCGATCTGCGCGGTCGAACCCTACGACCGCGCCGTCTGGTGGGCCGAAAATATCCCGGTGTTGATTGTGGTCGCCGCCATTGTCGGCCTGTCGCGCATACACAGCTTCTCCAATCTCAGTTATGCCTTTATGGCGGTGTTTATCACCCTGCATACCATCGGCGGTCACTACACCTTCGAGCGGGTGCCGTTTGACTGGTTTAGTGAGTTGTTCGGATTCGAGCGCAACCACTACGATCGCATCGCCCACTTTTCTGTCGGTTTTTATGCTTACCCGCTGGCCGAGTGGATGGTATCTCGCCGCCTGGTACGCACCGGCTGGATAGTGGCCCTGTTTCCCCTGTTCGCCATCATTTCGGTGGCCGGGATCTACGAGATATTCGAATGGCAATACGCCATCAGCGCCGATCCCTCTGCCGGCGTTGCCGTACTCGGTTCGCAGGGGGACATCTGGGACGCGCAGAAGGATATCCTCGCCGATACGTTGGGCGCGCTCTCGGTGATGACGCTCTATTTCCTGAAGCACAAAAGTGCGGTTGCCAGTCTGGCGGATTGAGAGGCCTGGAGGCCGCTGCTATGGGTTGCCTGAAAACATCTCATGATAGGTTACTTGTCGGTTGCCGACGCGCCTTGCTGTCACTGTTTATGCTTGTGCTGCTGGCCAGCTGTGCGGGCATAGATGTTGGCACTATTTACACGGTGAGACCGAATGAGTTTGATGTCGATGCAGCAACACTGGCCGTCGGCGAGATACGTTTTGTCGTGGATGGTAAGCGGTTGGATTACCATTTTTTGAACAGGCCGCACTTCATGCTCTATCGGCTGCATGATAAACAGTACTTCGAGACGCCGGAGACAGGGAGCGATGGTCGTTATGCCTGGTCCATACCGGAAGGAGACTATCGCGTTGCAGTACTGTACGGAGGAATGGGACCGACAGGTGTGCCGCACTTCATGGAGAACGGTGTAGTGATGCACGTGAACGGTTTTGTCAAACCGGGACTGAAGTTTCGGATTCGCAAGGGGCGAGTGAATTACCTCGGTGTGCTGGAGGTGGACGTGAGCTCAAAAAGGGCCAGGACGCTGTTGCGCGAGTCGGTATTCGATCGCGTTAATGATATCCGTGTATTGGATGAATTGTCGTCGCAGGCTGGGGATATCTCCCTTCCCGAGGGCATCCCTGTGTCTGCGCCACTGTTGCAGTACGATATTCGTAATGCCGCTATAAAAGCTGAATAGCGATGGGCCATTGCCGGGTGCAGTGCAGGGAAGTGGCTCAACCAGCCGGATACAACACCGCAAATATTAAGGATGAATCGTATTTGTCGTCACACTGCCCTTCATAGTGTGGCACTGGCTTGCCATTGGATATCCGTGACGGTATATATAACCACAATAATAATGCACATTCAGGGATGGGGATAACATGGACGAGTCCATTTGTCAGGGCGCAGTATAAGGCCAGCAGGTCATTCAAATACACCATATACAGTGCAGAATCGTAGCGAAAGGCAGCTGCCTTTCGCCGGTGGACAAGTGTGTGCCATTCCCTGATATCGATGGGATACAGCAACACCGGCAAACATGAAAAATGAATGATGGTGAGTTGGGTATGAGCTTTGACAATGTTAGCGGGTGGCGTGTATCCACAAGGCTATTAGTGCTGGCGCTGCTGCTTATGCCGGCAGCCGGCAGCATACAGGCGCGCGAGCTGAAGGTGGTTTTCTCCTCCTATACTCCGCCCTATGTCTTTCAGGGCGGCAATGAGGCGCGCCCTGGCATTCTGGTCGATATCGTGCAGCAGGCCTTTGCCGGAACAGACTACACGATAAAGCCTGTGTTCCTGCCGCTGGGGCGGGGATTCAAACTGCTGGAGGAGAAGAAGATTGACGTTATTTCGATCAGCCGGCGGCGGTTGGGCGTCAAGGCCTTCTACTCTGACTACAGCATTGCCTATCACAATTTTGCCATTGGGCTTGAAAGCCGGAGGATGCCGATAGAGCAGGTGTCGGATCTGAAGGGGCGCTCAATCATCGCCTTTCAAAAAGCGGACGTCTACCTGGGCGATGAGTTCAAGGCGGCCATTGCGGGTAATCCCGATTATATCGAGATGGCGAACCAGGAAAACCAGGTGCACATGCTGCTGAAGGGGCGGATCGATATTGCCGTGATGGACCGCAGTATTTTCGAGTTCTACCGCAATAAACTGGTCAACGAGGGGCAGGTGTCGCCCGACGTGAAGGCACACTTCTACAATCTGTTCGAACCCTCACGCTATCGTGCCGCATTTGCAGATGAACAGGTGCGGGACCAGTTCAATCGGGGACTGAAGAGGCTGCGTGAAGCCGGCGGGTATGAAGCCATCTATGATAAGTACCTGCGCGACTACTTTGTGTTTAGGCATTGATGGACAGGGCAACGAAAAAATCCATTGCCATCAAGCTCCTGAAGGTTGTTTTCGGGATCTATTTCACCCTCACCCTGATCATTACGGCGATCCACGTGGCCATTGAGTATTTCCACACCCGTGACTCGGTGCAGAAGGAGCTGGCCAGTGTGCAGGGCACTTTCGAGCCGTCGCTGCGCCTGGCGCTGTGGCAGATCAACACGCGCCAGCTCCACTCCATTGCGGAAGGGATAAGCAATCTGACGGTGGTCACCGCACTTGAGATCATCGATACGGACGGGCGCCTGCTGGAATCGATCAATACCTCGGCGCATGCTGCCAAGGGGACGCTGTTTCACCAGTTTTCGATTGACAAGAAGTATCAGGACGAGGTGTTTCACCTCGCCGATGTGCGCTTCTACTCGAACAACGCGGTGGTGATCGACCGGGTAAAAGTCGGTTTTTACCTGATTGTGCTCAATGCGGCGATCAAGAGTGCGGCCTTGTGGCTGTTGTTCCTGTGGGCCTTCCGCAAATACCTTTTCGATGTATTGAAGCGCTTTACCGCAGCGGTCGATGCGGTGGACCTGGAAACGGAGCACCAGGCACCGCTTGATCTGGGGCTCAGGGAGAACAACGAACTGAAGCATCTGGAGTCCTCGTTCAACAACATGCTGGCGAAGATTGCCGAGGGCAAGGAGGCGCTGTTCAGGGCGGAGCGCGAGAATCAGGAAGCGCTGGAAGGGCTGGTTGCGCAGCGTACCCGCGAATACCTGGAGGCGCGGGATGAGGCTGAACGGGCGAACAGGGCAAAGAGTGAGTTTCTGGCGAACATGAGCCATGAGATACGTACTCCGATGAACGGTATCGTATCAATGAGCCAGGTTCTGCTCGACTCGCAACTGAGTAGCGAACAGCAGGATTATGCCAGGGCGATCACCCGTTCCGCCGATAGTCTGGTGGTGATTCTCAATGACATCCTGGACCTGGCCAAGATTGAGTCGGGCCAGCTTGAGATCAATATGGACAACTTCTCGCTTGAGGAGATGGCGAACCACTGCCGCGACCTGTTCAAGCCGCTTGCCGAGGAGAAGGGCATCGAGTTTGACTACGATATTGATGTGGGCGGGCAGGCGCGGGTGTACGGTGACCAGACGCGCCTGATACAGATCACCAGTAATCTGCTGAGCAATGCGGTGAAGTTTACCGAGCAGGGCCGCATCCGCCTTTCCATCAGCCTGGCCGAGCAACAGGACGGCAGGCTTATGCTGCGCGTCGAGGTGGAGGACAGTGGCGAAGGAATCCCGCAAGCGGAGCAGCAACGCGTCTTCGAGCGTTTTGTCCAGCTCAGCAAAGGGTACAGCAAGCGATATCCCGGCACCGGCCTTGGACTGGCGATATCGCGCCAGTTGCTGGAGATGATGCACGGCACCATCGGTCTGGAATCCGAACCGGGGAAGGGCAGTTGCTTC
>JBFEUI010000056.1:0-16802 GCA_041547565.1 Thiohalomonadaceae bacterium
ATAACGAGTACTCTGATTCAAACGTGCAGGCCATCAAGAACAGCTATCTCGATACAGATACGCTTACTGTATCCACTCTTACAACAGGTACCGCTACGGTTACCCTCAATGGTGTGAATATCGCCTTTGACAGCACTTCTGCTGCCGATGTGACTGCTATTGCCGCTCAGGTTAATAAGTTTACAACCCAGACCGGCGTGACTGCAGCAGTGACCGGTGGTGGCGTGGTGCTCAGCAACCTTGATGGATCCGACATCACTATTACAGATGCTTCAAGCATTGTTGGTGGAACTGAAACCTACCACGCCGGTATCCTGCTGTCGACTGATGTGGGTGAAACCATCACCGTCGCAGGTTCTGACGCTTCCCTGCTTGGTCTGGACGCCGTTACCGTTGTCGACCACCAGCTCAACAATGTTGACGTCTTGACCGGCTCTAACGCCAATGAGGCATTGCTGACCCTCGACTTCGCTCTGCAGCAGGTTACCGGTCTGCGTGCCGAACTGGGTGCAACTCAGACCCGCTTCGAGTCAACCATCTCCAACCTCGAGGTGACTGCGGAGAACATGACGGCTGCCCGTTCACGTATCCGTGATGCCGACTTCGCCGCCGAGACCGCCGAGCTGACTCGTGTGCAGATCCTGCAGCAGGCCGGTATCTCCATGCTGGCCCAGGCCAACGCTCTGCCTCAGAACGTTCTGGCCCTGTTGCAGTAACGGAAGTGATTCGGTAGATGTCCGGGGCCATATGGCCCCGGGCTCTCCGGTCCAGGAAATAAGGTAAAGACCATGGCTACGGAAATGAAAATCCAGGTCGCGATGGAACCGAGACGGACGTCATCATCGACTCCTGTGCAGCATAAGGCTGCCACGGAAGGTGGTGTACCGATGTCTGCCGTTACTGCCGAACAGAAACCTACCGCTTCACAGGGCGGACAGGTAGAGGTCAAGCCCGCTGAGCTGGAAGGGGCTGTTCGAGACCTAAATGACTACGTCCAGAATCTGCAGCGCAGTCTTCAGTTTAATATCGATGAGGACAGTGGCCACACCATCATTCGTGTGGTTGATGCAAATACAGATGAAGTCATCCGCCAGATTCCGTCTGAAGAGGTGTTGGCACTGGCCAGACACATCAGAAGCATGGATGAGGGTGAACAGGGACTGTTCTTGCAGGAAAAGGTGTAATTGGCACTCTGATTGCTTAATAGCACTCAGGTGTCAATAAACGGCCGCTAAAACGGCGACCCATCTTCGTAAAGAAGGTTGCATGAAGGCAACAGGGTTGTGTTTGGCCTGAAAACAGCAGATTGAGGTTGCAATGGCAAGTATCACTTCAGCAGGTATCGGTTCGGGGCTTGATGTAAATGGCCTTGTACAGCAGTTGGTTGCTGCAGAACGGGCGCCTGTTGAAAACCGCCTCAACCGCCGTGAGGCACTCTATCAGGCAGAACTGTCCGCCTACGGCACGGTCAAGTCTGTGCTCTCAAGCTTCCAGACCACCATGGCCAATTTGGCGAGTGTTGCCGAATTCAATAAGCTCAAGACCACCTCTTCAGATACCACCATCCTGGAAGCGAGTGCATCAAGCAGTGCGGCCACAGGTACCTACAGTGTTGAGATCTCGACACTGGCCAAGGCCCAGACACTTGCCTCTGATGCCTTTGCCGATACCACTACCGAAATAGGTACCGGTACCCTGACGTTCCAGTTCGGTACCTACGACAGCGGTACATTTACCGCCAATGCCGACAAGGCGGTTCAGACCGTGGATATCGGTGCTACCGATGGCAGCCTTTCCGGGATCCGTGATGCGGTAAACAATGCCGATATTGGCGTTACTGCCAGCATCATTAACGACGGCAGCGGCTATCGCCTGGTATTCAATTCGGAAGACAGCGGCGCCGATAACAGTCTGAAAATTACCGTATCCGATTCTACGGATTCCAGCGATACCGATGATGCCGGGCTGTCCCAACTGGCCTATGATCCGACAGCAACAGCGGGTACCGGCAAGAACCTCACCGAGACCGTCACCGCGCAGGACGCGAGCTTCAGCGTGAACGGTATCGACATTACCCAGTCCACCAACACGGTAACCGGGGTCATAGAGGGCGTTACCCTGAATTTGAAGGATGTGACATCGGGAAGCCCGGTAACTGTCAAGGTTGCGCAGGATACCGGTGCAATCACAAAGAGTGTCGAGTCGTTCGTCTCCAGCTACAACGGTCTGAAGACAACGCTGAAGGGCCTGTCCAGCTACAATGCTGAGACCGGGCAGGGTGCTATCCTGCAGGGTGACTCCATTATTCGCAGTATCAGCAGCCAAATCTCTACAATTCTTACCAGTGCAGTGAGTGGGCTGAGTGGCAGCTACCGCTCGCTGGCGGATATCGGTATCACTACTCAGAGCGATGGTACGCTTGCCCTGAACAGCAGCAAGCTTCAGGATGCGATAAGTGACGATTCCTCCATTATCGGCAAACTGTTTGCAGCGGCTGGAACACCCGATGATGCGCTTGTCGACTTCGTCAGTGCAACGGATGACACGCAGGTGGGTGAGTACGCGGTCAATATTACCCAACTGGCCACCCGTGGCAGTTACACTGGTGCTGCCGATTCAGGCTTTCCGCTTACCATTAATGCCGACAATAATACTTTTGTTATTAAGGTTGACGGGACCCAGTCGGCAACCATTGCCCTAACACAGCAAAGCTATACCACTGGTGCGGAACTTGCGGCCGAGATACAGAGTCAGATCAACGGCGACAGCAATCTTCAGGATATTGGAGCCAGTGTTACGGTTACCTATGATACCGACCATTTTGAAATTACCTCCGATGCCTATGGAAGTGACTCATCCGTAGAGATCGTCTCGGTTGATACCACCACCGCAGCCACAATCGGACTCTCTGCCGGAGCAGGCACGGATGGAGTGGATGTGGCAGGTACCATAGGCGGTGTGGCCGCAACTGGAACAGGCCAGACACTCGAAGGGGCTGGCGATGCGGCTGGGCTGAAAATCACTATAACTGGCGGTACAACCGGAGACCGGGGAAATATCGTCTTCAGCCGTGGTATTGCCGACCAATTGAATACGGTGCTCGAAGGCTATGTCGGCTCAGACAGCCTGCTCGATGCACGCACCGATGGCTTGAACAACCGTATCGATGATATCAATGAACAGCGTGAGCGGCTCGACCGCAGGATTGCCGCAATTGAAGCACGCTATATACAGCAGTTTACTGCTCTGGATACCTTGCTCGGCCAACTGCAGTCGACCAGCAACTATCTGGCGCAGCAGTTGGCCGCGTTGCCGGGGGCCAAAACAACTGCGGGCTAATGCACTGAATAGCGGGTGTTTTGTTAATCTTTGGCTAAAGATGATTCGCAAGATGGACGCTATAGTTAGTAAGGTTACTACGAGAAGTGAAATGAATCGGTTCCGGTTTGTGACCGGAACAAAGCAGGAGGAAGGTAAGTAATGAATAATCCGCTCCAGCAGTACCAGCAGGTTAAAGCGCAACATGCCGTATCAGGTGCTGATCCGCACCGTCTCATCGTGATGCTGATGGAAGGCGCCCTGGAGAAGATGGCAGCCGCCAAGGGTTTCATCTCCCAGGGTAAAAGGGCCGAGAAGGCACAGCAGATCAGCTGGGCCGTCTCTATCATTGATGGTCTGCGCATGAGTCTGAACAAGGAGCAGGGCGGGGAGATCGCCGAGAACCTCGACAACCTCTATGACTACATGGAACATCAGCTGTTGCAGGCCAATATCAACGATGATGCGGTAATCCTGGACGAGGTCTCCGGACTGATGCGTACGGTGTTGAGCGGCTGGATGGAGATTGCACCGTCCAAGCAGTCTGCCTCAGCGCCTCAATCACAGCAGCGCTTCCAGGCGGGCGCTTAACTGCTCTCTGTCCCGTGCTATCAGAAAGGCGCCAGGCCTGGCAGTCGATTATCGAGTTCTGCCGGACTATAGAGCAAAAGGCGGATGCAGAGGAGTGGGAAGCGGTTTCAGAACTGGCAACGCAGCGGCAGAAGATGCTGGAGCAGTTCTTCGCCTCACCTGTGGAGAGTGAACTGTCTGCCGAAGTGGCCGAAGGCATTGCGCTGATAGATGCCATGGACAAGGTGATCGCTGCCAAAGCGGAAAAAGCACGAACTCTCTTTGCCGATGAGCACCAGGTGATACAAAAGCGCCGACAGGCGACCCAGGCCTACACCAACACGAAATAGCTGCAACATCATCAAATAATAATTCCTTTTTTATTTAGCTAGTTACGGCTTTTTTTTAGCCAAGACAACAGTTGCAACAAAATTTTGACATCCCGCCGTGGCATGTTAATCTTGCCGATAACAACCACACCACACGGCGGTGCGTATGTCTGCAGATTCCCTGCTGCTTATCATCGAAAACCCTGAAATTCGTGAACAATTGACGACGATCCTCAATTTCGTCGAGCAGACCAACATCACCGCACACGGTTTTGGCAATTGGAACTCCATCGAGACAGACAGCATCAAGGCGGTCTTTGTCGAGGCGGTCGGGGCCAGCGCCAAACTCACTTCCGAACTCGAGGCGGCGCACAAGGCCATGCCGCGGGTGCCGATATTTCTGATAGCCGGGGACGCAGATAGCGAAGAGCAGGAACTGCCTGAGGGCGTGTTGGCTCCCCTTAAGTGGCCCGTGCAGTACGGGCAACTGGTCACCTGTCTGCACCGGGCTGATATCTACCGCGAGAGCGCCAGGGCGGGGAGTGCCAATGCCGCGGCCCTCTCCCGTGTGCTGGTGGGGCGGAGCGGAGGTCTGCGCCAGGTGCGGCACCTGATTGAACAGGTGGCCGACTCGGAGGCCAGTGTGCTGATTCTTGGTGAGTCAGGGACCGGCAAGGAGGTGGTCGCCCGCAGCCTGCACCATCTCTCCTCACGCAAGGACAAGCCCTTTGTGCCCGTCAACTGCGGCGCCATCCCGGGAGAACTGCTCGAAAGCGAGCTGTTCGGTCACGAGAAGGGGGCATTTACCGGTGCCCTGACAACCCGTCAGGGGCGCTTCGAGATCGCCCAGGGCGGGACTCTGTTCCTGGATGAGATCGGCGATATGCCGATGCCGATGCAGGTTAAACTGCTGCGGGTGCTCCAGGAGCGCAGCTTCGAGCGGGTGGGGAGCAATAAGACGATTTATGCCGATGTGCGTATTATTGCTGCCACCCACCGTAATCTGGAAGACAATATCCGCGACGGCAGTTTCCGTGAAGACCTCTATTACCGGCTCAATGTCTTTCCCATCGATATGCCGCCTTTGCGCGAGCGCAGTGAGGATATCGCGTTGCTGATCAACGAACTGATTGCACGCCTGGAGCGTGACGGCCGTGGTTCGGTCAGATTGACGCCGGCGGCCATCGCCTCACTGTCCCAGTACCCGTGGCCGGGCAATGTCCGTGAATTGGCCAACCTGATAGAACGGCTGGTGATCATGTTCCCCATGGGGGTAGTCGACTACCGTGACCTGCCGGAAAAGTTCCAGATCGAGGGGATTGATGCGGCTGAAGATGTACCCCTGCCCGAGATTGAACCCGAGTCCGAGCCGGTTTCCGGTGTCGAAACCGCCTTTGTCCTGCCGCGCGAGGGGATCGATCTGAAGGATCACCTAGCGGAACTGGAACAGTCATTCATTCAGCAGGCACTGGATGATGCCGAGGGCGTGGTGGCCCATGCCGCCAAGCGTTTGAATATGAGGCGCACCACACTGGTGGAGAAGATGCGCAAGTATGGTCTTCAGCGCGCCGAATAGAAACCATCTCAAAATGGCACCTGCACGCTGATACGGTGTTGCAAATCCTTTTCCTGTGCTTATTTACGCCGTGTAAACTGCGCTCCTCAAAGGGTTTGCGCCTTGTCTCATCGCACATTAGCTAATTTCGAGATAGCCTCTAGCTGTCAGAAGTCTTCATCCCGTATTCCTGCCTGCACGGGAAGGATGTTATCGCAACAGGGGGCGGATTTTGTGATGGCTCCTGAATCAATAACGCCAGAATTTTGACTGAAGAACCTTGCGTTTGTTTGTAACTTGCTGAAAAATATATACAAAAAAAGAAAGGCACGTCATTTGCTTCAGAGTCTTGCAAGTATATACTCCGGAGCAACAATTCGATGCCTCAACCGTTAGCAGCTACAGGACAGGCAACACCCCGAGCCACACGCATACTGGCGCAGCTGAAAACACAGCTCACGGCCGAATTCGATGTGATTGAATCCCAGATCGATCAGCTCAATACCGAGCTGGACGATGCTCGCAGTGAACGACAGGCTGAGACGGCGGAAAAAGAGCGCATTGCGCGCCGCCATCAGGCGCTGATCCAGGCACTGCCCGCCGGGGTGGTGGTGATCGATGGTCGCGGCAGGGTGCTTGAGTCCAATGCCGCGGCAGTTTCCCTGCTGGGTGAACCGCTGACCGGTGAGGCCTGGTCCGATGTGATCGCCCGTGCCTTTGATGTGGTAAATACCGGCAGCGACGCCCTGACACTGCGCAATGGGCGTATGGTTACCCTGTCGACCTGTCCCATGGGCAGTGAACCGGGTCAGATTTTGTTGTTGCAGGATGTGACCGAGCAGCAGCAGCTCAACCGGCAGCTCGAACAGCAGCGCCGCTTGGCGGATATGGGGCGCATGGCCGCCAGCCTGGCCCATCAGATCCGCACACCACTCTCCTCGGCACTGTTGTATGCCTCACAGCTACAGACCTCGCAGCTCTCTTTCGAGCAGCAGAGCCAGTTTGCCGAGCGCACCGTGAACAGCCTGCGCAACCTGGAACGACTGATAAACAACATGCTGGTGTTTGTTCGCGGCAACAAGGGGCGGCAGGAGACGCTTCAACCCGTGTCACTGGTAGAGGAGGCGCTGAATTCGCTGCAGCAACAGCTTGCAGATTCGGGCGTTGCAGTTTCTATCTCAGGATGCACGACTGAGCGACAGATCACCGGTAACCGTCCCCTGCTCGTCAGTGCGTTGCAGAATCTCATCAACAACGCCATGCAGGCGGTCGGAAAAGGTGGACTTGTGGAACTCCATGTCGTTGATGCTCCCAATCAGAGCATTGACCTGGTGGTTCAGGACAACGGGCCGGGTATCCCGCAGGCGCTGCAGTCGAAAATCTTCGAACCGTTCGAGACGACACGTGCCAGGGGAACCGGACTGGGCCTTGCGGTGGTGCGTGCCGTGGCGCGCTCACACCATGGCGAGGCGTGGGTCGAGTCACAGCCGGGTGCAGGGAGTCGGTTTATCGTGCGTCTTCCGGCCAGTGAGGGAGGGGAATAACATGCCACAAGCCATATTGATTGTGGAGGATGACCGTGACCTTGCCGCGGCGTTGAAAGACATTCTTGAACTGGCCGGCTACACAACCGATGTCTGCAACGATGCCGGTGAGGCGCTTAGCCGGTTGCAGCAGCGTCGTTATGCGCTGATGCTCAGTGATGTACACATGCCCGGCATGGACGGTCACGAACTGCTGCGTAATGTCAGGGGACAATTCCCGGCCATGCCGGTATTGCTGATGACCGCCTACGGGACGATCCAGAAGGCGGTGGAGGCGATGCGCGAAGGGGCCCAGGATTACCTGGTCAAGCCGTTCGAGGCCGACAAGCTGGTGGCGACCGTGGGCCGATACATCGACAGTGAGCCTGCCGCTGAGGGCGCACCGGTGGTTGCCGATGCGCGCAGCCTCGAATTGCTGGCCCTGGCCAGGCGTGTGGCGGCCAGTGAGGCCACGGTGATGATTGGCGGCGAGAGCGGCACCGGCAAGGAGGTGCTGGCACGCTATATACACAATCACTCCCGTCGTGCGGACGGTCCGTTTGTCGCCATCAACTGTGCGGCGATACCGGACAACATGCTCGAGGCGACCCTGTTCGGCTACGAGAAGGGCGCCTTTACCGGCGCCGTCAAGGCCACGGCAGGCAAGTTCGAACAGGCCCAGGGTGGCACCCTGCTGCTGGATGAAATCTCGGAAATGGACCTTGCGCTTCAAGCCAAGTTGCTGCGTGTACTGCAGGAACGTGAAGTGGAACGCCTCGGGGGCAGCAAGCTGATCGCACTGGATGTGCGGGTGCTGGCAACCAGTAACCGTGACATGCAGGCCGAGGTGGCAGCAGGCAGATTCCGTGAAGACCTGTTCTTTCGCCTCAATGTCTTTCCCCTGGCCATTCCCGCGTTGCGTGAACGCACCGATGACATCATTCCCCTGGCTGAACACCTGCTGGGCCGCGCCGCACAGCAATCGGCCCGGTCAAGACTCTCGTTCTCACCGCAGGCCAGGCAGAAGCTGCTGGCACACGGATGGCCCGGCAATGTGCGTGAACTCGACAACCTGATCCAGCGTGCCCTTATCATGGCCAGCGGTGATGTGGTGGAGGAGGGCGATTTGCACTTCGAGTCGCTCAGCAGTGCTGCCAGGCCGATCGGGCCCTCAGACGATGCAGGCGCGGGTGGCAGCCTGAATGAGGACCTGAAAGACAGTGAGTTCAGGCTCATCAAGGAGGCGCTCAAGTCCGGCAGCCGCAAGGCGGCAGCGGAGAAGCTGGGTATCAGTCCACGCACCCTGCGCCACAAGCTGCAGCGTTTTCGTGAGGCCGGGTACCTGCTGAGTGATGAGATTGGCGCGTAATATGCATATAAGCATTCAACGTGACGGAAATCCGTGATCTGAGGTGGTTATGAACACAATCGATACAAGCAAATTATTGACGCAATTGCGTGCGGCCGCTGCCCAGGCAGAAAACAGGCAACCTGCCGCACCGGCACAGAAAACGGCGGAGAGTTTTGCCTCGGTGCTGGGACAGCAGATCAACAACGTCAACGCCATGCAGCAGGATGCCGGCAATCTGACCAAGGCGTTTGAAATGGGCACGCCCGGTGTCACTCTGCCGCAGGTGATGGTGGCGAAGGGAAAGGCCGGCCTGGCGTTCGAGGGTATGGTCCAGGTACGCAACAAGGTGGTTGAGGCCTATCAGGAGATCATGCGGATGCAGGTCTGAACATGCCTTTGTCGCACTGAAACGCAATAGTTCATTTTCAGTGGATTGGCAGAACAGGTTGAACAGGCGTTGCTGGACGTCAACATAGCGAAAAAACACAGATAACAACGAGTGGCATAGCGATGGAAATGGTCAAAACAGATAATATGGCAGCGGCGGGTATCGAGGGGCCCAATGTCCTCCATGCACTGCGCCAGGTCGGGTTGCTGGTCGGCGTCGCCGCAGCAATTGCCATCGGCGTGGCCGTCGGCCTCTGGACCTATAAACCCAACTTCGAGGTTCTATACGGCAGTCTGGGTGATCGTGAAGTCTCCCTAATCATCGAGGCGCTGGAAAAGCGTAATGTCGAATACCGTCTTGATGATCGAACCGGTGCCATCATGGTGCCGGCAGGCAAGGTGCGCGAGGTTCGCCTGCAGTTGGCCGGGGAGGGCCTGCCCAAAAGCAGTGGTATCGGCTTTGAGATCCTGCAGCAAAAGCAGGAGTTCGGCACCAGCCAGTTTCGTGAGTTGACCCGTTACCAGCATGCCCTGGAGGGTGAACTGGCCCGCTCCATTATGACGCTAAGCGGCGTGGAATCGGCCCGTGTCCATCTGGCACTGCACAAGCAGTCGGTGTTTGTGCGCAAGCGCCAGCAGCCCAGCGCCTCGGTGCTGATTGATCTGTATTCCGGTCGCCGGCTGGAAGAGGAGCAGATCGACGCCATCACCCACATGGTCGCTTCCAGCATCCCCAACCTCGAACCGGCGCGGGTCACGGTCGTTGATGAGACCGGTCGGCTGCTCAGCAGCAAGAAGCGCACCAGTGAAATGGCGCTCAACCAGGACCAGTTTGAGTACACCCGCCGCGTCGAAGAGAGCTATGTACAACGCATCGAGGATATTTTGGCACCCATTGTGGGTCTAACAGGTGTACGTGCCCAGGTGACCGCCGACATGGACTTTACGGTCACCGAGCAGACCCAGGAGAGCTACAATCCTGATCTGCCGGCCACCCGCAGCGAACAGGTGATGGAAGAGCAGACCCTGCGCGGGGCGGCGGAGGGCGTGCCCGGGGCGCTGTCCAATGAGCCGCCGGCAGAGGCGATAGCACCTCAGGTTGCCACCGGCGAGGGTGTTGAGATGGCCCAGAGCCAGACGCCGCTCAGCAGCCGCAAGCGCTCAACGGTCAATTACGAGCTTGATCGCACCATCAGCCACAGCCGTCTGGGCAGCGGTACGGTCAAGCGCCTGTCTATCGCGGTGGTGGTCGATGACAGGATGGCACTGGATGACACCGGCACGCTAACCCGGACACCGCGTGCGGAAGAGGAGATTCAACGTATCACCGCGCTGGTTAAAGAGGCGATTGGCTACAATGCACAGCGCGGCGACACGGTGAATGTGATCAACGCCTCCTTCACGCAGCCCGAGCCGCTCGAAGCGCTGCCCGAGCCTCCCATCTGGGAGCAGCCCTGGGTGATGGATATTGCCAAACTGTTGCTGGGTACGGTCGTGGTCATGGTGCTCATCTTTGTGGTGTTGCGTCCGGCGCTGCGAAATCTTGCGGCAGCCCGCCAGGCAGCGCCTGCCGCACTGCCCGCCGGGGGCGAAGGCGGGATGGCCGAGGACAAACTGACCCTGGGTGCGGGGGAAGAGGCGGTCAAGCTGCCTACACCCGGCGCCTATGAAGAGAATGTGTCAATGGTGCAGAAGGCGGCCCAGGAGGATCCCAAACTGGTCGCCCAGGTGGTGCGCAACTGGATTGCCAACGACTAAAATCAAATAACTGATGCTGTATTGAAAGAGTCCTGATACATGGCTGAAACGGATACCTCAAAACTGTCGGGCGCGGAACGCGCCGCCATCCTGCTGATGAGTCTGGGTGAGGCGCATGCCGCCGAGATCATGAAACACCTTGGCCCGAAAGAGGTGCAGAAGGTGGGGGAGTCGATGGCTTCCATGGCCAACGTGAAGAAGGAAGAGGTCAACAAGGTGGTCTCGGACTTCGCCTACACCCTTGGCACCCAGACCGCGCTGGGTACCGGCAACGAGGAGTATTTGCGTAACGTGTTGAGTGGTGCGCTCGGCGATGACAAGGCATCTCAGCTGATAGACCGTATCCTGCTTGGCCGTTCTGCCAAGGGACTGGAAACATTGAAATGGATGGAACCTCGCGCCATCGCCGAGGTGATTCGTCTGGAGCATCCGCAGATTGTCGGTATCGTGCTCTCCTACCTTGATCCCGATCAGGCCGCCGAGGTGCTGGCGTTGTTGCCGGAGAACATGCGCGCGGATATCGTGATGCGTATTGCCAGCCTGGACGGTATCCAGCCCAGTGCACTGGCCGAGCTGGATGAAATACTGGAGAAACAGTTTGAAGGGGCCAGTTCCAGTATTCGTTCCTCCAGTGTCGGTGGTAAAAAGACCGCTGCCAATATTCTCAACTTCATGGACAGCGCGGTTGAAGGCGCCATCATGGAGCGGGTTAAAACGGTGGATGAGGAACTGGGCGACAACATCGAAGAGTTGATGTTTGTATTCGAGAACCTCAAAGATGTCGATGACAGGAGTATCCAGGCACTGCTGCGCGAGATCGCATCCGACACGCTCATCCTCGCCCTCAAGGGTGCCGATGAGGAACTCAAGGAGAAGATATTCAAGAATATGTCCAAGCGTGCCGCCGAGATGCTGCGCGATGACCTGGAGGCGCGCGGTCCGGTGCGTATCAGCGAGGTCGAGGCGGCACAGAAGGAGATCCTGGCCGTTGCACGCCGTATGGCTGATGCCGGTGATATGTCTCTCGGTGGCGGTGGTGCCGATGAATTCCTCTAATCGCCTCATCGACAAGAAAGAACTCAGCGCCGTTGAACGCTGGGAAGTCCCGAATGTGGGCAGTGCCGAAAATGCAGCTGTCCGCCCCATGACCGCAGAACAGCTCGAGGCGATACAAAAAGAGGCCTATGAAGAGGCCTATCGCCAGGGGCAGGAGGCCGGTCGCAAGGCGGGGCATGAGGAGGGACTGGCAGAGGCGCGTACCCAGACCCAGCGGCTGGAGCAAGTGCTGCACGCGCTGGCCGAACCTCTCGAGGATGTCGATGAGCAGGTGCTGGAGGAGATGACTGCACTGGTCATCGCCATTGCCAGGCAGCTTATCCGCCGGGAACTGCACAGCAGTCCCGATGAAATTGTAGCGGTGGTGCGAGAATCGCTCGCAGCATTGCCCTCTTCGGCACAGAATATTCGCGTGTACCTGCATCCTGACGATCATGCCCTGATTCGCCAGACCCTCTCGATGGAGGGGGGGGAGGCGCAGCACTGGCAACTGGTGGATGACCCGGTTATGACGCGGGGTGGCTGCCGTGTGGAGAGTGCCACCTCGCGCATTGATGCCACGGTGGAAAAGCGCCTCAATGCGGTGGCGGCGGAACTGCTTGGCGGAGGTCGAGGTGATGACAGCAGCTCGGAGTGATGCCTCTCGCAGTGAGCGCTGGGCAGCGGCCCTGGCCGCCCGTCGTGAACACCTTGCCGATGGCGTGGCGCCCGTTGTTGAGGGAAGGGTCACACGGATGATTGGTTTGACGATTGAAACCGAGGGTGTTCAGGCGCGTGTCGGTACACGCTGCCTTATTAAAAGCCAGCAGAGCGAGACCATCGAGGCGGAGGTGGTCGGGTTTGCAGGCGAAAAGCTCTATCTCATGCCAACTGGTGACATCAAGGGCCTCAGCCCCGAGTCACGGGTCATTCCCACCAACCATGCCTACGAGGCGCCTGTTGGTGACAACCTGTTGGGCCGTGTAATCGATGGTGCCGGTCAGCCGCTTGATGGCAAGGGACCGCTGGATACAACCGAGCGGATGCCGCTCAACGGCCGATATATCAACCCCATGGCGCGTCAGCCTATCAGTGAACCGCTGGATGTCGGCATCCGCGCCATCAATGCGCTGCTGACAGTGGGGCGCGGGCAGCGCATGGGCCTGTTTGCTGGCAGTGGTGTCGGCAAAAGCGTTTTGATGGGGATGATGACCCGTTTTACCACCGCCGACGTGATTGTGGTTGGTCTGATCGGTGAGCGGGGACGCGAGGTAAAAGAGTTCATCGAGCACATCCTCGGAGCGGAGGGCATGGCCCGTGCCGTGGTGGTGGCTGCACCGGCAGACAATCCTCCTGTGATGCGGCTGCATGCGGCAGCCACGGCAACCAGTATTGCCGAATATTTCCGCGACCAGGGAAAGGATGTGCTGCTGTTGATGGACTCCCTGACTCGCTACGCGCAGGCACACCGTGAACTGGCACTGGCCATCGGAGAACCGCCAGCCACCAAGGGCTATCCGGCATCCGTGTTTGCGAAGATTCCACAACTGGTGGAGCGGGCCGGCAATGGTGATGTGGGCGGCGGTTCGATAACGGCGTTTTACACCGTGCTGACGGAGGGCGACGATCCCCAGGATCCGGTTGCCGATGCTGCCCGTGCCATTCTCGACGGGCATGTGTTGCTCTCCAGGCACCTGGCCGATGCCGGCCACTATCCGGCCATTGACATCGAGGCCTCCATCAGCCGCGCGATGAACCAGATCACCGAGGAGGCGCAGCAGGAGGCGGCACGCTGGTTGAAACGTCTCTACTCGACCTACGAGAAGAACCGGGACTTGATTAATGTGGGCGCTTATACCCCGGGCTCCGATCCGCAGGTCGATGAGGCGATACAGATGCACCCCTATATTGAGCAGTTTTTGCAGCAGGGCATGAATGTGAGTGTGGGACTGGCAGACAGCCTGCATGACCTGGGTGCCGTGCTGGAGAGCGCCAATAGCCAGCTTCCCCAGGAAGTGAGGCAGTGATGATGCCGCTTAGGGCGGCAGCGGAGAACTGAAGACCGCACAATGAAAAAGTCTGAACGCATGAAGCCCGTGGTCAAGGTTACCGCCTCGAAGGAGAACGAGGCGGCGCGCGCACTGGGCCAGTCAAACCGTGAACTGCAGGAGCAGGAGCAGCGGTTGAGTGAACTTGAGAAATACCGGGATGAGTATACCCGCTACTGTCAGCAGAAGGGGAGCGACGGTATAAGCGCGGCGCGCTTTATCGAGTTACAGCGTTTTTTGAACAACCTGAACCGGGCTGTGGAACAGCAGAAACAGCTGGTTGAAATGACACAACAGGCCTGCGCTGTGAAGAAAAACCAGTGGCAGCAGGCACGGAGCAGAACCCGCGCCATGGACACGGTGGTGGACCGTTATCGTCAGCAGGAGAGGCGCCAGGCCGAACGCCGGGAACAGAAGGAAGTGGACGAGGCCGGCCAGCGTACAGAAACGGAAAAAGGCTTTAAATAAAATTGGTCCGTGAATTGCATAGACCCATGCAGAATCGTTTGAGGGAATGACCATGCTACAGGCAAAACCAACTACCACTGACACAATGCTGTTTGCGCTGGAGCCCAAATCCCCGGCACCTGTCGCGGCAGGGGGGAAGCGTGAGAGTGCGTTTTCTGACAGCCTTGATGAGCAAATGGGCCGTATCAAGGCACCGCATGAGGCAAGGCCTGGCGGGGCGAAAGAGGATGCAAAGTCGGCGTCGCACGAGGCGTCCGAGAGTGAGGCAAACCAGCGCAGCGAGGCCGGCGATGGGGATGATGCGGTGGAAGAGCCGCTGCAGGCCCAGCCGGGCGCCGATGAGAGCGCGGAGGAGGCGTCGGTAGACGCCAAGGCCGAGGCGGATGAGGCGGACGGCAAGATGTTGCCGCTGCCCTTTGTCCCGTTTGCCGCTATGGATGACTCCACTGCTGCAGGAAGCACTGTTCCGGCAACGGACAATGCAGAACTGGAGGAGGATGTGCTGGCGCAGTCACTGCGTCTTGTCGACAGCAGCGCCAGGGATGGCCAGCGTGGACTTGGCCTGGAGCAGGGTATGCGCAAGCAGGGTGTCACGCTGCAGGACAGGGCGTTTGTGCCGCTGGCTGATGGTGCTGGTGAGGTGGATGCGGAACAACTGGCCGATGAGGATGTACAGCTGGAGGAACTGCCAAAGCGGCTCCTCTCGCTGTTGCAGGACGGCAAACAGTCTCGCCTGGGCCAGGGGGAATCGGGATTCCTGATAAAGGGTGCCGACCTGCCTGGCGCAAAGGAGGGTGAAGGGCTGCTGCTTCGAGGCAGTGAGAGCAGCGGGGTGGTTGCCAGCCAGGGCAGCAATGCCGGCCCGCGTATCCTCCAGCCACAGGGCGTAGCTGGGTCGATGTTTACCGTCGAACATGGCGTGCAACAGAAGGGCTGGGATCAGGCCGTGGGACAGCGGGTGGTGTGGATGGTGCGACAGAACCTCCAGGAAGCGCAAATCCAGCTCAATCCACGCTCCCTCGGTCCGGTGGAGGTGAAGGTCTCGGTAAGCCAGGAGCAGGCCAGCGTGCAGTTTACCGTGCAACATGCCGCCACCCGTGAGGCGCTGGAGGCGGCGTTACCCCGTCTGCGC
Organism: Thiohalomonadaceae bacterium; assembly: GCA_041547565.1. Taxonomy (GTDB): domain Bacteria; phylum Pseudomonadota; class Gammaproteobacteria; order Thiohalomonadales; family Thiohalomonadaceae; genus JBFEUI01. The sequence continues at coordinate 15,475 of JBFEUI010000056.1, forward strand.
GAGATGCTCAATGAGCAGGGGCTTAACCTGGCCCACTCCGACGTATCGCAGCACTCCCAGCAGCAGGAGGCCGATGGCGAGGGTGCAGGTGGGGGAGGCCAGGGCACACTCAATGCCGATGCGGCCCCAGACCAGCCTGACGAAATGCATGCGACCATGGTCCCGACACCTCAGGATAACGGCGTCGACTACTACGCCTGACATACGGCAGCGTGCGAACCGGCGTGGTTTGCAGGTTGCGGAACCGAATCGCGCCGGGTGGAACGGAACAAGCGGGCATCAGCCCGCTTTTTTATTGCACATCACAAAAGCGATATTTGCACGGGCACAGTATCGGCATTCGGTGGTAATCTATACTTTTCCGAGGTGAAGAGATCATATTGAGGGACGATGTATACCTCCCAGGGCGTTAACAATCAGGATGAACTGGTCGAAAAGCATACCCCTCTGGTCAAGCGTATTGCCTATCACCTGGTCGGCCGCCTGCCGCCAAGCGTTGCAGTCGACGATCTGATTCAGGCGGGTCTGATCGGGTTGCTCGACGCCGCCAACCAGTATGACCCCAGCCAGGGTGCGAGTTTTGAAACCTATGCCTCGATCCGTGTCCGCGGGGCAATGCTGGATGAACTGCGTCGCAATGACTGGGCGCCGAAGTCGGTGCACCGGCGTTCACGTGAGCTGAGTGAGGCGATACACCGGGTCGAGTCGGCCACCGGCCGCGAAGCGGCAGACAAGGAAGTGGCTGATGAGCTTGGCATTTCGCTCGATGAGTATTTCCTGCTGTTGCAGGAGAGCAGTACCAGCCGTATGGTGAGTCTGGATGAGCTGAGCGAAGGGACAAATGGTATCACTACCGGTACAGTGGTCAGGGAAACACCGGCGGAGCAGGTACAGCAGGATGACTTTCGCAAACGGCTTGGCCAGGAGATCGCGCGTTTACCGGAGCGGGAACGGCTCGTCATGGCGCTCTATTATGACCGGGAACTCAACCTCAAGGAGATCGGTCTTGTACTCAAGGTCAGCGAGTCGCGCGTGAGCCAGATCCTCAGCCAGGCACATGCCCGCCTGCGTGCACGTATGTCGGATTGATTGCGCGCGGCCCCCGCGGCCTGTTCCGGGACGCCCGCAGAGCAGACAGCCGACTCCAGACAACACAGTAAAATTGTACAAATAGTAAATAGTAGTTATGAGCCATAGCATAGTGGGCGTCGCGCCCAGCAATCCAATGTGGGTTTTCGAGGCGAATTATCGCCTGTTGATGAAATTGTTGCCCGATCTCGACAGCGGCAAGGGTGATTTTGTGTTGTCCAATGTGCAGGGTGAAAATG
>JBFEUI010000057.1:0-16650 GCA_041547565.1 Thiohalomonadaceae bacterium
GAGATGGTGATGCCTGGTGATAACGTCAACATGACTGTCTCTCTGATCGCCCCGATCGCGATGGAAGAGGGTCTGCGTTTTGCTATCCGCGAAGGTGGCCGTACTGTCGGCGCCGGTGTGGTCGCTAAAATCATTGAGTAAGTAAATCACTGTACCGACTCATGCATGGGAAGAGAGCAGTTATTGCTCTCTTCCCTTTTGCTGCTTTGGAGAGTTGGTGCAGACAACAGAGTTTAGGCCAGTAGCTCAATTGGCAGAGCAGCGGTCTCCAAAACCGCAGGTTGGGGGTTCGATTCCCTCCTGGCCTGCCAAATTAATGCCGGTAAACGGCAGGACACTTTGACAAACTGATGGCGGACAAGATCAAGTTACTGATTGCAGGGCTGTTAGTGATAACGGCAGTGGTGCTTTTTTACGTGTATAGCGATCAGTCGCTGTTGTTCCGCGTGCTGGGTCTGTTGATCGCGGCAGGTATTGCCGTGGCTATCGCCAGCAGGACCGAAGTCGGTGTAAACACAATCGGCTTCGGGCGCGGCGCCATGGTCGAGGTTCGCAAGGTTGTCTGGCCAACACGGAAAGAAACGGTCCAGACCACACTCATGGTCATGGCCATGGTGGTGGTTGTCGGATTGATTCTGTGGGCCTTTGACACGTTCCTGGGTTGGGGCGTTAGGCTGTTGACGGGCCAAGGGGGCTAAGCAAATGGCACTGCGCTGGTATGTGGTACATGCCTATTCAGGGTTTGAGAACCAGGTGAAACGCTCACTGGAAGAGCGGGTGGCTCGTAGTGGTCTGGAAGATAAGTTCGGGCAGATTCTTGTACCCACCGAAGAGGTGGTGGAAATGCGCGAGGGTCAGAAACGCAGTACATCACGCAAATTCTTCCCGGGTTATGTACTGGTCCAGATGGATCTGGATGATGATACCTGGCATCTGGTTAAAGACGTACCGCGGGTTATGGGCTTCATTGGGGGTACCAGTGACCGTCCTGCGCCGATTAGCGATAAAGAAGCACAGGCAATCCTCGAACGAGTGCAGGAGGGCGTGGAGAAGCCGCGTCCGAAGGTATTGTTCGAACCGGGTGAAGTGGTGCGTATTACCGACGGTCCATTCAACGACTTTAACGGCGTGGTAGAAGAAGTGGACTACGAGAAGAGCCGCCTGCGTGTTGCTGTGCTGATCTTCGGTCGTTCCACGCCGGTGGACCTGGAGTTTGGCCAGGTCGAAAAAGGTTAATTACGTGAAACGTTATGTGTGAGACGCAACCCGTTTCATTCACAGACGATTCACAATTCACGTAAATATCGGGGAGCCGCAAGGCGCTTGTACCCACTAGGAGTAAAACATGGCTAAGAAAATCGAAGCTTATATCAAGCTGCAGGTGCCTGCCGGTCAGGCCAACCCAAGTCCGCCAGTTGGTCCCGCACTGGGTCAGCATGGTGTGAACATCATGGAGTTCTGCAAGGCGTTTAACGCGCAGACTCAAAGCATGGAACAGGGTATGCCCGTTCCCGTCGTTATCACTGTTTATAACGATCGTAGCTTTACCTTCATCAGCAAGACCCCGCCTGCGTCCATTTTGCTGAAAAAGGCAGCTGGTATTAAGTCCGGCAGCGGTGTGCCTAACCGCGATAAGGTCGGCAAGGTGAATCGCGCGCAACTCGAAGAGATTGCCACCACCAAGATGCCTGATCTGAGTGCTGCTGATATGGATGCCGCGGTGCGTACCATTGCCGGTACTGCACGCAGCATGGGTATTGAGACCGAGGGAGTAGAATAAGCCATGGCCAAGTTATCCAAACGCGCAAAGGCTATCCGTGAGAAACTGGATGCCAACAAATTCTACGCCATTGACGAGGCGCTGGGTCTGCTCAAGGAAATCCCTGCCGCCAAGTTCGTTGAGTCTGTCGATGTCAGTGTGAACCTGGGTGTCGATCCGCGTAAATCCGATCAGGTTGTGCGTGGTGCGACGGTACTGCCGAACGGTACCGGAAAAACCGTTCGTGTGGTTGTCTTTACCCAGGGCGCCAATGCCGATGCCGCCAAAGAGGCTGGTGCCGATATCGTGGGCATGGAAGACCTTGCCGATTCCATCAAGGCGGGCAACATGGATTTTGACGTGGTTGTCGCCAGCCCGGATGCAATGCGAGTTGTCGGTCAACTGGGTCAGATCCTCGGTCCGCGCGGCCTGATGCCCAACCCCAAGGTCGGAACCGTGACTCCTGACGTGGCGACTGCGGTGCAAAATGCCAAGGCCGGTCAGGTTCGCTACCGTACTGACAAGGCCGGTATTGTGCACTGCACTATCGGCAAGGTTGATTTCGAGGTGAATGCATTGCGTGAGAACCTTGGTGCGCTGCTCGCTGACCTGCAGAAGGCCAAGCCCAGCTCTGCCAAGGGTGTCTACCTGCGTAAAATCACGGTCTCCAGCACCATGGGACCGGGTATTGCCGTGGATCAGGCCTCTCTCGATCTGTAAAGTTTTTTGACCGTCACCCCCACAAGGGGAACGGTTGAAGTGGTCCAGTGGTCGTCAGGCCACTGGCCGTCAAAGACCGCAGGTGTACCGTTTGGTACTTAAATCTTTAAGGCCTGCGCAGACGGTGTCATTCCATACAGGACTTCCTGTTGAGTGCCACCGTCAGGGTGAAAGGCATTGCCTTTCATAGTGATAGGTGGTGTATCAGCCCTTAAGTGGGAATTGGGCGATCACATGTCGTGATTGCTCCAAGATGCACATAACGTAACTGTAGAGGTGATTTCGCGTGGCTCTCAATCTGGAACAGAAAAAGACCATCGTATCAGAAGTCGCCGAAGTCGCAGGAAGTGCCTATTCCGCGATAGCTGCGGATTACAACGGCTTGAGTTCAGAGCAGATGACCGAATTGCGTGCCAAGGCGCGCGAACAGGCCGTCTATCTGCGTGTGGTCAAGAATACCCTGGCCCGCCGTGCCCTCGAAGGTACTGATTTCGAGTGCATGAATGAAGCCCTTGTTGGTCCCCTGGTGCTGGCGTTTTCAACTGAAGACCCCGGTGCCGCAGCACGTGTTGTCAAAGACTTCGCTAAAGAGAACGAAGCTCTCGAGGTGAAACTGGTTGCCATCAGCGGTCAGCTGCTGGCGGCGTCAGAACTCGAGCGACTGGCGAGCATGCCTACCAAAGATCAGGCTATCAGCATGCTGATGGCACTGATGAAGGCGCCCGTCGAGAAGCTGGCTCGTACCGTCAACGAAGTTCCGGGCAAACTGGTTCGTACCGTGGCCGCAATTCGCGACCAGAAGCAAGCCGGTTAATTGTCCGCAGACGACAGGCGGATTTGCATAGAAGGCGATTTGGTAACTTATTTTTCGATTAGGAGTGATAATCATGGCCGTATCTAAAGACGATATTTTGGAAACGATTGCCAACATGAGCGTGATGGAAGTTGTCGAGCTCATCGAGGCAATGGAAGAGAAGTTTGGCGTTTCTGCAGCTGCAGCTGTTGCTGCTGCACCTGCAGCCGCTGCCGGTGGCGAAGCCGCTGGTGCTGCTGAGAAAGACGAGTTTGATGTTGTTATGACTGGCTTTGGCGACAACAAGGTTGCCGTCATCAAGGCAGTTCGTGGCATCACCGGTCTGGGTCTGAAAGAGGCCAAAGAGATGGTTGAAGGTGCCCCTTCAACTATCAAAGAAGGTGCTGCGAAAGACGAAGCCGAAGAACTCAAGAAGCAGCTGGAAGAAGCCGGCGCTTCCGTCGAGCTCAAGTAAGCAAAACGCTTCGATGCCCAAGCGTGTCAGGCTGGTCCTGACCTATGAGCCGGAGGCTCAGCTAGCACAGCCAGGGACGGCGGGCTAAAAAATGGCTGGTGGCTTAAGTGCCACCGGCCTTTTTCCGCTGGATGAGTGCCGACAGGCACCATTCGACGGTGTCGGTAAACAGGAATTTGGCCGACACGTATTATTGCAAGATACTGACAAGCCGAGGAACTCTGATGGCCTACTCATTTACTGAGAAAAAACGCATCCGCAAGGATTTCGGCAAGCGCCCAAGCATCCTTGAAGTTCCCTATCTCCTGTCGATGCAGATCGACTCATACCGGAGCTTCTTGAAACAGGGGGCGTCTCCTGAAGAGCAAAAGGAGACAGGTCTCTACAAGGCCTTTGATTCCGTCTTTCCCATCGTCAGCTATTCCGGCAATGCTGCGCTGGAGTTTGTGAGTTATCGCCTCGGTACTCCCGTTTTTGACGTCAAAGAGTGTCAAATGCGCGGTATGACGTATGCTGCACCACTGCGCGTAAAACTGCGTCTGGTCATTTACGACAAGGATTCAGCCACCAAAGCAGTAAAAGATATCCGCGAGCAGGAAGTATATATGGGCGAAATGCCCCTGATGACCGATAACGGTACCTTTGTCATCAATGGTACGGAGCGTGTCATCGTTTCCCAACTGCACCGTTCACCGGGTGTGTTTTTCGAGCATGACAAGGGTAAAACACACTCATCCGGCAAACTGCTGTTCAGCGCGCGCGTTATTCCCTATCGCGGCTCCTGGCTCGATTTCGAGTTTGACCCCAAGGACAGCCTGTTTGTGCGCATTGACCGTCGGCGCAAGTTGCCCTCGACAATCCTGCTTCGTGCACTGGGCTACAACAACGAGGAAATCCTCGATGTATTCTTCGAACAGGATCACTACAAGTTTAACAAGGACGGCGTCAAACTGACGCTTGTTCCTGAACGTCTGCGTGGTGAACTGGCCATTGCGGACATCAAGGTAGACGGCAAGGTGCTGGTCGAGAAAGACCGTCGCATCACCGCGCGTCACATACGCCAGCTGGAAAAATCCGCTACCAAGGAACTGGAAATGCCGATGGATTATGCCGTTGGCAAGGTGCTGGCCAAGGACATTGTCGATACCGACAGCGGCGAGGTTCTGGCCCAGGCCAATGAGGAATTGACTCTTGAACTGCTTGAGAAACTGCAGCAGGCCGGAATCAAACAGTTCGACACCATTTACACGAACGACCTGGACAAGGGTCCGTTTATCTCCACTACCCTGCGTATCGACAATACCACCACGGAACTCGAGGCACTGGTCGAGATCTACCGCATGATGCGTCCCGGCGAACCGCCGACCAAGGACGCTGCGGAGAACCTGTTCCAGAACCTGTTTTTCTCTGAGGACCGGTATGACCTTTCATCTGTCGGTCGTATGAAGTTCAACCGCCGTGTGGGTCGCGATGAGGTAGAGGGCCCCGGCATCCTGGACAAGGATGACATCCTGGCGGTGATGAAAACCCTGATCGATATCCGTAACGGCAACGGTACCGTGGACGATATCGATCACCTCGGTAACCGTCGTGTGCGCAGTGTTGGCGAAATGGCCGAGAACCAGTTCCGTGTCGGTCTGGTGCGTGTCGACCGTGCGGTGAAGGAACGTTTGAGCCTTGCCGAGTCCGAGAATCTGATGCCGCAGGAGTTGATCAATGCCAAGCCGATCTCGGCAGCGATAAAGGAGTTCTTCGGTTCCAGCCAACTGTCGCAGTTTATGGATCAGAACAACCCCCTGTCCGAGGTGACGCACAAGCGTCGTATCTCTGCTCTGGGTCCGGGTGGCCTGACACGCGAGCGTGCCGGTTTCGAGGTGCGCGACGTGCACCCGACTCACTACGGCCGCGTTTGCCCCATTGAGACGCCGGAGGGGCCGAATATCGGCCTGATCAACTCCCAGGCGGTTTATGCGCGTACCAACAAGTACGGCTTCCTGGAGACCCCATACCGCAAGGTGGTCGACGGCAAGGTGACCGATGAGATCATCTATCTATCGGCGATCGATGAGGCCAACTATGTTATCGCACAGGCCAACGTTAACGTGGACAAAAACGGCAAGCTTCTCGATGAACTGGTATCCAGCCGCCACCAGAACGAATTTACCCTGTCACCGCGTGACAAGGTCGACTTTGTCGACGTCTCAGCCAAGCAGATCGTATCGGTTGCGGCCTCAATCATTCCGTTCCTGGAGCACGACGACGCCAACCGCGCTTTGATGGGCTCGAACATGCAGCGTCAGGCGGTGCCCACCCTGCGCACCGATAAGCCGCTGGTCGGCACGGGCATGGAGCGCACCGTTGCTATTGACTCAGGGGTGACCGTGGTTGCCAAGCGCGGCGGTGTGGTCGACTCGGTTGATGCCGCGCGCATCGTGGTACGTGTCAATGATGACGAGACAGAGGCGGGTGAGTCAGGCGTCGATATTTACAACCTGACCAAATATACCCGTTCCAATCAGAATACCTGTATCAATCAGCGTCCGCTGGTGATGACCGGTGATGCGATCGCCCGTGGCGACGTGCTGGCCGACGGGCCTTCGACCGATATGGGCGAGCTGGCACTGGGACAGAATATGCGCGTCGCGTTCATGCCCTGGAACGGCTATAACTTCGAGGATTCCATCCTTATCTCCGAGCGGGTGGTGGAAGAGGATCGCTTCACTACCATCCATATCGAAGAGCTGACCTGTGTGGCACGTGACACCAAACTGGGTCCGGAGGAGATCTCCGCGGATATCCCCAACGTTGGGGAGGGCGCACTGTCCAAGCTGGACGAGACCGGTATCGTCTATATCGGTGCCGAGGTGAAGCCGGGTGACATCCTGGTCGGTAAGGTGACGCCGAAGGGTGAGACGCAGCTGACGCCGGAAGAGAAACTGCTGCGTGCCATCTTTGGTGAAAAGGCCGCGGACGTGAAGGATACCTCGCTGCGCGTACCCTCCGGCATGATCGGTACCATCATCGATGTGCAGGTGTTCACCCGTGACGGACTGGAGAAGGATGCCCGCGCCAAGCAGATCGAGGAGATGGAACTGGATAGCGTGCGCAAGGACCTGAAAGACCAGCAACGTATCATGGAAGACGATGCCTACCAGCGTGTCGAGAAGATGCTGCTGGGCAAGGTTGCTGCCGGCGGCCCGAACAAGCTCAAGGCCGGTGACAAGATCACCAAGGGTTACCTGGCCGAACTGGAGCGTGAGAAGTGGTTTGAGATCCGCCTGAAGAACGATGAGGCCAATGCCGATCTGGAGGCGGTTGCCGCACAGGTTGAGCAGATGCGCACCGATTTCGAACAACAGTACGAGATCAAGCGCAATAAGCTGACCCAGGGCGATGACCTGGCCCCCGGCGTGCTGAAAATGGTCAAGGTCTACATGGCCGTCAAGCGCCGCATCCAGCCGGGTGACAAGATGGCCGGTCGTCACGGTAACAAGGGTGTTATCTCCATGATCGTGCCGGTTGAGGATATGCCCTACGCGGCCGATGGCACCCCGGTTGATATCGTGCTGAACCCGCTGGGTGTACCCTCGCGTATGAACGTCGGTCAGGTGCTGGAGACCCACCTGGGCTGGGCAGCCAAGGGCCTGGGCCAGAAGATCGGTGAAATGCTGCAGGCGAAGGCGAAGATCGCCGAGATTCGCAAATTTCTTGACGAGATCTACAACGTCAGCGGCAAGAAAGAGGACCTTGATTCGTTCACTGATGAAGAGATCCTGGAGCTGGCCAGTAACCTTAAGGGTGGTGTACCGATGGCCACGCCTGTGTTCGACGGTGTCGAGGAGGACGAGCTTAAGCGCATGTTGAAGCTGGCCGAGCTGCCCGAGTCCGGACAGACAATGCTGTGCGATGGTCGTACCGGTGATGCCTTTGATCGCCCGGTGACCGTCGGCTACATGTACATGCTCAAGCTGAACCACCTGGTTGACGACAAGATGCATGCACGCTCCACCGGCCCCTATAGCCTGGTTACCCAGCAGCCGCTGGGTGGTAAGGCGCAGTTCGGTGGTCAACGCTTCGGTGAGATGGAGGTCTGGGCGCTCGAGGCCTACGGTGCCTCCTATACCCTACAGGAGATGCTCACCGTTAAGTCGGATGACGTCAATGGCCGTACCAAGATGTACAAGAACATCGTTGACGGCGATCATCGAATGGAAGCCGGTATGCCCGAATCCTTCAATGTACTGCTGAAGGAAATTCGTGCACTGGGTATCGATATCGAACTTGAGAACGAGTAAGTCCGCGGTTATCGCGGGTAGATAAGCAAGCGGACTACTAAAGAGGAGATTTAACGGTGAAAGACCTGCTCAAGATGCTGAAGCAACAAGGTCCAATCGAGGATTTCGATGCCATTCATATCGGTCTGGCGTCCCCCGATAAGATCCGTTCATGGTCGTTCGGCGAAGTGAAAAAGCCGGAGACCATCAATTACCGTACCTTCAAACCGGAGCGTGACGGCCTGTTCTGCGCCAAGATCTTTGGCCCGGTCAAGGACTACGAGTGCCTGTGCGGCAAGTACAAGCGCCTCAAGCACCGCGGCGTTATTTGTGAAAAATGCGGTGTCGAGGTCACGCTGGCCAAGGTGCGCCGCGAGCGCATGGGCCACATCGAGCTGGCCAGCCCGGTGGCCCACATCTGGTTCCTCAAATCCCTGCCCTCACGCATGGGCCTGTTGCTCGATATGACGCTGCGTGATATCGAGCGCGTACTCTACTTCGAGGCCTTTGTCGTGGTCGAGCCTGGCATGACTCAGTTGGAGCGTGGTCAGCTGCTCTCCGATGAGGCCTATCTCGATGCCATCGAAGAGTATGGCGATGAGTTTGAGGCCAAGATGGGTGCCGAGGCGATCCTGCACATGCTCAAGTCCATGGACCTGCAGGCCGAGGCCGACGTGCTGCGCGAGGAGATCCCGAGCACCAACTCCGAGACCAAGCTGAAGAAGCTGACCAAGCGCCTGAAGCTGATCGAGGCGTTCATCGACTCCGGTAACAAGCCGGAGTGGATGATTATGACTGTGCTGCCAGTGCTGCCGCCCGAGTTGCGTCCGCTGGTGCCGCTCGAGGGTGGCCGCTTTGCCACCTCCGACCTGAATGACCTGTACCGCCGCGTCATCAACCGCAACAACCGCCTGAAGCGCCTGCTGGACCTCAACGCGCCTGATATTATCGTGCGCAACGAGAAGCGTATGCTGCAGGAGGCGGTCGACGCCCTGATGGACAACGGCCGCCGCGGCCGCGCCATTACCGGCTCCAACAAGCGTCCGCTCAAGTCGCTGGCCGACATGATCAAGGGCAAGCAGGGCCGCTTCCGTCAGAACCTGCTGGGTAAGCGCGTGGACTACTCCGGCCGTTCGGTCATCGTGGTCGGTCCGACCCTGAAACTGCACCAGTGCGGCCTGCCCAAGAAGATGGCGCTGGAACTGTTCAAGCCGTTTATTTTCAGCAAGCTGGAGCGTCGCGGTCTGGCCACTACCATCAAGGCGGCCAAGAAACTGGTCGAGCGCGAGGGCGGTGATGTGTGGGATATCCTCGAGGAGGTTATCCGCGAGCATCCGGTGATGCTCAACCGCGCACCGACGCTCCACCGTTTGGGCATTCAGGCCTTCGAGCCGGTGTTGATCGAGGGCAAGGCGATCCAGCTCCACCCGCTGGTCTGCGCGGCGTTTAACGCCGACTTCGACGGCGACCAGATGGCGGTACACGTACCGCTGTCACTGGAAGCCCAGCTCGAGGCACGCGCACTGATGATGTCGACCAACAATATTCTCTCGCCCGCCAATGGCGATCCGATCATTGTCCCCTCCCAGGACGTGGTGCTGGGTCTGTACTACATGACCCGCGAGCGTGTGAATGCCAAGGGGGAGGGCATGGCCTTCGCCGATCTGAATGAGGCGCGTCGTGCCTATGACAATGGCGCTGCGGAGCTGCATGCCCGCATCAAGGTGCGTATCCGCGAGGTTGAGATCGACGAAGCGGGTGAACGCACTGAGACGATCAGCCTGAAGGACACCACTCTGGGCCGAGCCCTGCTCTATGAGATCGTACCTGATGGTCTGCCCTTTGAACTGGTTGACAGGCCAATGGTAAAGAAGGCCATCTCGGGCCTGATTAACGCCAGTTACCGTGATCTGGGTCTGAAGGACACCGTTATCTTTGCCGACCAGCTGATGTACCTCGGTTTCCGTATGGCAACCCGTTCCGGTACCTCATTTGGTGCCGACGATATGGTCATTCCCGAGGAGAAGGCCGAGATCCTGGCCCGTGCCGAGGAAGAAGTGAAGGAGATCGAGAATCAGTACATCTCCGGCCTGGTCACCAACGGCGAGCGCTACAACAAGGTGGTCGATATCTGGTCGCACACCAACGATCAGGTCGCCAAGTCGATGATGGACAAACTCGGCAAGGAGACCGTGTTGAACCGTGAAGGCGAGGAGGTCAAGCAGGACTCCTTCAACTCGGTCTTCATGATGGCCGACTCCGGTGCCCGGGGTAGTGCCGCCCAGATTCGTCAGCTGGCGGGTATGCGTGGTCTGATGGCCAAGCCGGACGGCTCCATCATCGAGACGCCGATCACCGCCAACTTCCGCGAGGGCCTGTCGGTACTGCAGTACTTCATCTCCACCCACGGAGCCCGTAAGGGTTTGGCCGATACCGCGCTGAAAACCGCCAACTCCGGTTACCTGACCCGCCGTCTGGTTGACGTGGCACAGGACCTGGTCGTTATCGAAGACGACTGTGGCACCAGTAACTCCGTGACACTCCAGTCACTGATTGAAGGTGGTGATGTGGTCGAGCCGCTGAGCGAGCGGGTACTGGGGCGTGTCACCGCCGAGGATGTGCTGGATAACGACGGCAAGGTTGCCATCGAGTCGGGCACCCTGCTGGACGAGAAGCTGGTGGCGGTACTGGAAGACCTCTCCATCGACCATCTCAAGGTCCGTTCGCCCATCACCTGTGAAACCCGTTACGGCGTGTGCGCTAAGTGCTACGGCCGCGACCTGGCTCGTGGTCACCAGGTGAATACCGGTGAGTCGGTCGGCGTCATTGCCGCCCAGTCCATCGGTGAGCCGGGTACCCAGCTGACCATGCGTACCTTCCACATCGGGGGGGCTGCATCCCGTTCTGCTGCGGTGAACAACATCCAGATCAAGATCAATGGTAGTGTGCGTCTGCACAACATCAAACTGGTAGAGCACCACGAAGGGCACAGTGTCGCGGTATCCCGTTCAGGTGAAATCACCGTGCTTGACGATACCGGCCGCGAGCGCGAGCGTTACAAGGTACCCTACGGTGCCAAAATCGATGTGGCCGATGGAGCCAGTGTGGAGGCCGGTCAGATTCTGGCAACCTGGGACCCGCATACGCACCCGGTTATCACCGAGATCGCAGGTCGTGTGGCGTTCTACGACTTCGAGGAAGGTGTCACGGTTACCAAGCAGACCGATGAGGTCACCGGCCTTTCAAGTCTGGTTATCACCGATCCCAAGTCGCGCGGCAGCGCCGGTAAGGACAAGCGTCCGATGGTCAAGCTGGTCGATGAGGAGGGCAATGACCTCAACATCCCGGGTACTGACATACCGGCCAACTACTTCCTGCCGGCCGGGGCCATCGTTAACCTGGCTGACGGGGATGAGGTGAGTGTGGGTGACGTCGTTGCGCGTATCCCGCAGGAGTCCTCCAAGACCCGTGATATTACCGGTGGTCTGCCGCGTGTTGCCGACCTGTTCGAGGCGCGCAAGCCGAAGGAGTCCTCAATCCTGGCGGAGATGACCGGTACCGTGGGCTTCGGCAAGGAGACCAAGGGCAAGCAGCGCCTGGTTATCACCCCAGCCGAGGGTGACCACCATGAGGAACTGATTCCAAAGTGGCGCCATGTAACCGTGTTCGAGGGTGAGCACGTGGAGAAGGGCGAGGTTATCGTTGAAGGTGAACCCAATCCGCACGATATCCTGCGTTTGCAGGGTGTCGAGGAACTGGCCAAGTACATCGTCAACGAGGTTCAGGATGTCTACCGCCTGCAGGGTGTAAAGATCAATGACAAGCACATCGAGGTCATTGTGCGCCAGATGCTGCGCAAGGCCGAGGTCACTGCATCGGGTGATACCAAGTTCCTGGTGGGTGAGCAGGTCGAATATGCTCGACTGGTGGAGGAAAATGAGCGGGTGATGGCCGAGGGCAAGATGCCGGCACAGTACGTGAGACTGTTGCTGGGTATTACCAAGGCGTCACTGGCGACCGAATCATTTATTTCGGCCGCCTCCTTCCAGGAGACCACCCGTGTGCTGACCGATGCGGCCGTCACGGGCAAGATTGATGAACTCCGCGGTCTCAAGGAGAACGTCATCGTGGGCCGTCTGATACCGGCAGGTAGCGGTTTGGCCTATCACAGTGAGCGACGCCGCAAGCGCGTCGAGCCTGAGGTTGAAGCGACCCCTGAGGCAGTTATGGCGGAAGAAACCGTCGATATAACTGCCGAAACCGAAGCCGGAGAGTAACCCGGCGATCGTACCGGGTGGGCCACAGCGCTTGACATAGCGCGCTGGCCCACCTAGAATTCCGCTTCTTTTCTGGCAGGCCGGCTGTGGGAGCCGGCCTGCCGTTTATTATTGTGCTGGAGCAAAGTAGCAAAATGGCAACCATTAACCAGCTTGTACGTAAGCCAAGAAAACGCAAGATTGCGAAAAGTAACGTGCCGGCCCTTGAGGCCTGCCCGCAAAAACGTGGTGTTTGCACCCGTGTCTACACGACCACGCCGAAGAAGCCGAACTCGGCTATGCGTAAGGTGGCCCGTGTACGCCTCACCAACGGCTACGAGGTCAGTAGCTACATCGGCGGTGAGGGACACAATCTGCAGGAACACTCTGTTGTATTGATTCGCGGCGGTCGTGTAAAAGACCTGCCGGGTGTGCGCTATCACACTGTTCGCGGCTCCCTTGACACTGCAGGTGTCAGCGACCGTAAACAGGGCCGTTCCAAGTACGGCGCCAAGCGTCCTAAGTCCTAACTGATTGAAGTTTAAGGTTGAACCATGGCCAGAAGAAGAGTAGCTGCCAAGCGTGAAGTGTTGCCGGATCCGAAATACGGAAATGTCACACTCTCCAAGTTTATGAACATCGTGATGCTCAGCGGCAAGAAATCTGTCGCCGAGAAGATCGTCTACGGTGCCCTGGATCGCATTGCCGAGAAGGCCAGCGGCGAGCCCGTGGATGTCTTCGAGAAGGCGCTGGGCAATGTGCGTCCGATGGTTGAGGTTAAATCACGCCGTGTTGGTGGTGCCACCTACCAGGTTCCCGTCGAAGTGCGCGGTGACCGAGGCATGGCGCTGGCCATGCGCTGGCTGGTTGATGCGGCCCGCAGGCGCGGTGAAAAGTCCATGGGCATGCGCCTGGCCGGTGAGCTGATGGATGCCGCCGAAAACAAGGGTACCGCTGTAAAGAAGCGTGAAGATACCCACCGTATGGCTGAGGCCAACAAGGCCTTCGCTCACTATCGCTGGTAATTTGCAACGAGGTTTCAGACGTGGCACGCAAAACCCCCATTGACCGCTATCGCAACCTGGGCATTATGGCCCACATCGATGCCGGTAAGACGACGACTACCGAACGTATCCTTTTCTATACCGGTATTTCCCACAAAATCGGTGAGGTACACGACGGTGCGGCAACCATGGACTGGATGGAGCAGGAGCAGGAACGTGGTATCACTATCACCTCAGCAGCAACCACCTGCTTCTGGCGTGGCATGGACCAGCAGTTCCCCGAGCATCGCATCAATATCATCGATACTCCCGGACACGTTGACTTCACTATCGAAGTTGAGCGTTCGCTGCGTGTGCTCGATGGTGCCTGTGCCGTGTTCTGTGCAGTCGGTGGCGTAGAGCCCCAGTCTGAGACCGTCTGGCGCCAGGCCAACAAATATGGCGTACCGCGTATCGGCTTTGTGAACAAGATGGACCGTGCCGGCGCCGACTTCCTGCGTGTCGTCGATCAGGTGCGTGAGCGTCTGGGTGCCAATGCCGTGCCGATTCAGCTCAATATCGGTGCCGAAGACAACTTCGAAGGCGTTATCGACCTGATTCGCATGAAGGCGATTATGTGGAACGAGGCTGACATGGGCGCTACCTATGATGCCGTCGATATCCCCGCCGAACTTGCCGACAAGGCCGCAGAGCTGCGCGAGGAGATGCTCGAGGCGGCTGCCGAGGCCAATGAGGAACTGATGGAGAAGTACTTGGAAGAGGGCGACCTCTCCGAGGACGAGATCCGCGAAGGCCTGCGTATCCGTACCCTGGCCAACGAGATCGTGCCGATGCTGTGCGGTTCCGCCTTCAAGAACAAGGGCGTGCAGGCGATGCTGGATGCGGTCATCTATCTGATGCCCTCCCCGATCGACGTACCGGCTATCAAGGGTGTCCTTGATGACAAGGATGAGACCGAGGCTGAGCGTCCCCCGTCTGACGAAGAGCCGTTCGCCGCGCTGGCCTTCAAGATCGCCACCGACCCCTTCGTCGGTACCCTGACCTTCTTCCGTGCCTATTCCGGCGTGCTGAACTCGGGCGACACGGTATTCAACCCGGTCAAGAGCAAGAAAGAGCGTATCGGCCGTATCCTGCAGATGCACGCCAACTCCCGTGAGGAGATTAAAGAGGTACGTGCCGGCGATATCGCTGCAGCGGTCGGCCTGAAGGATGTGACCACCGGTGACACCCTGTGTGCCCAGGATGCCGTGATTACCCTGGAGCGTATGGAATTCCCCGATCCGGTCATCGCCGTGGCCATCGAGCCCAAAACCAAGGGCGACCAGGAGAAGATGGGTATTGCCCTGTCTAAGCTGGCCCAGGAAGACCCCTCTTTCCGTGTCTCTACTGATGAAGAATCCGGTCAGACCATCATTGCCGGTATGGGTGAGCTGCACCTGGAGATCATCGTCGACCGCATGATGCGCGAGTTCAAGGTCGAGGCCAATGTGGGTGCACCGCAGGTGGCCTACCGTGAAGGTATCCGCAAGAGCGTCGAGGTGGAAGGCAAGTTTGTACGCCAGTCCGGTGGTCGCGGTCAGTATGGTCACGTTTGGCTGCGCATCGAACCACAGGAGCAAGGTGCAGGTTACGAGTTTGTAAACCAGATTGTCGGCGGTGTGGTTCCGCGCGAGTATATCCCCGCTGTTGATAAGGGCGTCCAGGAGCAGATGGAGAACGGCTGTTTGGCCGGCTTCCCGATGGAAGATGTCAAGGTCACCCTGTATGACGGTTCCTACCACGACGTCGACTCCAACGAGATGGCCTTCAAGATCGCCGGTTCCATGGGCTTTAAGAAGGGTGCGCTGGAAGCAGGTGCCTACCTGCTGGAGCCGATGATGAAGGTCGAGGTCGTGACCCCGGAAGAATACATGGGGGATGTGATGGGTGACCTGAACCGTCGTCGCGGTATTGTCGGCGGTATGGAGGACAGCGTCTCTGGTAAGGTGATTCGCGCCGAGGTTCCGCTGGCCGAGATGTTCGGTTATGCCACGGATCTGCGCTCTGCTACCCAGGGTCGTGCCACCTACTCCATGGAATTTGCAAAGTATGCCGAGGCCCCGGCGAGCGTCGCCGAGGCTGTCATCAAGAAAGCGTCCTGATTTTTTGAATTGAACGTTATTTTAAGAGGTAATCGTTGTGGCGAAGGAAAAATTTGAACGTACGAAACCGCATGTAAACGTGGGCACCATCGGTCACGTGGACCATGGCAAGACCACTCTGACCGCCGCCATTACCAAGGTAATGGCCGAGAAGCATGGCGGCGAGTTCAAAGACTACGCAAACATTGACAGTGCACCGGAAGAGCGCGAGCGCGGCATCACCATCGCCACAGCGCACGTGGAGTACGAGTCCGACACGCGTCACTATGCGCACGTTGACTGCCCCGGTCACGCCGACTACGTGAAGAACATGATCACCGGTGCGGCGCAGATGGACGGCGCGATCCTGGTGGTTTCCGCCGCCGACGGCCCCATGCCGCAGACCCGTGAGCACATCCTGCTGTCACGTCAGGTCGGCGTACCGTACATTCTGGTGTACATGAACAAGGCGGACATGGTCGACGACGCCGAGCTGCTGGAACTGGTCGAGATGGAAATCCGTGAGCTGCTGGACAGCTACGACTTCCCCGGCGACGACACACCGATTATTACCGGTTCAGCACTGAAGGCGCTGGAAGGCGATGACAGCGAGATCGGTACCCAGTCCATCTACAAGCTGGTCGAGGCGATGGACGAGTACATTCCGGAGCCGGAGCGCGCAATAGACGGCGCGTTCATCATGCCGGTGGAGGACGTGTTCTCCATCTCCGGTCGCGGCACCGTGGCCACTGGTCGTATCGAGCGCGGCATCATCAAGGTTGGTGACGAGGTCGAGATTGTCGGTATCAAAGAGACCGCCAAGACCACCGTTACCGGTGTAGAGATGTTCCGCAAGCTGCTGGACCAGGGTCAGGCGGGCGATAACGTGGGTATCCTGCTGCGTGGCACCAAGCGCGAGGAGATCGAGCGTGGCCAGGTACTGGCGGCACCGGGTTCCATCACCCCGCACACCAAGTTCGAGGCGGAGGTATACGTGCTGAGCAAGGACGAGGGTGGTCGTCATACCCCGTTCTTCAACGGCTACCGTCCGCAGTTCTACTTCCGTACCACCGACGTGACCGGTTCATGCGACCTGCCCGAGGGTGTGGAGATGGTGATGCCTGGTGATAACGTCAACATGACTGTCTCTCTGATCGCCCCGATCGCGATGGAAGAGGGTCTGCGTTTTGCTATCCGCGAAGGTGGCCGTACTGTCGGCGCCGGTGTGGTCGCTAAAATCATTGAGTAA
>JBFEUI010000058.1:0-16529 GCA_041547565.1 Thiohalomonadaceae bacterium
CGCCCCCCCCCCCCGCCTCGCTGATGGCGCGCTCTTCACATGGGACCTTGTGCTTGTGGCACAGTTCCACCACCAGATCGCGGGTGATGCCCGGCAGCAGCAGGTTGCTCTTGGGTGGGGTGATGACGCTGCCGTCCTTGACGATAAAGACGTTGGTGGCGGCCCCCTCGGTGACCTCGCCGTCACGCAGCATGATCGCCTCGGTGGCGCCCTGGTCGACAGCCTGCTGGCGCAGCAGGATGTTGGGCAGCAGGGCGATAGACTTGATGTGGCACATCTTCCAGCGGAAATCTTCCACCGTGACGGTGGTGACGCCGTCAAGCAGTGCCGGGGGCACCTCGCCCATCGGGTTGCTCATGGCGAAGACGGTGGGGTCGACGTTCTCCGGAAAGGCGTGGTCGCGTTTGGCGACACCGCGGGTGACCTGCAGGTAGACCGACTGGTCGCCGCCGCCGTTCTCCCTGACCAGTTGCTCGAGCATCTCCGCCCACTCGTCGTGGACCAGCGGGTTGTCCAGGCGGATTCCGGCCAGGCTGTTATCGAGGCGCTCCAGATGGTGTTGCAGGCGGAACAGGCGGCCATTGTAGACCGGTATCACCTCGTACACGCCATCGCCGAAGACGAAGCCGCGGTCCAGCACAGAAACCTTCGCCTCATCGGCGGGCAGGAAGCGGCCGTTGAGATAGACGATATTGTTGTCGTTCATTGCACCATCATCATCACTTGGTCGACCAGGCGGTCGAACAGGGAACCCTCGGGGACATCCTGCAGGGCGATCAGCGGGCGTTCGGCCAGGGTCTCTTCGCCCAGTTTTACCGTGACGTTGCCGAAGCTCTGGCCCTTGCCGGCGGGCGCCACCAGCGGCTGGTCGACCGTCATGGCGGCGTTGAGATTCTTGTACTGGCCGCGGGGCACGGTGACAAACAGGTCGTTGCCCAGCCCCAGCGGCAGCTGTTCGGCTTCACCCTTCCAGATGCGCATGCTCTTTAGCATCTCGTTGGCGCCGTAGAGGCGGTGGGTCTCGAAGAAGCGGAAGCCGTAGTTGAGCAGTTTCTGGCTCTCCTGGGCGCGGGCATTTTCACTATTGGTGCCCATGACCACGGAAATCAGGCGCATGTCGTTGCGCCGGGCCGAGGCGACCAGGCAGAAACCGGCTGACTCGGTGTGGCCGGTCTTGACGCCATCGACGCTCTCGTCGCGCCACAGTAGCTTGTTGCGGTTGAACTGCTCGATATTGTTGTACTTGTACTTTTTCTCCGCGTACCACGGGTAGTAGCGCTGGTGGTTGCGGATCAGGGCATTGGCCAGGATCGCCATGTCATACGGTGTGGTGTAGTGGTCGCTGTGGGGCAGGCCGGTGGCATTGACGAAATTGCTGTCTTTCATGCCAATGCTGCGGGCGTGTTCGTTCATCAGGTGGACGAAGGCCTCCTCGCTGCCGGCCACGTACTCGGCCAGGGCGACGGTGGCATCGTTGCCGGACTGGATAATCATCCCCTTGAGCAGTTCCTTGACCGTGACCTTGGAGCCGACCTCGATGAACATGCGCGAACCTTCCATGCGCCACGCCTTTTCGCTGACGCGCACCTTGTCGTCCAGCTTGATACGGCCGTTCTCCACCTCGTGGATCACCGCATAGGCGGCGAGCATCTTGGTCAGGCTGGCCGGTTCCATACGCTCCCTGGACTTGTCCTCGGCCAACACCTGGCCGCTGTCGTAGTCCATCAGGATGTAGCCGGATGCTGCCAGCGAGGGGGGAGAGGGTATCAGGCGCGGGGCGGCATGGGCGGTTCCGAGTAACAGGGACAGGGCGTACAACAGTGGGAGCACTACACGCATGGCGTTAAAAGTATCCTTTTTCATGGTCTCAATATTTGCTGCTGTATTGTATCAATGCAGGCCGGTAAACGGTAATGGGCTGACTGCAGGGTGTCGTGGCAGCCAAATGTAGGGTGCTAGTTTAGCGTACCTGTACAGCCGTTAAGGCAACCGGCCTCAAATTCCAGCAACATAAACGCCTCGTCAGCCACCGTGCAGGTGCCGCCGAAAACGGCAGTCAGGAGACAGCGGGTCGCCGGGCGCTCGGCGCTTTTTTTGGTGCGAACAATCACGGGGGGGATGTCAGTCGATGGTAATACGCGGTGTGCCGACACCCAGGCCGCTGATTTCGCTGGCCATGCGGTCTGCCTCCTCGACCGAGGCGATCGGGCCGATGCGCACGCGGTAGACGGTCTGGTTGTTGCTGGCGCCCTGATGGATGGCGGCCTTGCTGACATTGTTGAGCATCAGTTTGGAGCGCAACTGCTCGGCGTTGCTGCGGCTGATAAAGGCGCCGACCTGCAGGTAGAGCGTTGGCTCCTTCGCTGCGGGCTTGGCTGCCGGTGCAGCGGCCGGCTGGGGTGAATAGTTCACCGGCACGGCAGCGGCTGCCGGCGTGCTGGCCGGCGGCTGCGATTTGCTTGCTACACGGGTGACGGGCGTGGGGGGCGGGACCGGTTCGCGATGGCCCGGGCCGACGGCACGGATCTCCACCAGTCCGGTGCCGGTTTCGACGATCCCCAGTTTGCTGGCGGCCGCGTAGGAGAGGTCGATGATGCGGTTGTCGTGGAACGGGCCGCGGTCATTGACCCGCACCACGGTGCTGCGGCCGTTGCGCAGGTTGGTTACCTGCAGGTAGGTGGGGATGGGCAGCGTCTTGTGCGCCGCACTCATGGCGTACATGTTGTAGGTTTCACCGTTGGAGGTCTTGCGGCCGTGGAACTTGCGTCCGTACCAGGAGGCAATGCCGCGTTCCACGAAGCCGGCGCTGCTCTGCTTGACGTAGTAGCGCTTGCCGCGTACCACATAGGTGCTGGGGTTGCCCTGCTTGCTGCGTGCTTCGTTGCGCGGCACCAGGTCGGGCACGTGTTTCATGTTCATCGAGCGGCTGGGGCCGTAGTCGCTGCGGGAGAGGCTGCCGCAGGCGCTTAGCGCGAGCAGGGCCGTGACCAGTGTGGCGATGGCACTGATGTGGTATGCGCTTGTCTCGGTTCTCCCCATGCTTACCCCTTGCGCGGTTTGTTCTGTTTCAGTTCGGCTGCCCGCGTGGTGCGGATCGCCTCGCTCAGCTGGTAGACGGCCATGGCGTAGAGCGGGCTGTGGTTATAGCGGGTAATGACGTAGAAATTGTGCTGTGCCACCCAGTATTCGTGCCCCCCCGGTGTTTCCAGTGCGAGCAGGGCAACGCTCGCATCCGCCGGCACACTCCCTATAGGTTTGACGCCAAGTTGCTGCAGTTGTTCCACGCTGAAGCTGGGTTTGTAGCCCTTCTTTACGGCGCTCTGGAAGCGGCTGCCGCGCACCTCGGCACGGTTGGCGATACCCTCGCCGCGCCGCCAGTGATGTCGCTTGAAGTAGTTGGCGACACTGCCAATGACATCGGCATTGTTTTCCCACAGGTCGCGGCGGCCGTCACCGTCGAAGTCGATGGCATAGCTGCGGAAACTGCTGGCGATAAACTGCGGCTTGCCCATGGCCCCGGCATAGGAGCCCTTCATCGACAGTGGGTCGACACCCTCCTCGCGACTCATGATGAGAAACTCTTCCAGCTGGCGGCGGAAGAACTTGGCCCGCGGCGGGTAGTCGAAGCCGAGCGTGGCGAGCGAATCCATCACCCGATACCGTCCGGCATGGCGCCCGTAACGGGTCTCCACGCCGATAATGGCAACGATGATGGAGGACGGTATGCCGTACTCCTGCTCCGCCCGCTTCAGAATATCGGCATTTTCGCGCCAGAACTCGACCCCCTGCCTGATGCGCGATTCGGTCAGAAAAATCGGCCGGTACTCGTGCCAGGGTTTGGCCTCGGCGGGGCGGGTGATGGCATCGATGATCGATTGCTGGTACTCGGTGTTGCGAAACCACTTCCTCAGGTCGGTGCGCTTAAAGCCGTGTTCCTGGCTCATGCGCTGGATGAACCCGGTGACCTCGGGATGCTTGGAATAGTCGGCTTTGGCCGCGCCGCCGAGCAGCAGGCCGGGAAGCAGAATCGGCAGTGACAGGTAACGAAACACGGTGTGGTTTAGCTCCTCAACAGCTTTTTATGCGTCTGTATAGACATCAGGATACCGAAAGAGGCCATCACGGTCACCATTGAACTGCCACCGTAGCTGATCAGGGGCAGCGGCAGACCGACCACGGGCAGCAGTCCGCTGACCATGCCGATGTTGACGAACACGTAGACCAGGAAGGTCATGATCAGGCCGCCGCTGAGCAGGCGCTGAAAGCTGTCCTGGCCCGCAACCGCGATGAGCAGACCGCGCACGATGATCAGCATGTAGAGGGTGAGTAGCACCAGCGCCCCCATCATGCCGAATTCCTCGCCCAGTACGGCAAAGATAAAGTCGGTGGAGCGCTCCGGCAGAAACTCCAGGTGGGACTGGGTGCCGTTGAGCCAGCCCTTGCCGTACAGCCCGCCCGAGCCGATGGCGATCTTCGACTGGATGATATGGTAGCCGGCACCGAGCGGATCGCTCTCCGGGTTGAGGAAGGTGAGTACCCGCTGGCGCTGGTAGTCGTGCATGAAAAACTTCCATACCAGCGCGGCGGTGGGGATCATCAGCAGGATGGCCGAGCCGACCAGACGCCAGGAGACGCTGGCGAACAGCAGCACGAAGATACCGGAGCTGGCTACCAGCAGCGCGGTGCCCAGATCCGGCTGTTTGGCGATCAGCAGGGTGGGTACCAGCACAATGAGCAGGGCGATAATGAGGTGGCGCGTGCTGGGCGGGATCGGCCGTTCGGCCAGGTACCAGGCGACCATCATCGGCACCACCAGCTTCATCATCTCCGAGGGCTGGAAGCGCACCACACCCAGGTCGAGCCAGCGCTGCGCCCCCTTGCCCACCACACCCATTACCAGCACCGCTACCAGCAGGGCGATACCGATGCCGTAGAGCCAGGGCGCCCAGCGCAGCAGGGTGTCGGGATTGACCTGGGCCAGCACCAGCATTACCCCGAAGGCGACAGCCATGCGCAGCAGCTGGCGCTGGATCAGGGCGAACTCCTGGTTGCCCGCACTGTACAGGATGGTTAGGCCGAAAGCGGCCAGAACCAGTAGGCCGAACAGCAGTGGCAAGTCGATATGCAGGCGCCGGATGAGTTCCTTGATCACGGTTTCAACCTCCCGTTGTCATCGAGCAGGAAGCCGTCCATCACCTGCCGGGCGATGGGGGCGGCCACGGCGCCGCCGCTACCGCCGTTCTCCACGATCAGCGCGACGGCAATACGTGGATTGTCGACCGGTGCGAAGGAGATAAACAGGGCGTGGTCGCGCAGGCGTTTGGCGATCTCCTCCTCCTTGTATTCCTCATCCTGCTTGATGCCGAATACCTGGGCGGTGCCGGTCTTTCCCGCCACCTTGTAGGGCAGGTTGCGGTTGATGCGGCGTGCTGTACCGGTTAGGCCATGCACCACCTGGGTCATGGCGCGGAAGATGCGATCCCAGCGCTCCGGGTCAATGATCTCGACGCCCTGGAGATGGAGCGGAGACGGTTGCGTCACCTCGTCGCTGGTCTGGTCGATGATGTGGTTGACCACGGCGGGCTGCACCCGTTTGCCGCGGGCGGCCAGGGTGGCGGTAATGTGCGCCAACTGCAGCGGGGTACTGAGGGTGAAGCCCTGGCCGATGCTGGTGATCAGCGTCTCGCCCGGGAACCACGGCTGACGTTTGTTGCGTCGCTTCCACTCCCGTGACGGCATCAGGCCGCCCGCCTCGCCGACCAGGTCGATGCCGGTCCTGCGGCCGAGCCCGAATGCCTTGAGGTAGCTGGAGATGCGGTCGATGCCCAGCATGCGACCCAGATCGTAGAAGAACACGTCGCACGACTCGACGATGGCGCGCGTCAATCCGATCTCGCCGTGCCCCTCTTTTTTCCAGTCGCGATACTTGTGGTCGTCGTTCTCCAACTGGTAGTAGCCGTGACAGGGGACCGAGTCGGCGGTGGTAATGACCTGGTGTTCCAGTCCCGCCAGACCGACAAACGGCTTGATGGTGGAACCTGGCGGGTACTGACCCTTGAGCGCGCGATTGAACAGGGGTTTGTCACGCGAGGTGCTCAGGGCACGATAGGTCTTGTGGTCGATACCGTTAACGAACAGGTTGCTGTCGTAGCTGGGCATACTCACCAGGGCAAGCACGGCCCCGCTTTGCGGTTCGAGCGCCACCAGGGCACCGCGCTCTCCGGCAAAGGCATTGGCGGCGATGCGTTGCAGCCGCACGTCGATATTGAGATGCAGGTTGTGGCCCGGCAGCGGCGGGGTGCGCTGCAGTACCCTGAGGATGCGCCCGCTGGCATTGGTTTCGACCTGTTGATGGCCGACGGTGCCGTGTAGCAGTGCTTCGTAACTCTTTTCGACCCCCACCTTGCCGATATGGGTGGTGGCGCTGTAGTTGGAGGGGTCCTTGAGGTTGCGCAGTTCACGCTCGTTGATGCGCCCGACATAGCCGACCGTGTGTGCGGTGAGCGGTCCGAGCGGGTAGTGGCGCGTGAGACGCGAGTTGATTTCCACGCCTTCCAGCCGGTGACGGTTGACCGAGATACGCGCCACCTCCTCGTCGCTGAGACGAAAGCGCAGCGGTACCTTCTCAAAGCGGCGGTGGCGTTTGAGCAGGCGATAAAAGCGCTCGATGTCCGATTCGCTGACCTCGATCAGCTTGCCGATGGCCGACAGGGTCTGTCCCATCGAGGCGACACGCTCAGGGATGATCTCCAGGCTGTAGCTGGGCATGTTCTGTGCGAGTACCACGCCGTTGCGGTCATAGATAAGGCCGCGGGTCGGGGCAATGGGCAGAATATCCACGCGGTTGTTCTGCGACAGGGTGGTGTAGTGTTCGTGACTGATTATCTGCAGGTAAGCCAGGCGGGCGACGAGTAGGACCACCAGGACAAGCCCCCCGATGGCGGCGACAATTGCCCGGTTGCGAAAAAGATAACGCTCCCGAATCGGGTTTTTCAGATGGCCGTGCAGTGCCATTAATGCACCTGTAAACGACGGCGCAGGTCACGCATCAGGACAAAGATCCAGGGCCACAGTACCATGCTGCTGGCCGCCGGTAGCCAGTAGAACCAGCTGCCCGGCGTTTGGCCTATTATCCCCTTGACCCACAGTACGATAAGCAGTTCAAGCAGTACCAGCATCATGACGATGATGGCCTGCTGCCACAGTGGGTAGAGGCGCAGACGCTGATAGATGCTGTGGGTGATGAATGCCACCACGGCAAGTGCCAGGGCATACTGGCCCAGCACCGAACCCCTGACCACATCCAGCAGCAGACCGAGTATCCAGGCGATGCCGACGCCGACCCGCTGCGGCAGCGCCATGCACCAGTAGATCAGGGCAAGGGTGACCCACTCGGGGCGCAGATTGGCAGCCCAGTCGGGCAGCGGCATCATGGTCAGCAGCAGGGCTACGACAAAGCTCAGGGTGATGACCCAGCCCCCGCTGTGGCTCGCCATTTTCATTCTTTGTCCTCCCCGGGCGGCCAAACCAGCAGCACTTCCCGGCGCCGCTCCAGGTGTGCCAGTGGTGTTGCGGTTACCTCGGCGTAGGCCTCGGTCGGGCGGATCTCCACCTTGTCGATACGGCCGACCGGATAGCCGGCGGGAAAGCGCTGACCCAGGCCCGAGGTGACCAGCAGGTCGCCCACCTGTATATCGGTGTTGTTCGGAATATGGGGGATCTCTAGCCTGTCGGGTGCACCGGTGCCGCGGGCGATGGCTCGCAGGCCGTTGCGGTTCAGTTCGACCGGGATCGCGTGGCTGGGATCGGTGATCAGCATTGCCGTACTGGTGTGGTGTGCGACATGTACCACCTGCCCGAGGACGCCGTGGGCATCGAGGATGGGATGCCCTTCGAATACGCCTGATGTGCGGCCCTTGTTGAGCAACACCTGGCGGGTGAAGGGGTCGAAATCCACAGCCAGCAGCTCGGCGATCAGTACCCGCTCCCAGCTGCGTTCGGCCGATTGCAGCATGGCCCGCAGGCGCCGGTTCTCACTCTCCAGTGCAGCAAGCTTCTGCAGCTTGTATGCCTGCTCCAGCTGCTGCTGTCGCAGGCGCCGGTTCTCGTCAATGAGGTGGTTGCGGCTGGCCATGGTTTCGCTGGCCCAGGTGCCGGCGGCAAAGGGCAGGTCAGCCAGATACTGGATGGGAGAGAGGACCACGGAGATGGTCGAGCGGATCTGTTCGAGGTGATGCTGCCGGTGGTCGAGGGTCATCAGGACGATGGATACCAGAACCAGCAGGCCCGTGCGGATAGCAATGGGGGGGCCTTTAATAAATAGCAGCTTAATGGTAAATCCCTCCCGCTAGCGGCATGGTGATCCGTTCGGCTTCACTCCAGGGCGAACAGATCGCCGCCCGCCTCGTCCATCAGCTCCAGGGCACGGCCGCCGCCACGGGCGACACAGGTGAGCGGATCCTCGGCGATGATCACCGGCAGGCCGGTCTCTTCCATCAACAGGCGATCCAGATCGCGCAGCAGGGCGCCGCCGCCGGTCAGCACCATGCCGCGCTCGGCAATGTCGGCACCGAGTTCGGGCGGTGTCTGCTCCAGGCCGGTCTTGACTGCACCGACGATGCCGGACAGCGGCTCCTGCAGCGCTTCGAGGATTTCATTGCTGTTCAGGGTGAAGCTGCGCGGGATACCCTCGGCCAGATTGCGCCCGCGCACCTCGATCTCGCGCACCTCGGCGCTGGGATAGGCCGAGCCGATCTCCTCCTTGATGCGCTCCGCGGTCGACTCACCGATCAGCGTGCCGTAGTTGCGGCGTACGTAGCTGATGATGGCCTCGTCAAAGCGGTCACCGCCGATACGCACCGAATTGGAGTAGACGATACCGTTGAGCGAGAGCACCGCGATCTCGGTGGTGCCGCCGCCGATATCCAGCACCATTGAGCCGCTGGCCTCGCTGATGGGCATTCCCGCACCGATGGCTGCCGCCATTGGTTCCTCAATCAGGAACACCTCGCGCGCCCCGGCGCCGGCGGCCGACTCCTTGATGGCACGGCGTTCCACCTGGGTGGCGCCGCAGGGAACGCAGATAAGCACGCGCGGGCTGGGCTTGAAGACCTTGAACTTGTCCTCGTGCACCTTGCGGATAAAGTGCTGCAGCATCTTCTCGGTGACCGTGAAGTCGGCGATAACGCCGTCTTTCATCGGGCGGATGGCCGTGATATTGCCCGGGGTACGCCCCAGCATCTGCTTGGCCTCGGCGCCGACCGCAGCGATACGCTTGCTGCTGGCCGGGCCGGTCTCCTGGCGGATGGCGACCACGGAGGGCTCGTTGAGCACGATACCCTCTCCACGCACGTAGACCAGCGTATTGGCCGTGCCCAGGTCGATGGAAATGTCGTAAGAGAAGATACCCCGAAAGCGTGATCCGAACATATTAATCCACTTAATTCCTATATATATGGGTCTGAACCCGCGTAATGTAGCAATCTACAGGGGCCTTGGGCAAGGAAATGTCAATTAATCGGATCCCTTGGCGGATGAGAAAAAGGGGCTAGTGTGATAACTTTCACCCTTTTTACGACTGGCTTTAAGGGAACATCCCATGGCACTTGATAAAAGCGATGTGGAGAATATCGCTCACCTGGCACGGCTCGCCGTGGACGAGGCCGATATTCCACAGTATGCCGAAAACCTCTCCAGTATCCTCGGACTGGTCGAGCAGATGAACGCGGTCGACACCAGTGGTGTGGAGCCGATGGCCCACCCGATGGAGGCGGCACAGCGCCTGCGCGAGGATGAGGTTACCGAGCCCAATCAACGTGAACACTTCCAGGAGCACGCACCGGCGGTGGAGAAAGGGCTGTTCCTGGTACCGAAGGTTATTGAATAAACCCAGAGAAAAGATACGAGTGAAAAGAGAAAAGGTTTGGCCGGAACCGAGCATGTGATTCTTTTCCTCTTGTATCTTTGCTCTTGTATCTGGTGAATATATGCACAATAAAACGATTGCTGAACTTTCCGCGGGCCTGAAGGCCGGTGAATTTTCCAGCGAAGAGCTGACCCGCTCGTACCTGGAGCGCATCGAGCGGCTGGACGGACAGATTAACAGTTACATTACGGTCACGCCCGAGCTGGCGCTGGCGCAGGCGCAGGCGGCCGATCGGGCTATTGCCGCGGGCAGTGCCGGTGCGTTGACCGGGGTGCCGATCGCGCACAAGGACATTTTCTGCACCGACGGCGTGCGTACCTCCTGCGGCTCGAAAATGCTCGATCCGTTTATCGCCCCCTACGATGCCACCGTGGTGGAGCGGTTCAAGAACGCGGGCGTGGTGATGCTGGGCAAGACCAACATGGACGAGTTCGCCATGGGGTCGTCCAACGAGACCAGTTTCTACGGTCCGGTAAAAAATCCCTGGGACCTGGATGCGGTGCCCGGCGGTTCCTCCGGCGGTTCGGCCGCCTGTGTGGCGGCGCGCCTGGCCCCCGCTGCCACCGGTACCGATACCGGTGGCTCGATTCGCCAGCCGGCGGCGCTGTGCGGCATCACCGGCCTCAAGCCGACCTACGGGCGGGTCTCCCGCTACGGCATGATCGCCTTTGCCTCCTCGCTCGACCAGGGGGGCCCGATGGCACGCACGGCAGAGGACTGTGCCCTGATGCTCTCTGCCATGGCGGGTTTCGATGGACGGGACTCCACCAGTATCGAGCAAGCTGTGCCGGATTACAGCACGGCGCTGAATAACGATTTGACCGGGCTGAAGATCGGCCTGCCGAAAGAGTATTTCGGCGATGGCCTGGATGCCGAGGTGGGCCAGGCGATCGAGGCGGCTATCGAGGAATACAAAAAGCTCGGTGCCGAGGTGGTGGAGATCTCACTGCCCAACACCAACCTGGCGGTGCCGACTTACTATGTTGTCGCTCCCGCGGAATGTTCCTCCAACCTCTCGCGCATGGACGGTGTGCGTTTCGGCTACCGCTGCGAGGACCCGAAAGACCTGGAGGACCTGTACAAGCGCTCCCGCGGTGAGGGTTTCGGGCCTGAGGTGAAACGGCGCATCATGATCGGCACCTACGCGCTGTCGGCCGGTTACTACGATGCCTACTACCTCAAGGCGCAGCAGATCCGCCACCTGATCTCCGATGACTTCAAGCAGGCCTTCGAAAAGGTTGATGTGATTATGGGGCCGACGGCACCCACGCCCGCTTTCAACCTTGGCGAGAAGACCGATGACCCGGTCACCATGTACCTGTCGGATATCTACACCATCGCGGTGAATCTGGCCGGCCTGCCCGGCATGTCGGTGCCCTGCGGCTTTGTCGGCAAGCGCCCGGTGGGGCTGCAGATCATCGGCAACTATTTCGATGAGGCTCGGTTGCTGAACGTGGCGCACCAGTATCAGCAGGCCACCGACTGGCACAGTCGCTCGCCTAGCGAATTTGAGTAATGTGTATGTAACGCAGAGCACGCAGAGAAGCCAAGTACGCAAAGGTCTGTTCTCAATTATCTTTACTTTGCGCACTCAGCGTCTTTGCGAGCTTTGTGTGAATTTGCGGAGTTGAATTTATGGAATGGGAAGTTGTCATCGGGTGTGAGATCCATACCCAGCTTGCAACCAAGAGTAAAATCTTTTCTGCCGCCTCGACCGCCTACGGCGCAGAGCCCAACACACAGGCCTGCGCAGTGGACCTGGGGCTACCCGGTGTGCTGCCGGTGTTGAACAGGGAGGCGGTGCGTATGGCGGTGAAGTTTGGTCTCGCCATCGAGGCCGAGCTTGGACGCCGCTCGGTGTTTGCCCGCAAGAATTATTTCTATCCTGACCTGCCCAAGGGCTATCAAATTTCCCAGTTTGAACTGCCCATCGTTGGCAAGGGGCACCTGGATATCGAGCTGGAGGACGGTAGCAGCAAACGCATCGGCATTACCCGC
Source organism: Thiohalomonadaceae bacterium (assembly GCA_041547565.1). Classification (GTDB taxonomy): domain Bacteria; phylum Pseudomonadota; class Gammaproteobacteria; order Thiohalomonadales; family Thiohalomonadaceae; genus JBFEUI01. Next base: position 11,924 of record JBFEUI010000058.1, read on the forward strand.
GCCCACCTGGAAGAGGATGCCGGCAAGTCGCTGCATGAGGATTTTCACGGCATGACCGGGATTGACCTCAACCGTGCCGGCACGCCGTTGCTGGAGATTGTCTCCGAGCCTGACATGCGCTCGGCCAAGGAGGCCGTGGCCTATATGAAAAAACTCCACTCGCTGGTGCGTTACCTGGAGATCTGCGACGGCAACATGCAGGAAGGGTCTTTCCGCTGCGATGCCAACGTTTCGGTGCGGCCCAAGGGCCAGGAAGCGTTCGGTACCCGTGCCGAGATCAAGAACCTCAACTCCTTCCGTTTTGTCGAACGTGCCATTGACTATGAGGTGGAGCGCCAGATCGCACTGATCGAGAATGGCGGTGAGGTGGTGCAGGAGACGCGGCTTTACGATGCGGATAAAGATGAAACCCGTTCCATGCGCAGCAAGGAGGAGGCGAACGATTACCGTTACTTCCCCGATCCGGATCTGTTGCCGGTGGAACTGGAGGACGACTATATCGAGGCGGTACGCGGAACATTACCCGAACTGCCCGACGCCAGGCGTAACCGTTTCATCGAGCAGTTCGGCCTGACCGAGTATGATGCCGGCCTGCTGACCTCCAGCCGTGACATGGCGGAATATTTTGAGCAGGTGGTCGAGGCCTCGGGGGCCGAGGCGAAGATTTGCGCAAACTGGATGACCGGCGAGTTGTCTGCCGCGTTGAACCGTGATGACAAGGAGATTGCCGACTCGCCGGTCACGGCTGAGATGCTGGCCGGCATGTTGAAGCGCATTGCCGATAACACTATCTCGGGCAAGATCGCCAAGGAGGTGTTTGCCGCCATGTGGGACGGTGAGGGTGATGCCGACAGTGTGATCGAAAAGAAAGGTCTGAAGCAGATCACCGACAGCGGTGCCATCGAGTCGATCATCGATGAGATCATCGCCAACAATCCGCAGCAGGTGGAGAACTACCGCAATGCCGAGGAGGCAAAACGCGGCAAGATGATCGGCTTCTTCGTCGGTCAGGTGATGAAAGCCACGCAGGGCAAGGCCAATCCCGGCCAGGTCAACCAACTGCTCAAAGCCAAACTCGAAGGCTGATTTCTCAACGCAAAGGCGCAAGACGCAAAGAACGCAAAGGGAAGATTAAGGAAGCTGAATCCGAGATTCCGATGTGATCCGGTGTTTTGATATTGAACTGCCTGATTTGATGGCAGAGTTTACAGCTTTTAAACCGTTGCGCCCTTCGTGTCTTTGCGTTTAAAGAGGTTTTTATCATGTCCGATACCCTGCAACGCTTCCTGTTTGAAAATGCCGCGATTCGTGGCGAGCTGATCCACCTGGACGCCACCTGGCAGGCGATGCTGGAGCGTCACGACTACCCGCAGCCGGTCAGGGCGCTGCTGGGTGAGATGATGGCGGCGAGTCTGCTGCTGTCGGCAACCCTTAAATTCGACGGCACGCTGACGATGCAGGTGCAGGGAGACGGGCCGGTCAACTTCATGGTAGTTGAGGCCACCTCACAGCGCACCGTGCGCGGACTGGCTCACTGGAAGGGTGATGTGCCCGAACAGGGGCTGGCTGAACAGTTCGGTGACGGCAAACTGGTGATTACCATCGACCCGCAAAAAGGCGAGCGCTACCAGGGGATTGTGGCGCTTCAGGGCGAACGGCTGGCCGATGCCATCGATGATTATCTGGCGCGTTCCGAACAACTTGATACCCGCATGTGGCTGGTGGCCGATGCCGACTCGGTAGCCGGCTTGCTGCTTCAGAAGCTGCCCGAAGAGCAGCGCGATGAGGATGACTGGGAGCGCATTACCACACTGGGTGCGACCATTACCGATATTGAACTGCTCGACCTGGAACAGCGCGAGGTGGTCCACCGGCTGTTCCATGAGGAGGATGTGCGGCTGTTTGAGGCTGAACCGGTCAGTTTTCGCTGCAGCTGTTCCCATGACAGGGTGGCGGGCGCTTTGCGTGGGCTTGGCCGGGATGAGGTGATGAGCATTATCAGGGAGGAAGGCCGGGTCGAGGTCAACTGCGAGTTCTGCAATCGCCATTATTCATTTGATGTAGTCGATATTGAGCAGCTGTTCGCTGCCACAACGCCGCCTGAAATCAGCACCACACGCCACTGAAGCACGAAGCGCTCTCTAGCTCGTCTGTCCCAGGCTGCACATAGTCGTACGCAGTTGTTATCCTGCATCTGCTCCCTGCTTAATGCGTGGGGGGTAAATGGCGTCTGCCTGCTTGTTTCTGCGTGCGAATATTATTGCCTATTAATATGCATTAGGCTAACTTTCTCTTTGTATCCCAGCCATCGTTTTCTAATGGAAAAAATGCGTATTGCAGTGCACAAATACGATACAACGACAATTTATAGCAGGGGGTAGTATGCGAAGTGCTGTTGCTCATTTTCTGCGGGTGATGTTTGCCAGGATTGGACTTAAATCACTTAACTCACAGTTTGCTCTGTCCTATGCACTTATATTTCTGTGTGCACTGGGATCGGTGATCACCATATATTTCGCTGTTGGTACCGAGGCCACGGCCATCAACGTGGCGGGGCGACAGCGTATGTTGAGCCAGCGTCTGGCAAAAGAGGCCCTGCTGAGCGCACAGCAGATCGAGAACCGGAATACGGTGCAACAGACCATCGCGCTGTTTGAGTCGTCACATCAGGCACTGATGCACGGTGACAAGGAGCAGGGCATCAAGGCCATCAGTAACCACGATATCATCACACAGATGAACAGGGTTGAGCGGCTGTGGGAGGGTTACAAGAAAGCGATTCTGGGCTATCTGGATAATCCGACACCTGAAGGACTGAAAGCGATATACAGCCAGTCTCCCGTGGTGCTCAGCGAGATGAACAAAGCGGTGGGGATGATGGCCGGCGATGCCAATGCGGCAGTGAAGCAGCTTCGAACCATTGCCATCACCATGACCGCGCTCATCCTGATACTGGTACTGCTCGGGCGCTGGTTCGGTATGACCGTGCTGATGGATGAGATCAATGAACTGCGGCGTCACCTGCAGCGTGTTGGTGAGGGTGATTTCTCGGTAAATATGCGCGTTATCGACAAGGACAACGAGGTCGGTCTGATGTATCAGGCGTATAACAATATGCTCAAGCATGTCGGCGACATGATTGCGGGCGTATCGCGTGCCGCGTCCAATGTGGGCCAGGACCTGGCGACTGTCAATTCAGCCGTCGACGATACCCATCGCGGCGTGACCCAGCAACACCTGGAACTTGACCAGGTGGCAACGGCGATGAATGAGATGGTCGCTACCGTACAGGAGGTGGCACAGAATACCACCAGCACGGCCGAGGCCGCGGAACAGGCCGACAATGAGGCCCAGAGCGGACGCCAAGTTGTCAGCCGGACCATGGACAGTATCGACAGCATGGCACGGCAGGTTGGCGAGGCTGCGGTTGTCATGGGGCAACTCGATGCCGATGCCCAGGAGGTGGGGCAGGTGCTGGAGGTGATTAAGGGGATTGCCGAACAGACCAATCTGCTGGCACTGAATGCGGCCATTGAGGCGGCCCGTGCCGGCGAGCAGGGAAGAGGCTTTGCCGTGGTGGCCGATGAGGTGCGCACCCTGGCCCAGCGTACCCAGCAATCAACCGAAGAGATTCGCCAGATTATCGAGCGGTTGCAGGGGCAGGCGCGCTCTGCCGTCTCTGTGATTGAACAGAGCAAGGCCCAGGCTGAAACGAGTGTTACCCAGACCTCGGAGGCGGGCTCTGCCCTGGAGCGTATTGTCGCTGCGGTCGCCACAATCCGCGACATGAGTAACCAGATAGCCACTGCGGCGGAGGAGCAGACTCATGTGGCTGAAGAGATGGACCGCAATGTCACCAGTATTGCCTCGGTCGCCGACAATACCAATCATGCGGTGAAGTCGGCCGTGGATGCGGTCACCGATATCAGTGGCGAGGTGCAGGAACTGGGCACACTGATGGCCAAATTTAAAACAGCCGGTATCAACGAGCTGTACCTGGCCAAGTCCGCTCACCTGGTCTGGCGCGGGCGTGTGCGTGCCTACCTGGATGGAAAGGGGGCGCTTACCAGGGAACAAGCCGTCTCCCACCATGACTGTGCCTTTGGCAAGTGGTACTACTCAAAGGGGCTGGAACACTATGGTGAGTTGCCCGAGATGAAACAGATTGAGGCCCCTCATGCCGAGCTTCACGCCACCATCAAGAAAATCATTGAATTAAATGAGGCTGGAAAGCGCAGCGAGGCGGAGCACGAATACGAAAAGATTGAAGCGATTTCCAATACGATACTGCAAATTCTGGATCAGATTATTGCGCGGATATCTTCATCCTCAGGGGCGTAGTGCTGCAAAAAACAGCCCGTTAACCGGGCCGGGTGGGCTGTTGTGACAGAGCGATTTGTTCACTTGCCGGTTCGCATCGCAATCAAGATTTAAACGTCTTTAATATTGTCCCATTGTTGCTTTGCGTCCTCAAATTTCCTGTCTACTATTAATTGTATGCTGTCGCATTCGTGGAAGGAGTAAAATAATGAGCAAAGAACTAATCAAAGAGGCAAAAAAGGTCGTTTCAGGTAAATCAAGCCGTCTGGAGGATCAGGAGCTTGAG
>JBFEUI010000059.1:0-16224 GCA_041547565.1 Thiohalomonadaceae bacterium
GAAACTCGTTGTAGGTGGTCGAGCCGATGCACTTCAGATCACCCGTGGCGAGCACCGGCTTGATCAGGTTAGAGGCATCCATCGCCCCGCCGGAGGCGGCACCGGCACCGATGATGGTGTGGATCTCGTCGATGAACAGAATCGCCCCCTCCTCGCGCTTGAGTTGGGCCAGCACGCCCTTGAGGCGTTTCTCGAAATCACCGCGGTACTTGGTCCCGGCCAGCAGGGCACCGAGATCGAGCGAATAGATGGTGGAGGCGGCCAGTATCTCCGGCACTTCACCATCGACGATCTTCTTGGCCAGCCCCTCCGCCAGGGCCGTCTTGCCGACACCCGCCTCACCGACGAACAGCGGGTTGTTCTTGCGCCGCCTGCACAGCACCTGAACGGTCCGTTCAATCTCGTCCTTGCGACCGATTAGCGGGTCGATACGCCCCTGTGCCGCCATTTCATTGAGGTTGGTGGCATAGGCATCAAGTGGCGACTCGCCACGCTCGTCCTCCTCGCCCGTAGCAGATGCGAGCAGTTCCTCATCATCATCACTGTGGCGGGTAATGCCGTGGGAGATGTAGCTCACCACATCCAGCCGGGTGACCTCGTTCTTTTCCAAAAAATAGACTGCCTGCGACTCCTTTTCGCCGAACAGGGCAACCAGCGCATTGGCGCCGCTCGCCTCGGGCTGCTCCGAGGACTGTACCTGGAACACCGCGCGCTGCAGTACGCGCTGGAAAGCCAGGGTCGGTTGGGTTTCCTGATCACTGCCCGCCGGCAGCAACGGCACGGTATCGTCGATAAAGGTGGCCAGCTCGGCGCGCAACTTCTCCACATCGGCACCGCAACCGCGCAGAATAGGGTTGGCCACCGGATTGTCCAGCAGCGCCAGCAACAGATGCTCCACGGTCATGAACTCGTGGTTATTCTCCCTTGCATGGGTATAGGCAACGTTGAGGGTGTATTCGAGTTCTTTACTCAGCATGGATAATCTTCCGGTTCTATTCAGCTTCCATGGAGCACAACAACGGATGCTGGTGTTTGCGGGAGTAGTCATTGACCTGGTTGACCTTGGTCTCGGCGATTTCACGGCTAAAGGTCCCGCAGACCCCCTTACCCTCGGTATGCACCGCCAACATCACCTGTGTCGCCTTGTGCCGGTCCATGGAGAAAAAAGACTCCAGAACATGGACGACAAAATCCATCGGTGTGTAGTCATCGTTATTCAAAACCACCTTGTACATCGGCGGCCGCTTCAGTTTCGGTTTGCTCTCCTCAAGCAGCAGGTTGTCACCGTCATCATACTGTTCGTCGCCCTGGCGGCCCATGTTGCCTCTTCCTAATCCCTATCAAATAAATGCTTCACGTTTAACCTAGTGTTTCTTGACTGCGATTCCAAGTCTTGACAGGCACTGAAAAAATTAGACAACAATCAGTGCAAACGTTCCAGAAAACACCAAACCATTATAAATTTCAGTCAGTTACATCCTGGCGATGATGGCATCGCCGAAGCCCGAACAGCTCAACTCATGGGCATCGTCCATGAGACGGGCAAAATCATAGGTCACCTGCCTGTCCTGAATCGCACCGGCCATGCCCTTGACGATCAGATCGGCCGCCTCGCCCCACCCCAGGTGGCGCAGCATCATCTCGGCAGAGAGTATCAGGGAGCCCGGATTCACCTTGTCCTGGCCGGCGTACTTCGGGGCCGTGCCATGGGTGGCCTCGAACATCGCCACCGTATCGGAGAGGTTGGCGCCCGGGGCAATGCCGATCCCGCCCACCTGCGCCGCCAGCGCATCGGAAATGTAGTCACCGTTGAGGTTCAGGGTGGCGATGACACTGTACTCGGCGGGACGCAGCAGGATCTGCTGCAGGAAGGCATCGGCGATCACATCCTTGATGACGATCTCCCTGCCGCTCTTCGGATTGCGCACGCTGCACCAGGGTCCGCCGTCGATCTCCTCGGCGCCGAACTCCTCTTTCGCCAGCGCATAGCCCCAGCTCTTGAATGCGCCCTCGGTGAATTTCATGATATTGCCCTTGTGCACCAGGGTGACCGAATCGCGGTCATTGTCGATGGCATACTGGATGGCCTTGCGCACCAGGCGCCGGGTGCCCTCCTCGGAGACCGGCTTGATCCCGATGCCGCTGGTCTGCGGGAAGCGGATCTTCTTCACCCCCATCTGCTGCTGCAGAAAGTCGATTACCCGCTTCGCCTCATCGCTGCCGGCGGCCCACTCGATACCGGCGTAGATATCCTCGGAATTCTCGCGGAAAATGACCATATTCGTCTTCTCCGGCTCCTTCAGCGGGCTGGGCGTGCCGGCGTAGTAGCGTACCGGGCGCAGGCAGACATACAGGTCCAACTCCTGGCGCAGGGTCACGTTCAGCGAGCGGATACCGCCGCCGACCGGCGTGGTCAGGGGGCCTTTTATGGAGACGGCGTACTCACGCAGCGCCTCCATCGTCTCGGCCGGCAGCCACACGTCGCTAGCGTAGATACGATTGGCCTTCTCGCCGGCATAGATCTCCATCCAGGCAATGGCACGCTCACCGCCATAGGCCTTCTCCACCGCGGCATCGACCACCTTGCGCATCACCGGGGTAATATCAACGCCGGTACCATCACCCTCAATAAAGGGGACAATCGGCCTAGTGGGGACACTCAGTGAACCGTCCTGGTTGACAGTGATCTTCTCGCCCGATTCCGGAACAACAATCTTTTCATAGCCCATGGCAATACCCGCTCTTTACTGTTTTTAAATTCGCATCAATGCCCGGGTTATCTGACAGAACGGGCATGGTTATCAGGGTGATATAATTGCAAATTCCTTTATTATCAATGTTCCATGCTGCTTTTATTCAACAAACCGTACGGCGTACTCACCCAGTTTACCGACGCCCAGGGGCGCGCCACACTGGCCGACTATATCGACATACCGGGAGTCTACCCTGCCGGCCGGCTGGATCGCGACAGCGAGGGGCTGCTCCTGCTGACCGACGACGGCGCACTGCAGCACCGCATCAGCCATCCGCGTCACAAGCTGAAAAAAAGCTACTGGGTGCAGGTCGAGGGCATCCCCGATGACGGGGCGCTGGTGCAACTGCGCAAGGGCGTGGTGCTGAAGGACGGACCTACCCGCCCGGCAAAGGTCAGGCGTATCGCCGAACCGGCTGTCTGGCCGCGCACTCCGCCGGTGCGTTATCGGGCCGCCATTCCAACCTCCTGGCTGGAGCTGACCATCAGCGAGGGGCGCAACAGGCAGGTGCGGCGCATGACCGCCGCTGTAGGCTTTCCCACCCTGCGCCTGATACGCTGTGCCATCGGTCCATGGTCCCTGGACAATCTGCAACCCGGCCACTGGCGGGAGATTGCACAAGAGTCCTACGCCGACATATTCCCCCCATCCAGGAGTGCGCCGGGGAAAAAGCGGGCATTTTCCCGGGGTCAGCAAGGCACAAGAAAACCGAAGCGAACAAAACGCGTATGACTATCTGGAAGCCTCACGTAACCGTTGCAGCCGTTATCGAGCAGGAGGGACGCTACCTGCTGGTCAAAGAGTCACCGGACGGGCACCCCGTGCTCAACCAGCCTGCCGGGCATCTGGAAGAGGATGAAACGCTGCACGAGGCTGTGGTCAGGGAGGTGCGTGAAGAGACGGGCCGTCACTTTACGCCCGAATCGATTATCGGTATCTACCAGTACCAAAGCCCCCACAACAATGCCACCTATCTGCGCGTTGCCTACCGGGGCAGCTGTTCAGAACCCGACCCGTCACTGGAACTGGACAGTGATATCGAGGAGACGCTCTGGATGACAACAGAGGAAATAACACGACAGCATGATAAACTTCGTAGCCCGATGGTGTTGCGCAGCATTGAAGACTACCAGGCAGGCCAATCCTTTCCGCTAACCCTGATTAACCAAATCGTTCACAACTGACTGTTCCATGTCCAAACAGGCCCCGCATATCATTGTAGGCATCTCCGGTGGCGTCGACTCATCGGTCGCTGCCCTGCTGCTCAAGCAGCAGGGTTACCGTGTGGAGGGGCTGTTTATGAAAAACTGGGAAGAGGACGATGAGGACGGCTACTGCGCCGCCGCCGAGGATCTGAAAGATGCACAAAGCGTCTGCGATGCCCTGGATATCCCACTGCATGCGGTAAACTTTTCGGCGGAGTACTGGGACCGGGTATTCACACACTTCCTTGCGGAGTACCGGGCCGGGCGTACGCCCAACCCCGATATCCTGTGCAACAAGGAGATCAAGTTCCGGGCCTTCCTTGAGCATGCCATGAAACTGGGGGCCGACAAGATCGCCACCGGCCACTATGCCCGTGTTATCGAACAGGACGGACTGTTTCATCTGGCCAAGGGCAAGGATACCGCCAAGGACCAGAGCTACTTTCTCTACACCCTGGGCCAGGCCCAGCTCTCGCGCAGCCTGTTCCCGCTGGGCGAGATCGAGAAGAGCGAGGTGCGCCACCTGGCCGAGGCACACGGCCTTGTCACCTACGACAAAAAAGACAGCACCGGCATCTGTTTTATCGGTGAGCGCAATTTCAAGGCCTTTCTCGGCCGCTACCTCCCGGCGCAGCGCGGCGAGATCCAGACCACCGAGGGCCAGGTCATCGGCCAGCACGACGGGTTGATGTACTATACACTCGGTCAACGCCAGGGGCTGGGCATCGGCGGCGTGGCCGGCTATCCCGACGAGCCCTGGTTTGTTGTAAAAAAGGATCTTGAACACAATATCCTTGTTGTGGCGCAGGGCGGCGACCACCCGCTGCTGTTCAGTGACGGACTGGTTGCCAGCCAACTCGACTGGGGCACGGGCACGGCCCCTGCCGCCCCGCTTCGCTGCCGGGCAAAGACGCGCTACCGCCAGCCCGATCAGGCCTGCACCATCACGCATCTTGAGCAGGATATCTGCCGGGTGGAATTCGAGCAGCCCCAGCGCGCCGTCACACCTGGACAGTCCGTGGTCTTTTATGACGGTGAACTCTGCCTGGGCGGTGGTGTCATCGACGAAACCTTCACTTTGACATGAGTAACACGATTAACGACAGAACACTGGCTCTCGCGGGCATCTATCAGGCGGTATATCTGGTGGATCAGATCGCGCATACCGGGAGGTGTGACAGCGATCTTTACGAGAGCGCGATACACACACTGTTTGTCATCTCCCCACGCACCACGGAAGAGGTGTATGGCAGCCGCTTCGAAGTGCGCAAGGGGCTGCAGTTGCTGCTGGCACAACTTGGCAATCAGGCAAGCGAAAAGCATGTGCAATTGACCCGTTATGCCATCGCGCTGCTCTATCTGGAGCGCAAGCTGGCAAAACAGCCGGCACTGCTGGATAAGATCGCCGATGGCCTGGAACGGGCCAGGAAACAGAGCGAACACTTTGCCACCACCCATGCCAATGTCATCGCAAGCCTGGCCGATACCTACCTGAACACCGTCAGTACGCTGCAACCGCGCATCATGGTGACCGGTGACACTACGCTACTGCAGCAACCGGATAACGCCAATCGCATTCGTGCACTGCTGCTGGCCGGGATTCGCTCTGCCGTGCTGTGGAAACAAAACGGTGGTGGGCGCTGGCAGCTTCTGTTCAAGCGTCGCGCCATGATTGCGGCGGCGGAACAGTTACTCAAGATGCACTAGAGCTGCGCGCTAATCAGACTTCCTGCGCATTGTCGCTGCTATGGATGGCGGCACAGGTTATTTCAACGAATGAGATGTCGTCGTCGTGTTTGACCTCGCCCCTGAACTGCGCGATGGCGTCGAGTACCGAGTCGAACACGCTATCATCACCCCTGGCCAGGATATCACGCACCCGCTCTTCACCCAGCATCTCGCCGGCATCGTTGCTGGTTTCGATCACCCCATCGGTGTAGAGATAGAGTCTGGAAGCCCTGTTGCACGGCATGACCATGGACTCGAATGTCCGCTCACCCGCAGCGGCAATGCCCAGGGCAAGGTTGTCAGAGGGGATTTCGGTAACCTTGTTGCGCTCAGCATCCACCATGTAGGCCGAGGGCATCCCCCCCACCCACAGTTTCAGCGTCTCATCTGAAGCGGACAGTTCAACCAGGGTGGCAGCGAAAAACATACCGGTGGGCAGCAGTTCCCGTAACTGCTTGTGGATCTCCTGCGCGATCTCCTCAATACCGCAGCCACGAGCGGTAAAATCGAAAAATATCTGGGAGACGGGAAGGATACCGATAGCCGCGGCCAGCCCGTGCCCGGTAAAATCACCGAGAATGGCATTCAGATCACCATTGGGTTTACGGCACGCCAGAAAGACATCCCCGGAGAACACCGAAGCCGGCTGCATGTGTTGCTTGATGAGCCCGGGGTCCAACTCACAGCGTTTTGCGGCATTATCGAAGAAATGCTCAATAAGCGCCTGTTCCCTTTGCAGCGCCATATTGAACTCTTCAAGTTTCTTGTTCTTCTCGAGCAATTCTTCGGTGAGCTCTTTGATCCTTGTATGGGCGTGGATCTTGGATTCCAGGATCTCAAAATTGATCGGTTTGGAAATAAAGTCATCACCCCCGGCCTCGACCGAGCGCGCCAGCGCATCCTCCGCCTTGAGTGCCGTTACAAAGATTACCGGAATATAGACATCCGTAAATTGCGCCTTAATCTTTGCGGTCGCCTCATAGCCGTTCATATCCGGCATCATGATATCCATGAGCACCATGTCGATCGGTTCTGCAGCGGCCAGTTCGACGGCCTCGCGTCCCGAGCTGGCCTCGACCACCTCGTGACGGCTTCTGCGCAGTGTCTGCGCCAGCAGTTTTCTGTTTGCCTGCTTGTCGTCGACAACCAGTATTCTCATCGTCGCTACCTGTTGCTTTCCCACACCGGCGGGCATTTCCGCACTGTCACAGGGACTTGCGGGGTGCCATATGCAAGCTTGTCACCTTCAACAACTCGTTAATCTTTATCGGCTTGGTAATATAGCCTTCAAAACCGGCACCGTTAAACGCCTCGATATCCTTGGTTAGTGCATTGGCACTGACGGCAATCACCGGGATTGTCCTTGTTTCCTCCATTTCCCGCAACCGGCGCAGCGCTTCGTAACCGTTCATGCCGGGAAGATTGATATCCATGTAGATGAGATCCGGCAGGTATTCACGTGCATAACGCAGTCCCGCCTCGGCATCATCCTTCACCACCAGTTCACAGTTCCTGAGCCGGGTATTGACGATCTGGCGCATGAGCTTCTGGTTTGATTCATTATCCTCTATATAGAGAAACGTGCAGCGCTCCTCGCTTAGATCCTGCTGCTCGCGCACAGTCGCCTCTTGTTGCAAATCCCCGGCAGGGGCCTTCACCGCATCAAACGCCACCCAGAACTCACTCCCTTGTCCGGGTGCACTGACAAAACCGATTTCCCCGCCCATACGTTCGACCAGTTGCTTTGTGATGACAAGACCGATACCGGTACCTTCGATATTGGAGTTTTCCGCACCCAGACGGTTAAACGATTCAAACAGCTCGCTTTGTCGTTCCAGCGGTATCCCTTTGCCTGTATCTGCAACATTGATTCTGAAGCGTTTCCCATCCAGCAACCGATAACTCACATCGACCTTGCCGCCTTTGTGGTTGTACTTCACCGCGTTGCTGATCAGGTTCAGAACAACCTGTTTCAGTCTCACATAATCGGCTTCCACCAAAATGTGTTCAGCCTCACACTCGAAGGTAATTTGCACCTTGTTTTTTTCCGCCGTGGGTTGAACCAGGTTGCAGCACTCCTTGACCAGGGCAATAGGGTCGATGGACTCGATGAGCAACTCAATGCGCCCTGCCTCGATTTTTGCCAAATCGAGGATGTCGTTAATAAGCTCCAGCAGATGGCTACCGGCGTTTTTTATCTCCACTACATTGTCGAGCTGGCGCTCATCCAGGTTATCATCGTAGTCAAACAGTTGTGCATAACCTAGAATGGCATTCAGCGGTGTACGCAGCTCGTGCGACATGCTGGCCAGAAACATGCTCTTTGCCTGGCTGGCCTGTTCTGCCAGTTCCTTTGCCTGCAGCAGTTCCTGCTGACGCTGCTCTTTTTCCACCAGCTCCAGTTGCAGCTGCGCGTTGGTTTCATTGAGCTTGCTGGTTCGCTGTTGAACCGTGCGTTCCAACTCCACCCGCTCTTTTTCAACCATGGCGTTATTTTTCTCGACAACGTCGATCATTTTGCGGGTCTTGCGCGCCATCATATTCATCGCCCTAGCCAACTCGCCCATCTCGTCGTTGGCGTCATAGGCAACCCGCGCCGAAAAATCCCCCTCGCCAATGCGCCGTGACCAGGCAACGATATTGCCGAGCCTGCCAGTTACCTTTCGGGTAAAATAGAGCACAATCAACAACACCAACAGGCCGCTGCCGCCAAGTATTGCGACGGAGATGGTTATAGTCCGGTTCAACAACGAGGCGGCGATTTCCTTGTTTTGCCCCAACTCCTCGATGTGCTGTTTCAGCAAGCGGGAACTTAAATCCAGCATGGTGACCAGGTACTCATCACCGGTATTCCTGAGCATGCTGTAGGCCGACTCCTTCTCAAAGTCGGCACTCAGGCGAATAACGCTATTGATCACCACCTGGTGCGATTCACCCTTGCTCAGCAGGGTATCGATATCAGTGTGGCGGTGTCGCATGTGCTGATAGTGCTCAATCTTGAGGGCCTTGATCCCCTGCACTATCTCATCGCTCAGTTTCCAGACCGCCTCTTCCTTGCTGGCCATCTCCTGTGCGCTCTCGGTTGTCAGGTGCTGCAATACCAGCAGGTAGAAACGGCTCAGGTCACTGTTCAGTTTCTCCAGCCTGAGGATGACCGAGGCGCCCCCCTCGTAAAGCCGGTTGTGTTCATCCAGGGCCCGCCACTGCACGAATACCGCCGATACGGCACCCATTGCCGCAATCACTATCACCAGCAACAGCGGCAACAGCATTTTCCAGAACAGCGGCAGGTTTCTGTACAGTTTCATGGTTATCCTTAACGCCCTTGATCAAGCACCGGTTATTTCACCTGAAAACCCTGCGCACTAAAACAACTCTGCGCCTCTTTACCCTGCAGAAATTCGGACAATAACAGCACCTCCTTGCGCCCTTTTGACCCGGCAAGCACAGCCGAGTAATAGCTGATGGGCTGATGCAGGTTTTCCCCGACGGTATATACCCTGCTGATACTGTCATTGAGGTTGGTGGCAAAAAGGATACCAACAGTATTTTTCTCAGCGACTTTCAGTGTGTCCGCCAACAGGGTGATATGTTTTTTCGTCTCGACCTTGCCCTTCACCTGCTCCCAGATGCCTGCATTAAACAGTGCCTGCTTGGCATAACGGCCGAACGGCGCCGTACTGGGATCACCGATAAGTATTTTACCAACCTCGGGCGAGTTGAGTTGTTCCAGGGAGGAAATGCGGATTGCACTGCCGGCAGGCACCGCCACCACCAGCTCGTTTCCCCACAGACTGACCACATCCTCGCGTTCCACCAGCGAGTGGTTCAGCATGTAGTCCATCCAGCGCCTGTTCGCGGAGATATAGTAGTCTGCACCGACCGAACGACCATTGATGCCTTTTGCCAGCCTGCCGGATGATTTGCACACGTAGTTGATCTTTATACCGTGTTGTCGGGTGAACGCCTCTCCCGCACAGTTCACCGCCATGCAGGTTGAATTGGCGGCGGCAAGATCTATCTCAGCCGCCTCCGCGGCAAAGACTGAAAACAGTAAAATGCTTAGAAACCGCAACTCCCGTCTCATCCCTCCCCCCTTCAGAAATAAAAAACGCTGACTAGAGCGCCGCTATGCCATCGCGCGCAATAATCACTTGAGCAAGCATTATCGTTGCTGCTCACCGGAACGTAAAAGGCTTTTTCTGCATTTACCGGTTCCCAATAGGCTACATCCCTATCAACCGCCGTTTCATTGATATTTGTCAGGCGGCTAGAACTCGAAATAGGGACGTATGACAAAGATCGTTTCGTCCTCGAACCGGTAGGGCCCAGTGTATTTCCTGCTGCTGTTGTAGACAACACCGAAGCCCAGGGAAAAAGCCAGCCCAAATTGCCTGACCGGTACCTTTTTGTCGATAAAGAAACTGGCCCCGGCCGGCTCAAAGCCGCTGTCGGTAAACTGGTACTCCAGATCGTAACCACTGTTAAACAGCCAGGAGAGGATTGGTGCATCAAAATCGCGGTGCTGGCGGCGGATACCGATATAGCCCACATCTGAGATATGGGGGTGACTGTGCTGCTTGGTGCCGATGCGAAAACTCCAGGAGAGCGATTCCGCACCCAGATTGCGATCGCCCTTCACCTTCCACTCCGCCTCGTACCAGGTGTCGGTTAGCAGTTCGTTCTTCCGGATATGGTAATTGCCGCCACTGACCAAAAAACCCATAAAACCGCGGTTATCCTGTTGTTCCGCGTCTTTTCGGCTGTAGTTGACCATATTCCCCACGAACAACGACACGGCATAGGGTTCCTCAAACCCGGCCGTGATCGATTCTACCAGGTTGAATTTTCCACCAAAGGTCATCGAATCATAAAACCCGGACATGTTCTCATTAATCGCTACGCCCAGAAGCGGCATGGGATAGACACTCGCCTCCAGCAGCATAAAGCGGGGTTTGAGCGAGCGCGAGAACAGATCAGCATAAACACCGACCTCGCTCTTCGTACCCACGTAGGGGATCGGATCATCGGTCAGATTGATAAAAAGCCCCACATTCGTGTAGTAGGCATCCAGTTCATATTCCACCGAACAACGCTCCTCACGGCAAAGATCGAAGCCCTCGCCCGTCTCATACCAGCCCTCGGCGCCAGCACAGCCATAAATTGAAAAGGCCGCAACAAGGAGCATGCGCTGCATAATGTCCCACTTTATCCACATAACATTGTTCGCAACCGCCTGGAATAGCCCCCCTGAGCTGTGCCCCAACCACATAAGCTCACCCACTGCTGTCATCTTTGCACTGCATGGGGCCACTTAATATTAAGTTTAATACAGCGCGCCCCAGTTCTGTTTCTTTACACCAGTCAAGCGGTTGCATTAACATTTGCGTCATTCGGGTGGTATCTCCGCTCTTCTCGCAAGATAGGGAAAATACTTATTCTACTGCTCATGTCTATGAATCAGGACCATACACGACAGACAATTCAGCGGCTAAAGGACCTGCCGACACTCACCCCCGACATCGAACGCATTCTTACCGCTTGCAAGGATGACTCGCTGGATAACCATGCCCTGGCGCAGGTGCTGATGGAGAGCCCGACCATCACCGCCCGCCTCATCGGCCTTGCCAACTCCGCCTTCTTCGGCCAGCAGGGCAAGGTTCACGCCTTGAGTTATGCCATTTCGGTACTGGGGCTAATCACCGTGCGGAGTGTCGCAATCGGTCTCTCACTGTCCAATACCTTCAAAATCCGGGAGTGCCAGGCATTCAGGGCCGATCAATATTGGCTGTCCGCATTTCTCACCGGTCAGTTGGCCCAGCGCTTGAGCAGCGCGATTGGCAAGTCCCTCAGACCACCGACACACAATCTGTTCATGGCCGGCTTTCTGCACAACATCGGGCTGCCGGCACTGGTTCACCTCTACCCCAAAGAGATGGACCGTGCCTTTACAAGCTATCATGAGCAACCGCATAGTCTGCTGGGTGAGCATATCCGCAGTGAGCTTGGCGTCGATCACTATCAGGCCGGGATCTGGCTCGGAAGCAAGTGGCACCTGCCGGATGATATTCTGCTTGTGATGCAGCACCACTATGTCACCGAATACCGCGGTGACAAGTGGCCACTGGTTTTGCTCGCAGCCCTCAGCGCCACCTGGGCGGGCCAGCTCATTGATGGAGCGGATGCACCCTCGCCCGAACCGGCATCCCTGGACGCACTGGAGATGTCATACGTTTCGGTCGAGACGGTTTGGCACCAACTCCATAACAGAATGGATGCCTTTCAGGACATGGCAACCACACTCTCAAGGGCCTAACCGCGATGAACAGTGCCCATTTCGCTGACGCATCACTGGAACTCAACCGGCATATCGTCAATCTCCTCGACTCGCTCTCCGCCCTGTACAGCCTGACCGATATTGCACTCGATGATATCGGTGAGGAGGAACTGCTCAAGCGCGCCCTGGAGGCCTTGATGCAAAACCAGGATATGGAGCGCTGCTCCATCTTCCTGCTGGATGACCAGGGTGCGCTGTTCAACGCGGCGGGGCGCGACTGGGATGACCTGTTAAAGAGCTTCGATCCGCAGCCAAGGGAACGACGTGCCGCCTCCTCTCGCCGTTTCAGGCTCGGCGAAGGCATCATGGGGCAGGCGGCAAGCTCAGGCGAGTTTGCCTACTGCCGCTCCTGCGCCGACGATCCCCAGTTTGTCACCTTAAGACCCGATGACACCCCGGTGGTCGGCTCGCTGATCTGCATCCCCATCAAGGCAGACAAGGAGGTGCTGGGTGTGCTGAATGTCTTTCATCCTGAACCGCACTTTTTCAACCACTGGCACGAACGCCTGATGATACTGTTCGGCAAAATGCTCGGCCGGCTCCTGATGTCGCACCGCCTGCTGCACCATATCAGCCAGATTGTGGAGAAGCGCACCGAACAACTGCGTAACGCAAACGACCGGCTGGAACAGGAGATTATCGAGCGCAAAAAGGCCCAGGAGAGTCTGGCCCAACAGCATCAGTTCCTGCAAAACGTAGTCGACAACAGCTCCGAGCCCATTATGGTCATCGGCGCTGACTACCGGATCCAGCTCATGAATCAGGCCGCAGAAAGCAATGTCAGGGAGGAGGACAGAGGGGGTACCCAGTATTGCTATAAGGTATTACACCACCGTGACACCCCCTGCAACGGCGAGGAACATGACTGTCCCCTGGATGCGGTGTTCAAGACCAACGCGGCGGTGACAATGCTGCATGAGCACTTCACTGCAGATGGCGAGCCAAGACTGATCGAGTTGTTGGCCTCCCCGCTACGTGATGAAGAGGGCAACATCGCAGGCATCATCGAATCGGCCAGGGATGTCACCGAACGCGCACTGAAAGAGAGCCAGCTCAAGCAGCAGCATCAGCAACTCAAACACCAGGTGCATCACGATCACCTCACCGGCCTGCCCAACCGAATGCTGTTTCACACCCATCTCTACCACACGCTGGATGCACTGGGCGAAGGGGAGATGGCGGCACTGCTGTTCCTGGACCTGGATGGATTCAAGCCGATGAATGATCGCTACGGCCACCAGTTTGGCGATCTCCTGCTGCAGGCCGTGGCCAAGCGGTTGCGTCACCATACGCGTGAACAGGACATGGTCGCCCGTTTCGCCGGTGACGAATTCACCATATTGCTGGCAGGACTGAAAGATGAAAACGAGGCCGGTCAGGTGGCCGAGCATCTCATCCGGGCCGTATCGCGGCCCTATAGCATCGAGCAGCACAAGGCCCGCCTCAGTGTAAGTATCGGTATCAGTCTCTTTCCGACAGATACGCGCGATCCGGATACCCTGATATCCAATGCCGATATCGCCATGTACCGCGCCAAGGAGCAGGGCAAGGGCGCCTACAGCTACTACGGTGATAGCTGAGACGGCCGGGCACGGCGTCCTTCGCAAATCACATCCCCATCACAGCGACGCTAGCGCTACACGCGTCATACACCTGTCATCTTCACCCTCTAGCATCCGCAGGCACAGCAAACATGGTGCATCCGGACAACACTCAAGGGAAGGTGACATGCTGGACTATCAACTGATATCTATCGCAAAGACCTCTTCACCCGAAGGCTGTGGCAATAACTGGCACGAGTACATCATTGCCAACAGCACCACCTCCATCACCGGTATTCGGCGCGGCTCCGAAAACGAAGTCGAGTCCTATGCCCGCTCCTGTGTCGAGCGCCTCAACTCACGATTCGAAAGAACGCCAAATATTCGGCCATAAAGTCCACCCTCAGGCGAGGGTAGATGAACATTCGGGTGTGACTACAGTATCGTGGCGACTCAGTAGGATGACACATACAGGGGATAGAGCACTTCCTCTTCACGCTTGATGCGCTCGACCAGCACCTTCCCGATCTCGGCGAAATCCTTGGCAAAAGACGGTGCGAGATCCTTGTCCACGCCGATGGCTTCGTACTTTGACAGAAACTTCAGTGCCACCCTGGCGATGCCGTCCATTTCACGGCGAAACTCCTTGATCAGGGTGGCATTCATCTCATCATTCGCCAACATGTGATCGAGGTAGATATAGAGTTTGATATTTTCAGTCAGCAGATGTCCCTGCAAGTCCATCTTGAACTGCTCAAGCTGCCCGGCGACCTGTTCATAGTCGGCGGCCTCAAAGTGGGATTTTATATCGCCGTAGCGCCCCAGCAGCCGCTTGTGATCGGATTTGAGGTTTTCAATCAAATCGGGATGGTAGTGAATCTCGGTACCCGGCGCATTCTTGTATTGGGTTTCACCCTGTTTTTCCTGTGCCGTCTCTCCCCCCGCTTTAGCCGGACTTTCCGCCTCTTTTTTGCCAAAGAAATTAAACATAAACCTCTCCCTGTATCTTCAGTTCGCCAAATAAGCCCAGTACGGCAGGCACGGCCCACCATTTGAATTAAACACTACGCATGGTAGGGAAATAATCTATGGGCATTCCTTAACAAAGGTCAAGTGGAATAAATTACAAAGGAAAAGGTGAAGCGGCAATCTCTGCCGCTCCCCCGCCGCTCTTTCAGGCCGCCACGATGGGGATGACCTTGTCCGCTTCGGACCGATACTCCTCAATCTGATGGAAATTTAGGTAACGGTAGATATCCTCGGCCATGGTATCGAGCATGGCGACCTTCTCCATGTACTCCTCCACCGTCGGCAGATGGCCGAGGATCGCCGTCACCGCCGCCAGCTCGGCCGAGGAGAGATAGACGCGGGCCTCCTTGCCCATACGGTTGGGGAAATTACGGGTGGAGGTCGACACCACGGTAGCGCCATCGGCCACACGCGCCTGATTGCCCATGCACAGCGAACAGCCCGGCACCTCGGTACGCGCCCCCGCCCTGCCGAAGATGCTGTAGTAGCCCTCCTGGGTGAGTTGGTGCTCGTCCATCCGGGTCGGCGGGGCAACCCACAGACGCGCAGGCACATTGGCCACCTCCTCCAATACCTTGCCGGCGGCCCGGTAGTGGCCGATGTTGGTCATGCAGGAGCCGAGAAACACCTCGTCCACCTGCTCGCCTGCGACCTCGGAAAGCGGCTTGATATCGTCCGGGTCGTTGGGACAGGCCAGCAGCGGTTCCCGGATTTCGTCGAGATCGATATCGATCACCGCCGCATACTCGGCATCGGCGTCCGCCTCCAGCAGTTGCGGATTCTCCAGCCACTGCTCCATCGACTCAACGCGACGCTGCAGAGTACGCTTGTCCTCGTAACCGTTGGCCATCATCCATTTCAACAGGGTGACATTGGACTGCAGATACTCGATAACCGGTTCCCTGTTCAGCTTCACGGTACACCCTGCGGCAGAGCGTTCCGCCGAAGCATCTGACAGCTCAAAGGCCTGCTCGACCTTCAAATCCGGCAAGCCCTCGATCTCCAGAATACGGCCGGAGAAAATATTCTTCTTGCCCGCCTTCTCCACTGTCAACAGCCCCTGCTGAATCGCCGCATAGGGGATGGCATTGACCAGTTCGCGCAGTGTCACGCCCGGCTGCATCGTGCCCTTGAAGCGCACCAGCACCGACTCGGGCATATCCAGCGGCATCACACCCAGTGCCGCGCCGAAGGCGACCAACCCCGAACCGGCCGGGAAACTGATTCCCAGCGGAAAACGGGTATGGGAATCACCGCCGGTACCGACGGTATCGGGCAACAGCATGCGATTAAGCCAGGAGTGGATGACACCGTCACCCGGACGCAGCGAAACACCGCTGCGGTTGGTGATGAAATTCGGCAATTCATGCTGCAGCTTGATATCCACAGGCTTGGGGTAGGCTGCCGTGTGACAGAAGCTCTGCATCACCAGGTCGGCAGAGAATCCCAGGCAAGCCAGTTCCTTGAGCTCATCGCGGGTCATGGCGCCGGTGGTATCCTGTGAGCCGACCGTGGTCATTCTCGGCTCACAGTAGGTGCCAGGACGAATCCCCTCCACGCCGCAAGCACGGCCGACCATCTTTTGTGCCAGCGTATAGCCTTTGCCGGTATCTACCGCTGAGACAGGACGA
>JBFEUI010000060.1:0-15999 GCA_041547565.1 Thiohalomonadaceae bacterium
GCCTTAATCTCTATTAAGTTGAAGCTGCACAATAGATTCTCTGCGTAACTGTATGAGTTTTCGGTAAGTATTTTGAACAGCTTTGCTGTAGGCGTCCTTGCCGCCTGCCTGTGCCAGACAGCTTTCGAGTTCCTCGATCTCGCGTTGCAGAATCTCTGCTGACTTGCCCGAGAGCAGGAACTTGTTTGTAGTGACTCGTTCCATGGTGTTGTGCTCATCCATATGACAGGTAAGCCCTACAGTTTGTTTAACAGACAGTGGCATGCCTGTATGTAGTCCAATATAGGTAATGTGCTGTAGTGATCTTCCACGTTCAGCCTGGTCGGGGTGTATCACCCCGGCCGAAACAAGTCCTGATGCAGCCTCTACAGGTTCCGCTGATTCGATGGCAATTGCCGGCCTGATGTATGAAGATTAGTGACAGGGAGTGTTCAGTTTACAGCAGGAGCACGGGATGAACGGTCAGTCGAGTGGAAGTGAAGCAACAGGCAGGGCGGAGACGCTCTACCACGCCATGAGCGGCGATGAAGCGCTTGCTGCCATGGACGCATCGCCGCACGGCCTGGCACAGGGTGAGGCGGCTTCACGACTGAAACAGTACGGCCGCAACACGTTGCCCAAGGCCAGCCCAGTGACCGTGACACGGGTGTTTTTCCACCAGTTTGCCAGCCCGCTGATCTATGTACTGCTCGTGGCTGCAGTGGTCTCCCTGCTCATCAGAGAGTGGTCGGATGCCGCTTTTATTTTTGCCGTGCTGTTAGTCAATGCCGTGATAGGGACTGTGCAGGAGTACTCGGCGCAACAGGCCGCGGCGGCGCTGCAGGGACTGGTCAATGCTTCGGCCCGCATTGTCCGGGACGGAGATACCTGTCAGGTGGATGCCGAGGAGCTGGTTCCCGGCGATATCGTGTTGCTCGAGTCGGGTGACAAGGTACCGGCAGACGTGCGCCTGCTGGTCGACCATGACCTGGCGGTCAATGAATCACTGTTGACCGGCGAGTCTGGTGCGGTCAACAAAAATGCCATGGTGCGCCTTGCCGGGGAGACGGTGCTGGCCGAGCGGGTCAATATGCTGTTTGCCGGCACGATGCTGTCCCGTGGCCGCGGTCGCGGTGTCGTGGTGGGTACCGCACAGCAAACGGAACTGGGAAAGATTGCGCAGGCGGTACTCGGAGGCAAACCGGCCAAGGCCCCGCTGCTGCTGCGCATGGAGCGTTTTACCCATCGGGTCGCGATTATCGTGGGACTGGCTGCAGTGTTGATGGCAGTCGTTTCGCTGATGCAGGGCATGGCGCTTGAGACGATTTTTCTTCTTGCCGTTGCCCTGGCGGTCTCGGTGATCCCCGAGGGACTGCCTGTCGCGCTTACGGTAGCACTGGCGATCGGCATGCGCCGCATGGCCAGACGCAATGTGATCGTGCGGCGCCTGGTGGCTGTCGAGGCGCTCGGTTCCTGCACCTTCATCGCCACGGATAAAACAGGCACCCTGACCGTCAATCAGCTCACCACAAAAAAGATCCTGTTCCCGGGGCGTGAACCCTGGGAGGTGACGGGGGAGAGTCTGGAACCCGAGGGTGCGGTACTGACCGCGCTGGGCACCCCGACACCTGAGGATGAGTTGCTGCTGGAACGCTTGTGTCATGCGGCCGTGCTGCCCAATGAAGCCTTTCTCGGTCATCGTGTTCAAGGCTGGGTGCACTATGGTGATGCGGTGGATGTGGCCCTGCTGGTGATGGCCCATAAGGCAGGTGTGGTGAAGGCGGAAACCCACAATGCCTTCCCCGAACTGGCGGCGATTCCGTTTGAATCGGAAAACCAGTTTTCCGCCAGCCTGAACCTGGTCGACAATCACACGCGGGCGTTCGTCAAGGGGGCGCTTGAGCGTATCCTGCCGATGTGTACACACATGACCGCAACAACTGCCGGGCAGGCCATCGACAGAGAACAGGTCGAGGAGCAGGCACACGCCCTGGCCAGTGAAGGCTACCGGGTGCTGGCGCTGGCGGTCGGGGATGTGAAGCTGCAGGCGCAGGAGGTGTTTTCGGAGGAGCACCTTCGCGGGCTGACGCTGGTTGGCCTGGTCGGCATGATCGACCCGCTGCGCGGCGAGGTGAAGGCGGCGGTGGCCGATTGCCGCCGTGCGGGTATCGAGGTGGCCATGGTGACCGGTGATCACCCGATCACGGCACTGGCGATCGCCCGGGATCTGGGCCTGGCATCCACCCTGGAACAGGTGGTGACGGGCCCTGCACTGAAGCAGGCGGGCAGTGAAGCGGAACTGGATCGGCTGACCCGTCAGGCGCGGGTGTTTGCCCGCGTTGAACCACAGCAGAAACTCGACATTGTGCAGTCCTTGCAGCGTCAGGGCCACTTTGTCGCGGTCAGTGGCGACGGAGCCAATGATGCCCCGGCACTGCGTGCGGCGCAGGTGGGTGTGGCCATGGGCGTCAGTGGCACCGATGTGACACGTGAGACGGCCGAACTGATCATCACCGACGATAATTTTGCCTCCATCGTCGCCGGCGTCGAGGAGGGGCGTATCGCCTACGCCAATGTGCGCAAGGTGATCTTTTTGTTGATCTCTACCGGCGCTGCGGAACTGGTCTTGTTTCTGCTGGCCCTGGTCTCGGGGCTGCCGCTGCCGCTGCTGGCGGTGCAACTGTTGTGGCTGAACCTGGTGACCAACGGTATTCAGGATGTCGCCCTGGCCTTCGAGTCGGCCGAGGGCAATGAATTGAACCGGCCGCCCCGGCCGCCGAAAGAGCCGATCTTCAACCGGCTGATGATCGAACGGGTCGTGATCTCGGCGCTGACGATAGGGACAGTCGCCTTTGTGCTTTACCAGTGGCTGCTGAACAGCGGTTACTCGGTGGCGGAGGCGCGCAATGGCACGTTGTTGCTGATGGTGCTGTTCGAGAACATACATGTGTTCAACAGCCGTTCTGAGCGCCGCTCGGTATTCGGGCATAACCCACTGAGCAACCCGTTGTTGTTATTCGGTACGGCCGCGGCCCAGCTGGTACATATCGGCGCCATGTATACCCCCTGGATTAGCGATGTACTGGGTATCCAGCCGGTTTCACCGCAGCACTGGTTGCAACTGCTGGCGTTGGCATTCACTGTGCTGATGACGATGGAACTGCACAAACTGATAGCAAGATACCGGGCCTGATGGCTGAAGATATAACATTGCAGTTAAGGCATATCCGTCTTGCCGCGCAGCGCTGGCAGGGGACGGGGGAGGAGTGCATATTGATGCTGCACGGCTGGATGGACAATGCCGCCAGCTTCTGCGCACTGGCACCGCTGCTGCACGCCAGGGAGATCGTCGCCCTGGAACTGCCCGGTCATGGCCATTCACAGCACCGACCGGCGGGCGTGCACTATCATTTCGTCGATTATATTGCCGATGTGGTAGCGGCGGTTGAGGTGCTGGGCTGGGAGCGCTTTGTGCTGCTCGGACATTCGCTGGGGGCGGCCGTGGCCGGTTTTACCGCCGGTGTTCTGCAACAGCGTGTTGCCCGCCTGGTTTTTATCGAGGGGCTGGGTCCGATCAGCGGCAACCCCGAACAGGCACCGCAGAGGCTGGCCAGGTCGATTCGTCAACTGTCGCTCATCGAGCAACAACAACCGAAACGGCTCGACTCGCTCGAGGCGGCGGCACGGCTGCGCGCCCGCAACAGTGATCTGCAACAGGATGCGGCTCGGGTGCTGGTCAAACGGGGAACCCGCGCCACGGCGAACGGTTTGTACTGGCGTCATGATCCGCGGTTGGCCCATCTCTCGCCGGTTTATCTGACCGAGCAACAGGTTCACGCCTTTTTGGGGGCGATAGAGAACGAGACACTGCTGGTGCAGGCCGAACAGGGGCTGCTGGTAACACGCTCAACCACTCGGGGTCGCTGCGAACGCATCAAGCGTCTCACCCAGGTGTGCCTGGCGGGTGGCCACCACCTGCACATGGAATCTCCCGCCGCAGTAGCCGCGGCGATCAACCGCTTTATCGGGGCTGACGATGCTGCTGATTGAACTGGCGATATTGATATTGGTGCTGGCTGTTGTCGTGCTGGCGCTCGGGACAAAACCCAAAAAGTAGTTTGCCTGCCGGTGCCATTCCTGCTGGCTACTCGGCGCCTGTCAAATCGAGGTAGGCACGGTAGCGGTCCTTGATGCGTGATACATAGCCGACCGTCTCCTTGCCGTGGGCGTAGCCGTGCTTGGCCTTGCGGGCGTATTTTTTCCTGCTCAGCAGCAGCATCGCCTTCTCCACGTTGTCGAACCAGCGGTCGGGGTCCCAGCCCTTTGACCTGGCCAGGGCTCGTGCGTCACGCACATGCCCGATACCCGCATTGTAGGCGGCGAGGGCAAACCAGGTGCGCTCCCCTACATCAAGTTCGGGTTCAAAGCGCTGCATCAGCCAGCTGAGATACCTGACGCCGGCATGCAGACCGTTTTTCGCATCATGCAGGTCGCCCTTGAAGCCCAGGGCCCTGGCCGTGCGCGGCAGAACCTGCATCAGGCCCAGCGCGCCCATCCATGATTTGGCATCGGGATTGAAACGGCTCTCCTGATACATCTGTGCGGTGATCATGCGCCAGTCAAAACCGTACTGTTCGGCGAAACGCCTGGTCAGCTCATCATAGGGTGACAGCGCCCCTTGTTCGTTGCCGTCGGTGCGTTGGCTGACGTGTTGGCGGATCTTTTTCGGGTTCTTGAAATATTTCTTGTAGGTGATGTTGTAGAACAGGCCGCGATACTCTTTCTTGATAAAGCTGTTCAGCGCCGCCAGCAGCTTCGGGTTGTCGGGACGTGTCACCCAGCCATGATAGCGTGGCTCGCCGATAGGGAAGGCGGAGCTGATGTCATCGCGCCAGGTCATCTCAATGTCGGCGATGTGGCTGTCGGCCACCGTCAGGTCATACTCGCCGCTGGCGACATGATCGATGATGGTTTCGGTCTCCATCTCCTCCGGTGCGGCCTGGACGGTGAAGCTGATGCCGTCCTGCTGCAACCTGTTCAGTGACTCGGTATAGCTGCTCGATTCGCGGATCACGATGCTGCGTCCCTGCAGGTCGGCCGGCTCGTTAAGACCGGTCTCATCGCTTCTGCTGATCAGCAGTTCACTGATTTCATGGTAGGGGCGGGTAAAGCGAATTCCCTGCCGGCTGCGCTCGTCACTAATGGTCATCGCTGCGGCGATGACATCGCCGCGTCCCTCCAGCAACCACGGGATCAGGTCCTGGTGTGAAGGTGGCACGACCATCTCGAGCTTGAGCTTGTGCCGCTCGGCGAACTGTTTCATCAGTTCGTATTCAAACCCGAGCAGTTCACCGCGCCAGAGGAAATAGCTGGCGGCATTGTTGCGGGTCAATACCCGAAGTACCCCCCGTTTTTGTATCGCGTCGAGGTCATCCGTGTAATTCTCGACCTGCTTTTCTGTCAGGTGGTGGCGGTTGAGAAAATCATTGAGTGCTGAGAGCAGCTCTGCAGCGTCGGGACGCACGGCCCAGGCGATGGGACGAACCGCGCCCAGGTCAAAGGCGACTTTCAGATCGTCACGGTTCTGCAGCAGGGCATCGACAAGGTTGCTGTCTGCCACGGTCAGGTCGTAGCGGCCGCCGGCCACGCCGTGGAGTATCGTCTCGGTGGAGATGTTCTCGGCCACGTGCTCGATGGCAAACTCGGGTTGGAAACGCCTTTTCTGTAAACGCTTCAGTGTCTCGGCGTAGGAGTCGGAGGCGTGTACCGCAACACGCCTGTCGGCCAGGTCGTGTGCCTCGCTTACGCTGTCGTCGGCACGGCTGACAAGTTGTTCATGCACGTAGCGGATGGGTGTGCCGAACGCGACCTGCTGTTTCCTGCTGTCGGTTACTGTGAGGTTGTTGGCGATCAGGTCGCCCTTGCCCGCCAGCAGCAGGGGGATCAGTTCGCTGTATTCCTCCACGAAAATAAATTCGGGCTCCAGTCCCAGCGACCGGGCAAAGCGCTGTGCCAGTGCCTGCTCCCGTGCCTGGGGGTGGTCCTGGGTCGAAACCGGGGTGTTCTTCTCGGGCTGGCGCGTAGTGATGATGCGCAGACGGCCGTGTTGCTTTATCTGTGCCAGATCGCCGGTCTCCACATAGGGGGCGTTCTCTGCATGGCCGTTGTTTGGCGTCGATGCACCGCCGTCCTGATCGCTGCAGGCAGCGAGCAACAGGGCGGTGATCAAGGTGCTGGCAATTTGTATAAGGCGCATTGCTTTACCTGGTTGTGACTGAAGTGGCCATTGTAGGATGAGATGACGGCACTGTTAAGGTGTGCCGGTTAAACCTGCTGCGACTGAAATTTCATCACGATAGGGGTACACTGTCGCCCGAATTTGCTTCTAGCGGGAGAGTCAATTGCCGACAGAATGGAAACAGCGCCTGCGTGCCTATATTCAGCTGACGCGTCTGGATCGCCCCATTGGTATCTACCTGGTGCTCTGGCCGATGCTTTGGGCGCTGTGGATAGCCTCGTCCGGCCAGCCCGACCCCCTGGTGCTCGCTGTCTTTCTCGCTGGTGTCGTGCTGATGCGCTCGGCAGGCTGTGCCATCAACGACTATGCCGACAGGGAGATCGATCCGCACGTTAGCCGCACCTGCGAACGTCCCCTGGCCGCAGGTCTCATCCAGCCGCGTGAGGCGCTGCTGGTGTTTGCCGTACTCAGCCTGAGCGCCTTTTTCCTGGTGCTGTTGATGAACAGCCTGACGATACTGCTGTCCATCCCTGCTGTGCTGCTGGCCGCCAGTTATCCATTCATGAAACGCTACACCTATCTGCCCCAGGCCTACCTTGGCGTGGCCTTTGGCTGGGCGGTACCCATGGCCTTTGCCGCACAGACCGGTGAAGTATCGTCCAGTTCCTGGCTGTTGTTTATTGCCACGGTATTCTGGGCGCTGGCCTACGATACCATGTACGCCATTGCCGATCGTGAGGATGACCTGAAGATTGGTGTCAAGTCGACGGCGGTGATGTTCGGCTGCTATGACCGTCTGGCCATTGGGGTGATGCAACTGGCGGTGTTGTTGATCCTTATCCTGACGGGCCTGAGTTTCCGGCTTGGATTGTATTACTACGGGGGACTGGTGCTTGCCACGGGCTTCAGTCTTTATCAGCAGTATCTGATTCGCGAGCGCGATCCGCAACTGAGCTTTCGGGCCTTTCTCAACAACCACTACTTCGGCATGATGGTGTTCATCGGTATCGTGCTCGATTACCTTTTGCGCTAAACAGAGAAAGAGGTGAGTGGCATGTGACGAGTGGCCGCGAAAAGACCTTTCCCCTCACCAACTCGTTCCTTGTTTACCCGTTACCAGAGAATAAAAAACGCCCTGATGCGGTCTGCACCAGGGCGCTTTGTTTCCTGCCGCCTGCGATGTTATTTCTTCAGGTGCGGAGTCAGCTTGGACAGCAGGTCGCGCTCATGCACCTGGGTGTAATCCTTGTCGACATGGTTCCACACCATCTTGCTGACCTGGTTGTTCAGGTGCTTGTTCAACATGCCACGGAAGCGTGGCGAGGAGACGACAACGAGGCGACCGTAACGGTTATCGTTGCGCCCTTCATCCAGTATGTCAGCCAGTTCCATGGCAAAGCGCTCATGTTCGTAGGTTTTCGGGGAAGTGGCTTCGTTAAAAGCACCGTGTGAGGCACCGCTGTGCTCACCCTGGAAGTGACCGGAACGGTCGGAACTCAAATCTGCGTCTTTTTTTCGGCTTTCGGGATGGTCAATGGCATCGAGTAACGAGAGTTTCCTGGCGTATTTATCCATTTCAAAAAGACGTGCTTCACTGCTGTTGGCAACTAAAACCCAGGTTTGTTCCATGGCAAGTCCTCCTGTTGCGGGTACCTGTCAGTACCGGACGATGTTGTTACCCGGCGTGGCCGGGCAGGTTTCGGGGTGGTGCCGAGAATCTTGGGTGTGCGCAGGGGGAGTAAGTTGTTGCATAAAGCGTGTTATGACATTTATCAAAGTGCTTTTGTCGACACCCTTCAACAGTCTAGCCGATAAACGGCAAATGTGAATCGGGCTGTATAATGGGGCCATGTCGCAGCTACCCATTGATGAAGCCCTGCCGGCGCTGAAACAGGCCCTGAATGCCCATTCCCGTGTGGTGCTGCAGGCTCCGCCGGGGGCCGGAAAAACCACACGCATCCCGCTGGCATTGCTCGATGAACCATGGCTGGCCGGCCAATCGATACTGATGCTCGAGCCGCGGCGGCTGGCGGCACGTTCTGCCGCCGGCTATATGGCACAGGTGCTGGGTGAAGAGCCGGGGCAGCAGGTCGGCTACCGCATCCGCCTGGAGCGGCGTGTCAGTCGTGCCACCCGCGTCGAGGTGATCACCGAGGGGATCCTGACCCGCCGGTTGCAGGATGATCCGATGCTGGAGGGGGTGGGGCTGGTGATCTTCGATGAGTTTCACGAGCGTCACCTCGACAGCGACCTTGCCCTTGCCCTGTGTCTTGATGCGCAGCGTTCCCTGCGCGACGACCTGCGCCTGCTGGTGATGTCGGCCACCCTGGACGGCAACACCCTTGCCAACACGCTAGCCGCTCCCCTGGTTGAGAGCATGGGGCGCAGCTACCCGGTCGATATTCATTATCTGCCCCGCGACCCGCAGGGTGCGCTTGCGGCGGTGGCAACGCAGGCTGTCGTGCGTGCCCTGGACGAACAGGACGGGGATATGCTGGTGTTCCTGCCCGGTGCCGGTGAGATACGCCAGAGCCTTGAGGCGCTGGGCCGTGAGGCGGCGTGTGAGGCGGTGCTGCTTGTCGGGCTGTATGGTGATCTGGGCCTGGCGCAGCAGCGCCAGGCGATACTGCCCGACCCCCAGGGCAGGCGCAAGGTGGTACTGGCCACCAACATTGCCGAGACCAGCCTGACGATTGAGGGGGTCAGTACCGTCATCGACAGCGGCTGGCAACGGGTGCCCCGCTTTGACCCGCGCAGCGGCCTCACCCGCCTGGAGCGGGTGCGTGTCTCCCAGGCTTCGGCCACACAGCGGGCCGGGCGCGCCGGGCGCCTGGGACCGGGTGTCTGCTATCGCCTGTGGGGCGAAAACACCCAGCGCGGTCTGGTGCCCTACAATCCGCCGGAGATTGCCACTGCCGATCTGGCGCCGCTGGCACTGGAACTGGCCCTGTGGGGGGTACAGGATGCAGCCGGCCTGACCTGGATCGACCCGCCGCCCCCCGGCAGCCTGTCCCAGGCGCGCGAGCTGCTGACTGGGCTGGATGCCATCGATGCAGCGGGCCGTATCACCGCCGAGGGGCGTGCACTGGCCGAACTGCCGCTGCACCCGCGCCTGGCACACATGGTCCATGCCGGTAAGGCGCTGGGCCATGGCGCACTGGCCTGCGATATTGCCGCGCTGCTGTCGGAGCGGGATATCTTTGCCGGCCGTGAGGCGCGTTCCCTGTGTGATTTCTCATTGCGGCTGGAGGCGCTTTGGGCGTTTCGCCGCAAGGGCGGGGCGGCCGCAAGGCGTCTGGGGGCCGAACCGGCGGTGTTGTCACGCCTCGAGCGCTCAGCAAGCCTGTGGCGCAAACGTCTGCGGCTGAGCGAGACAGCCCCGGAATCATGCCACACCACCACAGGCCTGTTGCTGGCGCTGGCCTATCCGGACCGTATCGCCAGGCTGCGTGACAATACCGGTGAGCGTTACCTGATGAGCGGGGGGCGGGGTGCGCTGCTCGATGTGCAGTGCGATTTGACCGGGACACGGTGGCTGGTGGCGGCAAGTCTCGATGCGCGGGGGGCCGAGGGGCGCATCCGTCTGGCGGCGCCGGTCGATTTTGCTGCGCTGCAACAACATCTGCCTCATCTGCTGACCGAGAGCGAGCGCGTCTACTGGGACCGTGACAGTGCCGCGGTACTGGCACGCTTTAAGCGGCGGCTGGGGGCGATCGTGCTGGAGAGCCGGCCGCTGGAGCACCCTGAGCCGCAAGCGGTGCAGTGCGCCCTGCTGGAGGGTATTCGCCACAGCGGCCTTGCCTGTCTGCCGTGGAACAGGGAAGCGAGTGAACTGCGTGCCCGCATAATGTTCCTGCAGCGCCACTTTCCCGATCAGGGGTGGCCCGAGCTTGACGACAGCACGCTGCTTGGCGGACTGGAGCAGTGGTTGGCCCCCTACCTCAGCGGCATGGGGCGACTCAGCGACCTGGGCCGGCTCAGGCTGGGGGAGATTCTCGCCGCCATGCTCGACTGGGAGGCTCGGCAGCGGCTGGAGGAGGGGGCACCCGCTACGATTCAGGTGCCGAGCGGCAACCGGCGGCATATCGACTACGGTGACGAGCAGGGACCCGTGTTGGCGGTGAAGCTGCAGGAGCTGTTCGGTCTGGAACAGACACCCACTGTGGCGTGGGGCAAGGTCCCGCTCACCCTGCACCTGCTGTCGCCGGCACGCCGACCGATACAGGTGACGCGTGATTTGAAGAGTTTCTGGCAGCGTACCTACCCCGAGGTCAAAAAGGAGCTCAAGGGGCGCTACCCCAAGCATCCCTGGCCCGACGATCCGTTTAGCGCCCAACCGACAGCAGGTACGAAACGCCGCCCCAGAGACTAGAATCTGGGTATGCAACGCGCAATCGCACTATTGCTGTGCCTGTCTCTGCCGGCAGGGGTTTATGCCATGTCGCTGGATCGACTGCACACCGATCCCATCGCTCCGGTGATTCTGGGTGTCACCCTGATCCTGTTTGTTGCGGTGCTGGGACGCTATGCGGCCCGGCGCTGCTGTCAGCCCTCGGTACTGGGTGAACTGCTGATGGGGGTGATCATCGGCAATCTGGCCTACCTGTTCGGTTTTGATTTTATTGAGGTGCTGCGCGAGGGGCCGGTGGTGTTTGAGTTGCTGGAGCATGCCCTGGCCTCCCAGCCGTTGCCGGAAGCGGCTATTGAGGTATTCGGAGCCGCCGATGCGGCGCGTATCCTCGCCATTTTGCAGAGTCCGAACGGCATCGAGTACCTGCAGGTGGCCCACGTGGTGGATGTCTTCTCCCGCTATGGGGTGATCTTCCTTTTGTTTCTGGTGGGGCTGGAGAGCAGTGTTGAGGAGTTGCAGCAGGTCGGGGGTGACTCGCTGCGGGTGGCCATTATCGGGATGGCGGTACCCTTTCTGCTCGGTTTTACCGCGGCGCGGGTGCTGATGCCCGAGTTGTCGCTGAATGTCGACCTGTTCGTCGCCGCCACCCTGGGCGCCACCAGTATCGGCATCACCGCCAGGGTGTTGCAGGATATGGGCGTGACGCGCTCGCGTGAGGCGAGAATTGTGCTGGGGGCGGCGGTGATGGATGACGTGCTGGGCTTGCTGCTGCTGGCCATCGTCTCCGGGATCGTCGTCTCGGGCGGGGTGGAACTGGATAACATCCTGGTGGTGGCGGCCCTCTCCAGCCTGTTTATTGTCTCTGCCTTTGTTGTCGGCCCCTATTTTCTCAATTTCACCATCAACATGGTAAGCCACCTGGATGTGATGGAGGCCAAGCTCTTTATCTCGCTGCTGTTTGTCATGGTGCTGGCCTGGCTGGCCAATCTGGTGGGGCTGGCCACCATCGTGGGCGCCTTTGCCGCGGGGCTGATCCTGCACGAGGGCTATTTCCACCACTGGGACGATGCCGAGCACCACCGGCGCACCATCAAGGAACTGGTCGCTCCGATCGAATCGATACTGGTGCCGATCTTCTTCGTGTTGATGGGGCTGCAGGTGAAGCTTGAGACCTTTTTTGACCTGCATGTCATCGCCATGGCCATGGGCCTGTTGCTGGCCGCCATCCTCGGCAAGGTGGTCAGCGGCCTGGGGGTGCTCAACCGGGCCAACCGCATGGCCATTGGCATCGGCATGATGCCCCGTGGCGAGGTGGGTCTCATCTTCGCCTCTATCGGCAAGAGCCTGGGCGTGATCAGCGATGAATTGTTCTCCGCCGTGGTGCTGATGGTCATCGTCACCACCCTCATAACACCACCCCTGCTCAAACTGGCATTACGCGAGGGCACGGTCGATAATTAGGCCAGGTCCGCGATGAAACGACTGACATGTATACCCCATCCATACCGAACCATCGTCTGACACCGCCGCCGCAGGGTAGTGGCACCGGTGCTGCAACGGCACGGGCGGAAGAAAAACGTCAGACCGGGGAGAGAGAAGGCACACGCCCTGCCCCGCAGTTACTCACGGAACAGAAAAGTCGCGAACTGCATCAACTCAAACAGCGTGACCGGGAGGTGCGTGCCCATGAGGCCGCCCATCTGGCGGTCGGCGCCTCGGTGACCCGCGGCGGCATGCAGTTTAGCTATGAGCGTGGCCCGGACGGCGTGATGTATGCTGTGGGCGGCGAGGTCTCGCTGGATATTTCCCGGGCGGCGACGCCGGAGCAGACCCTGCGCAAGGCCGAGACAATTCGACGCGCGGCGCTTGCACCGGCCGACCCCTCGGCACAGGACCGCTCGGTTGCCGCCAAGGCGACGCAAATGGCCGCCAGGGCGCGGATAGAGATCGCGCAACAGCAGCAGGCCGAGGAGGGGCAGCTTGTCACGGGGGGCTTCAACCTCACCGAGGAGTACCACGAAGAAGACCCCTACGCCGCGGCCATGCCCGGTGTGGACGAGTATGCCTGAATGCCGCTAATCCCAAGCCGGTGCTCGCTATTGGAATAAATCGCGAATACGCGAGCGTGCCGCATGCCAGACAGCGACTTGCAATCCATGTCCCATGATGATGCTATTAGGGGAAATATTCGGGGGAGAGAATAATGGAGATCGGTTCTTTTATCGTGCTGGGTATTGTCGTTGTCCTGGTGCTCTATTTCATCATCATCTACAACAATCTGGTGCGCCTGAAACACAATGTCGCCAAGGCGTGGTCGAATATCGATGTGCTGCTCAAGCAGCGTCATGACGAACTGCCCAAGCTGGTCGAGGTGTGCAAACAGTACATGGGGTACGAGCAGGAGACGCTGGAGAAGGTGATGCAGGCCCGCTCCGCCGTTGCCGCGGCACGCGAGAAGAGCGACGTCTCGGCACTGGGGCCGGCCGAGACGCAACTTAGACTGGGGTTGGGCAACCTGTTTGCCGTGGCCGAGGACTATCCCGAGCTGCGTGCCAATGACAACTTCCAGCACCTGCAGCAGCGCATCAGCGGCCTGGAGAACGCCATCGCCGACCGCCGTGAGTTCTATAACGAGAGCGTCAATATCAACAACATCCGCATCGAACAGTTCCCCGATGTCATTGTTGCGCGCATGTTCAACTTTACCGATAAGGTCCTGCTCGAGTTCTCCGAGGAGGAGACGCGTGACGTGGATATCAAATCCCTGTTCTCGTAAGCGGGACGGCAAGCGTAAACGTTTTTATCAATCGCAATGTTTGAAAGTCTGATCCCCGCCGAGTGGGTAATGGGCGTGCGCCAGATGGAGGCGCCGGAGTTCTGGATGGTCGCCCTGTTGCTGCTGGCTTTGACGGGTGCCGCGTTTTACGGCGTGTTCCGCTTTTTCCATCGTGCCCGCCTGATTGAGGATATTCCCACCTCGAAGATCCGTTCCGCCGCCCAGGGCTATGTCGAACTCGATGGTACCGCGGAGCTGATGGAAGGCGAGCCGATTGTCGCCCCGCTGACAGGTACCCGCTGCACTTGGTACAGCTACAAGGTGGAGGAGAAGGTCGAGCACTACAGCAGCAAGGGGCGACGTACCAGCTGGAAGACCATACAGTCGGGTGTCAGCGACGAGCTGTTCCTGATTGTCGATGAGACCGGGGAGTGCGTGATCGACCCGGAAGGGGCGGAAGTGACGCCCTCAAAGAGCGACACCTGGTACGGCAATAGCCCGGCATGGACCCACGGCCTGCCGGGTAACAGAGGCAATCGCTTTTTTAGCACCGGTCGTTACCGCTACACCGAAAAGCGCATTCATGTGGCCGATTCGCTCTATGCCATCGGCATGTTTCGCACCGTGGGCGGCTCGCAGGAACTGCCCAATACACGCGATGATGTGCGCAACCTGCTCAATGTCTGGAAGCGCGACCAGGCTGCCCTGTTAAAACACTTCGACAAGAACGGCGACGGCCATATCGACACGCAGGAGTGGGAACTGGTGCGTGCCACGGCGCGCAAGGTGGTGTTGAAGGACCAGGCAGAACGCTTTCACCGGCCGGTGCACCACATCATGTCAAGGCCCGACAGTAGCCGTCAGCCCTACCTCCTTTCCGTTCTGCCGCAACACCAGCTGGTACAGCGGCTGAAACTCTACGCCGGGCTGTCATTGTTCGGCTTTATTGGCATGGGTGCCATGGCGACATGGATGCTGACGGTGCGACTGGCAGGATGAACGGCAGAGGCAGCAGATTCCAGCGTACAGCCAGCGGGCTCACTCCGACCTCAGATACACTGTTTTAAGCCCGCAACCTGCTTTGTGCATACGGGACTTTCCCTGCATGCTAGAACGTTCACTTTAGGAAAATATCGTATTACCTGTTTAATGCCTTCAACTATACTTGAAGTGTGCAGTTTCAGTTGAAATGCTCGGTAGTTGAGCAACTTACGCAGGCATTTAATGGGAAACGAACAGCAATATACTTTTGAAGTTTTTCCATGGAATGAAAATCTAGAGACTGATATCACGATTGTTGATGAGCAGCATAAGGAGCTTGTCGCACTGCTAAATCAGCTTAGCAATACACTGGTAAGCGATGATGTGCCAGAGCTCACACGCATCTTTGACAAACTCGCCGCATACGCTAAACACCACTTTGAAACCGAGGAAGCCATCTGGGCGCAATATTTTGGCGAGGATTCTTGGTTTATTGAACATCAACAAGGTCACGAACTGTTCCTGCCGACGGTGCTGGAATTGAAACAGGAACAAGGCAACAAGTCGCTCCATGATATCGTTGAATATATTGTTAAATTCCTCATCCGCTGGCTGGCCTTCCATATTATCGATAACGACAAACGCATGGCCATTGTCGTGCACGGTATGGACTCCGGGCTTAGCCTGGAGGCGGCGAAAAGCGCGGCTGAAGAACAGATGGAGGGGGCGACGAAGACGCTCATTGATACCGTGCTCAATATGTACGACAGGCTCTCCTCCAGAACGCTTGAATTGATGCGTGAGCGGCTTGAACGGAAGCAGGCTGAAGAAAATCTGCTGATGGTTAACCGTGAACTGGAGAAGATGGCGATCACGGATCAACTTACCGGCCTGTTCAATCGCAGATACTTTGTCGAGGTTTTTGAACATGAATTGGGCCGGGCAAAAAGGGAACAGCGTTACTTGACGTTCATCATGTTTGATGTCGACAACTTCAAGCAGCTTAACGACCACTACGGTCATGCCCAGGGGGATATGGCCCTGAAGGCGATCGGTGAAAAATTGCATGGGCTATGCCGCCGCCCCGGGGATTTTGCCTTTCGTCTGGGAGGCGAGGAGTTTGGCCTGCTTATTACCGATGAGACATCGGAGCATGGGGCTGAGTTTGCCGAGAGAATTCGTTGCGCAATTGAACAACTGGCCGTCCCTAACGTAAAAAGCGGTGTTGAGGAGCACATGACGGTCTCGCTCGGCGTGATCGCGAAAGTCCCGGACTCTTCCGATACTATGGATGCTTTTATGAGTGTTGCCGACAGCAGGCTGTATCGTGCCAAGTCACTTGGCAGAAATCGCGCTGTTACTTCCGACTGAATGGGCGCAAGCGGACGGGCTCGGAGACGACTTTATGATGCGGGGCTGCGACAAGGGCATCGGCCGGATCCCTTGCAGGGCGAATTAATCAACAGGCACACGATCTTCATGACTCATTGGGGCTGAAATTACAATAAATGATAACTGCTGTTTTGCTTCGTTCGACAGCCTGTGCGGGACATTTGGGGGTACCGAGACACCCTGCTGTGAGCGAAGCACCCGTTTTTCATTCCCGATTTCAAGTGTCGCCTCGCCAGAAATCACAAAGAAAAATTGCTGCGCCCGTTCATGGTAATGCCTGGA
>JBFEUI010000061.1:0-15762 GCA_041547565.1 Thiohalomonadaceae bacterium
ACAGGCGAGGAAAAACGAGGAGAAGATGCGTCGTTTCAATGAACTGGAACTCAAGCTGATCAGCACCAACGCCATTCCCGAGTTGGTACAGATCGTCATTTTCCAGTACCGCCTCGCCTTCGACCTGGATAGCGTGACGCTTTCACTGCTCGACCACGAGTATGAGATCAGCCGCATGCTGTCCGATTACGGCATCGACACGGAGAAAATGCCGGAGTTGATTATCGAAGCCGACTCCAGACGACTGTTCGACATCTATCACATGGGCTTTACGCCGGTACTTGGCCCCTTTCACGCAAAGAGCCAGGACTACCTGTTCCAGACCATGACGACACCACCGCAATCCGTCGCACTGCTTCCACTGGTGCGCCAGGGCCGGCTGATTGGCAGCATGAACCTGGGCAGCCTGAAGGCTGATCGTTTCATCGACGGCGCCGGCACCGATTTTCTGCAACGGCTGGCTGCCGTTATCGCGATATGCCTGGAGAACACCGCCAATCACGAGCGGCTGAAACAGGTCGGTCTGACCGACCCGCTCACCCGCGTCAACAACCGCCGTTTCTTCGACCAACGCCTGTCCGAGGAGGTGGCGGCTGTCGCCAGACATCGACAACCGCTATCAGCCATGTTTCTCGACATCGATCACTTCAAGCGCATCAACGACACGCTGGGTCACCAGGTGGGCGATCAGGTATTGCGCGAGGTGGCAATGCTCATCAACTCACAGTTGCGCAGCAGCGACATTCTGAGCCGCTACGGGGGTGAGGAGTTTGTTGCGCTGCTGCCGAACACCGATCAGCACAATGCCGCCGATATCGCTGAACGTATCCGCGCCATCATTGCCGACTATGTGTTTCACATCACGGATGAAACATCGGCACAGGTCACCATATCCATCGGTCTGTCCACACTGGCCGATATCGCCACAGGCGATAACATCACACTCGCCGAGTCGCTGCTGGCCAGTGCGGACCAGGCTGTCTACCGGGCCAAGGAGAACGGGCGCAACCGCGTCGTACTTGCTGATGATGCGCAGGCAACACCGCAAAGCGGCACCCTCTGAGCCGCGTTTATCACTCTTTTTCTTCGCTCTTCGCCGATTTGTTGTAGATCAGCCTGTCCGGGGCGATGGCGCCGCCGGAGATGATAAAGGTCATCGCCTCGTCCATGGTCCAGTCGGTCGAGACAATATTCTCAACCGGCACGATCTCCAGGTAACCCGATGTCGGGTTAGGTGTGGTCGGGACGTAGACCGCCGCCAGTTCCTGGCCGGTTTCGCTATCGAACATGGTGCGCGTGACAAAACCGAC
Source organism: Thiohalomonadaceae bacterium (assembly GCA_041547565.1). Lineage (GTDB taxonomy): Bacteria > Pseudomonadota > Gammaproteobacteria > Thiohalomonadales > Thiohalomonadaceae > JBFEUI01. The sequence goes on from JBFEUI010000061.1 coordinate 1,311, forward strand.
CGTCTTCATGTCGCGCGAGGGAAACTCGATCAGCACCACGCGCTGCACGCCGTCCGGCTTTTCCTGCAGTGCGGAGATCAGCTTCTTGGTTGCACCGTAGACCGTCTGGATAAAGGGGATACGCTGTATCAGCGCATCCATCAATCCGATCAGGCGCTTGCCAATCACCCGCGTGGTGATCCAGCCGAGCAGGTAGAGCAGCAGCAGGGTCAGGATCACCGCCGTCATGGTCTGAAACCACGGTTCGAGAATGAGCTGCGCCAGTGACGGCACGTGGCTTTCGACAGCACGCGACATGGCCCTCACCCACGGCAAGCCGAACTTCGACAGCTGTTTGACGATGAACTGGAACACCACCCAGGTGATCCAGATGGGGATAACCGTCAATGCACCGGCAAGCAGATACTTCTGTATATGCAGTTGCAGGCCCCTGCCTTTACTTTTTCCAGTCATAATGGATTCCTGTTCTCGCAGACCGCGCCCGTTAACTCAGCCAATAGGATAAAGTAAATTCTGTTGATGATACGTGCACTGTTCAACCAATGGCCGGAAAATGTTCTGGCGGTACGGTGCCCGCATAGCTCACCGATGCGCTGCCCCACTGCACGGCACGGGCCAGCGCCTGCGCCATCTCCTGCCCCTGCGCCAGTGCAGCCGCCAGTCCCGCGGCAAACACATCACCGGCACCGGTACTGTCCACCACCGGCACTGTCGGTGCCGGTTGCCTGAGTACCGTATCACGACCGTAGGCCACCGCACCGTCAGCCCCGCGGGTGATCACCACCCACTCCAGACAATCGCCAGCCACCGCCTGTCCCGCCGCAAACGGGGCGGCGAGAAAGTCATCATCCAGATCGGAGGCGGAACCGACCAGCACCTGCGCCGCCCTGGCATACGCCCGCAGCGGGGGAATATGTGCAATGACCCAACCCTGCTGCCTCCGCCCTTGCAGAAAATGCGACAGTTCGGGTTCGCTGCTTCTGACATAGACGCAACCGGCCTGCACCGCTTCAAGCCCCTGCGGCAAGCGCAACGCGGCCCGGGCCAGGTTGACCACCGTGCGCTCACCGTGTTCATCGAGCAGGACAAGCGATCGCGTGGTCGGCCCCGCATGGCGCCCAACCATCGACACGCCAACCCCCATCCCTGACAGGCGCTCCACCAGTTCGGTACCGTCGCCGTTCTCACCCACGGCAGAGACCACCTCGACAGCGATCCCGGCACGCGCCAGGGCCATGGCACTGTTGGCCCCGCCGCCACCGATGCGCCGTCCCGCGTCCCGGCCGCTGTTATGGGAGCCGACTCGCAGCGGTTCGCCCAGCCTGACCACTTCATCCCAGGCGATGGAACCGACAACCAGCACACCCGTCACGCTACAGTTCTCCGGCAACCACTGCTCATCGGGCCAGTTCCGCCTCCACCAGCGACACCACCTCTTCGGCATCCCACTTCAATGCGCCAAAGTAGCCGTAACGCATACGGCCCTGCTTGTCGATCAGAAACGAGGTGGGAAAGGCACGGATGCGCCACGGTTTTACCATCTGCCCATCGCGGTCCAGCAACACCGGAAACGCCGCCGGCACCTTTTTCAGGAATTTCTTAACCGCGGCAGGCTCCTCCCCCACATCCACACCGAGCACAACAAACGCCTCACTGTCGAACTGCTGCTGCAGCCGTCCCAGCGACGGCAACTCCTCAACGCAGGGTGGACACCAGGTGGTCCAGAAGTTGAGCAACACCACCTTGCCCCGATAGTCGGCAAGGTCATGGCTCCTGCCATCGATATCCGCCAACCGCAGTTCGGGCGCAACCGGCGCACCGGGCAGCGGCTGCAGTCCGGCAGCAAGCCCACTGACCGCCCCCTTTCCCGGCGAACTGTCCAACGCCACCACCGTGCGCGGCATTTTGTTGAAACCGTTCAACCGGCGTGCCGCCTGCGCCACCAGCGCCGGCAGCCGCTGGCGCGCCTGCAACTCGTACACGGTCGCATCACCCCTGACCTGATAACCGTCGCTGACCCCCTTGAGCGGATGGACGAAGACACTGCTGCCGCCGCTCTCCAGCTGCCCGACCAGCCCCTTGAGGTGCCAGCGCTTGGCGGAATTGAGGGGCTGGAAGATATAGATGGGCAGGTTGGTGGCACGCGCGATCGGCAGGTATTCAACCTGTTGTCCGGCACCGGCGACACCCTGCGCCAGGTTCGGATGCAGCAGGATCATCCCGCCCAGTGGTGCGGCCTCGGGATGATCAAGCCGCCACCGCCGTGCAGCACGCAGCAGCAGCGCCGCCCCGCGCCCGGCAGCCAGCAAAAACAGCCGGCCCTCTGCCGGGCGACTCGATTCAATCAGCTCGGCGAGATCCTCGACCGGGATATCCCGGTAACTGCTGCGCCCGGGGGGAACAAAATAGGCCGTGTGCAGATCAGTCAACCATACCGACAGTCCCTGCCCGGCAATCCCCGCCGCCAGCTGCCGTTCCACCCCGGGACGGGCACCGAACTCCGAGGGTATCCACAGCAGGCGATCACCGCCGCTGCCGTACTGCTCGACCACCAGTTCCGCACTGCCAATCTCGAGAAACAGCTCACTGCGCCCGACATCGGCCTGCGCCGTGACAGCGCAGCACGCAAGCAGAACAAGTAGCACCGATTTGACCATCTCTGTCACAACTCCCCTCATAACACCATTTGATCGCCGACTACTATAACCCAATCCAAAGCGGCATCATTTATACTGGACACCATGCGCTATCAAATCATTCCCGTCACACCCTATCAACAGAACTGTTCACTCATCTGGTGCGAGCGCACCGGCAAGGCTGCACTGATCGATCCCGGCGGTGATACCGGACTGTTACTTGAAGCCATAGACAGGGACACGCTCACACTGGACAAGGTGCTGCTGACACACGGGCATATCGATCACGTCGGCGGGGCACAGGCGATCGCCACGCAACGTCAGGTGCCGATTCTAGGACCGCAGCAGGAGGATGCCTTCTGGCTCGAATCCCTGCCGCAGCAGGCGGAGATGTTCAGCTTCCCGCCCTGCGAACCGCTGCAGCCGAGCAGGTGGCTTGAAGAGGGAGAAACGATTGAGGTGGGTGAGGTAAAGCTGTCGGTGCTGCACTGTCCGGGGCACACGCCCGGACACGTGGTGTTTTACCACCGGGACAGTAAAACACTGTTTGTCGGTGATGTACTGTTTAACGGCTCAATTGGCAGAACAGACTTTCCCCGCGGCGACTACGCCACGCTGATGCGCAGCATCCATGAAAAACTTCTGCCGCTCGGTGATGAGGTCACCTTCGTGCCGGGGCACGGCCCCTGTTCAACCCTGGGGGAAGAGCGGCGGAACAACCCCTTCCTTCAGCGCGGCTAGCGACGCGGGCCCCTTCCCCGACCCCTGCCGCCTTTTTGCTGTTCCTCCCTGACCTTGAGCGGCTTGCCCTTGAACAACGTACCATTTAGCCCGGCCATGGCAGCGCGGGCCTCGTGCCCTTCCATATCCACGAAGGCAAAGCCGCGGCACTTGCCGTTAAACACATCCCGGACAAGGTTCACTGCGCGCACCGTGCCATGCTGCGAGAACAGTGCCTGAACATCCTCTTCAACGGTATCCGGCGCCAAATTGCCTACAAACATTCTTTTCATCTGCCTCTCCTGGCCACAGTCCCGCACGATGTCACGGCATGGGATACTGGCTCATGTAATGGCTCTTTCCGCCACAGCCCCTGCTGCGACCGAACAGTGTTAGCCATTGATTTATATAAGTTTTGCGGGGAAATCTGCTATGGATAGACACCGCAGCCGGTTTGGAGGTACCTGTGCGGCTTCTGTTCACCTCGCGGGTACTTCGAGCACATGGCTGACACAGTGCTGCGACAAACGCCATCAGCGTAACACAGCGCGCTCCAATAACTCTAATACTGGCTGAAAACTGTAGTAATTTATTTATAGTATCTGCATAAAGAATGTCGTATAGTCGCTGGGACGCTGCAGTTTGTGTCAGAGGCAGTTCCGGTAGTGCCCGTTCGTGTTATCTCCGAACACCCCGTTTCATAACCTGCATGCTTTACATCAACATCTATTTTTTTAAAAGGTAACTATCAATGGCTACAGGTACTGTGAAATGGTTTAACGAGACAAAGGGCTTCGGTTTTATCGCCCAGGACGATGGCGGTGCTGACGTGTTCGTTCACTACAGCGCTATCCAGGGTTCCGGGTTCCGTAAACTGGAAGAAGGTCAGGCAGTGAGCTTCGAGATCCAGGATGGTCCCAAGGGTCCCCAGGCGAGCAACGTCGTCGCCCAGTAAAACAGAATCACAGCTGTTTAAAAAAGAACCCCGCTTTACGCGGGGTTCTTTTTTTGTCTCAAACCAAAACTCCCCATCACGGCACGATCAGCCCCTCCAATTGCGCCTCACCAAGCGGCAGCTCAACAATCGCCAGTACCGGAAACATTTGCGCCAGTTTCTCCGCGTACTCACGCTCAGCCTTTTTCACCAGCACGATAACCTTTGTCTGCGGCGCGTACTTGGGCAGACTGGCCAGAATGGTGTCCAGGTTGCTGATATGCACGCCGCTGTAGTTGTTGCTCCAGCCGTAGACAAACTCACCGATAATGAAATCGGGCGCGCGTTTTTTCAGTTGGCTGATCGCCTTTCTGGTCGAATCAAGCCGCACCTCCTCGGCACCGATACGCTGAAACAATGGTGCAAGGTTGGGGAAGGCCGCCGACTCGATGACCGAATAGATGGTTAAACCTGGCATGCTCAATCCGGCACCGGCACTTCGCGGCTATTTACCCAGCTGCTCCAGAAAATCACCCGCACTCTCTGCTCCCTCACCGGCGATGCAACCGGCCTTCTCCGCGGCACAGCGGGTCTTGCACCCGGCCTTTTTTGCATCGGAGTTAAAGTGCTGGATGGTGCACACGGTGGTGCAGAACTGGTATTTGAGGTTACAACTCCCCCACAGCGGAACCGTGGCCACGGCAATGCCAAGCGCCACGACGATCAATACGATTTTTTTCATAAAGAGTGACTCACACGTTCAATAACACTTTCAGACTATCCGATGCACCCCGCCACGACAACACAAAGGCGGCCATGTGACACCACCTGCTGCAGCCGGCGACAAACGATGCTTTGCCTTGGAATTTTGCCTTTCGGCTACACCCGCTTGCCCAAAAAAATCTGCCAACTGTGCAACCCGCAGGACGAAAAACCCGTATAAAAAGCACTATTTCACCAATCACCAACCCAATTTATCAACTATTATTTTGCTTTATTATCATGTAATTACACATATATATAAGCTTTTATATATGTTTTTAATAAAAACAATTCATTGTTACTTATCGTTGGTTTTGACTAGTTTTTTTCGTGACTCGATACCCGATTCATTTACTCAACAAATTGACGGGTATCCACTCAACACCACAAACCTTAGGAGATAAGCAACCATGGCTGTGAAAAGCTACAACGCGGGCGTTAAAGAGTACCGCGAAACATACTGGATGCCTGAGTACACGCCGAAAGAGACCGATATCCTGGCATGCTTCAAGGTCACCCCCCAGCCGGGTGTACCGCGTGAAGAGGTGGCTGCCGCCGTGGCTGCTGAGTCTTCCACTGGCACCTGGACCACTGTCTGGACCGACCTGCTGACCGACCTGGACTACTACAAGGGCCGGGCCTACGCCATCGAAGACGTTCCCGGTGACGACACCTGCTTCTACGCCTTCGTCGCCTACCCCATCGACCTGTTCGAAGAGGGCTCCGTCGTTAACGTGATGACCTCACTGGTCGGTAACGTGTTCGGTTTCAAGGCCCTGCGTGCACTGCGCCTGGAAGACATCCGCTTCCCGCTGGCCTATGTCATGACCTGCAATGGTCCGCCCCAGGGTATCCAGGTCGAGCGCGACATGCTGAATAAATACGGCCGTCCGCTGCTCGGCTGCACCATCAAGCCGAAGCTGGGCCTGTCCGCCAAGAACTATGGCCGTGCCTGCTACGAAGGCCTGCGCGGTGGTCTGGACTTCACCAAGGACGACGAGAACGTCAACTCCCAGCCGTTCATGCGTTGGAAACACCGCTTCGACTTCGTGATGGAAGCGATCCAGAAGGCCGTGGCGGAGACCGGCGAGCGCAAGGGTCACTACCTGAACGTTACCGCACCGACCGCCGACGAGATGATGAAGCGCGCCGAATACGCCAAGGAGATCGGTGCCCCCATCATCATGCACGACTACCTGACCGGCGGTTGGGCGGCCAACACCCAACTGGCCCAGTGGTGTCGTGACAACGGCATGCTGCTGCACATCCACCGTGCGATGCACGCCGTACTCGACCGTAACCCCCACCACGGTATCCACTTCCGTGTACTGACCAAGATCCTGCGCCTGTCAGGTGGTGACCACCTGCACTCCGGCACCGTGGTCGGCAAGCTGGAAGGTGACCGTGATGCGACCCTCGGCTGGATCGACATCATGCGCGATTCGTTCATCAAGGAAGACCGTTCACGCGGTATCTTCTTCGACCAGGACTGGGGCGCCATGCCCGGCGTGCTGCCGGTGGCCTCCGGTGGCATCCATGTCTGGCACATGCCTGCACTGGTGAACATCTTCGGTGACGACTCGGTACTGCAGTTCGGTGGCGGTACGCTGGGTCACCCCTGGGGTAACGCTGCCGGTGCGGCGGCCAACCGTGTTGCGGTCGAGGCCTGTGTCGAAGCCCGCAACGAGGGCCGTGAGCTGGAGAAAGAGGGTAAGGACATCCTTACCACTGCCGCCAAGCACAGCCCAGAGCTGAAGATGGCGATGGAGACCTGGAAAGAGATCAAGTTCGAGTTCGATACCGTGGACAAACTCGACGTGTCTCATAAATAAAACAGATACAAGATACAAGCAGGGGCGGTAGTACCGCCCCCTGCAAGATACAAAACATCGCGTTTACTCCTTGTATCTTGCCTCTTGTATCTTGCTTCTGGAGTAGAGCGTCTGAACAAGCTGAAACAGCTACGGCGCAGTACTGAATCGAACAATATTCAGAGGACTTAAACAATGAGCGAAATGCAAGATTACAAATCAAGCCTGGGCGACACTGCCAGTCGCAAGTTTGAAACCTTCTCATACCTGCCTGCGATGGATTCCGATCAGATTCGCAAGCAGATCGAGTACATCGTCAGCAAGGGCTGGAACCCCGGTATCGAACACACTGAACCGGAAAATGCCTTTAGCCATTACTGGTACATGTGGAAACTGCCGATGTTCGGCGAAACCGACGTTGATGCCATCCTGGCTGAAGTCGAGGCCTGTCACAAAGCACACCCGGACAACCACATCCGTCTGCTGGGCTTTGACAACTACGCGCAATCCGCTGGCGCCGCCATGGTTATCTACCGCGGTAAAAGCGTTTAAACGCGCAGTCCGGAAGCACCACCGTTCCTGCCCGCACTGGGCGGGCAGGAACTTTTCAAATTAGAGAGAAAAGCAGTCATGGCAAAACCAGATAGATATGTGGGCGTTGATAATGAAATGCATGGCGGTATGACCGCCATTGGCAAAATGATTCGCGACGCCCGGGTATTCGGCCTGATCCCCGAAACAGAAACCTGTGAGGGCTGGAACCTGGCCGGGATTGATGCCCTGTTGCAAAAGGTCAATGCCGAGTGGGACAAGTACGGCTGTCTGGTCAGCCATTTGCCCTCTGATCTTGCCGAACGCCACAGCCGTATTCACGGCGACGCCCTGGAGAAGGCCAGGGCGGCAGGTTGGACCGGTGAATTTGAAACCGATGACGAAGATTAAACTAACTTTTGATAGAGAGAAGGTGTGTCATGTCTAGCACAACTGTTGATCCCAATCAGTACATTGTCAAGAAGGAGCCTTACTACGAGGAGGTTGGTAGAGAGGTTGCCCTGTATGAGGCCGCCTACAATGCCCGTATGCCGATGATGCTCAAGGGCCCGACCGGTTGTGGCAAATCACGCTTTGTCGAATATATGGCCTACAAACTCGGCAAGCCGCTGATCACCGTGGCCTGTAACGAGGATATGACCGCCTCCGATCTGGTCGGGCGCTTCCTGCTCGACAAGGACGGCACCAAGTGGCAGGACGGCCCGCTGGCCACCGCCGCGCGCATCGGCGCCATCTGCTACCTCGATGAGGTGGTGGAAGCCCGTCAGGATACTACGGTTGTGATTCACCCCCTGACCGACCACCGTCGCACCCTGCCGCTGGACAAGAAAGGCGAGCTGATCCAGGCGCACCCGGATTTTCAGTTGGTGATCTCCTACAACCCCGGTTACCAGAGCCTGATGAAGGATCTGAAGCAATCCACCAAGCAGCGTTTCGGTGGTCTGGACTTCGATTATCCGGAAGCCGAAAAAGAGACCGGGATCGTTGCCAAAGAATCCGGCGTCGACACAGAGACGGCCGGCAAACTTGTGCAGATCGCACACCGTGCCCGTAACCTCAAGGGGCATGGCCTGGATGAGGGTATCTCTACCCGTCTGCTGGTCTATGCAGGCCAGCTTATCGCCAAGGGCATTGCCCCGACGGAGGCCTGTTCCATGACCATGGTGACCCCGCTGACCGACGACCCGGATATGCGCGATACCCTGGATGCCGCCGTACAGACCTTCTTCGGATAGTAACGGTGTTTAACGCTGAGGGCGCAAAGACGCGAAGTGCGCAGAGAAAATGAACGCTTGCTTCGTTTCTGTAAGACTGTGGCCGAGAAGATTTTGCATCAAACATGCACTTCTAGAGGTTTTGGTTTTCTTTGCGGCCTTCGCATCTTTGCGCCTTTGCGTTAAATGTTTTGAGGCTTAGATCATGGGCATTAATCTCGAAGATTACGAAGATTTCCTTGAAGAGACGGCACCGGAGGTGCGTGACGTTCTGGAGGGCACCTTCCAGGAAGCGGCACGCATCATGTCTCCGGCCGGACTGCAGGATTACATGGATGGCGCGAAAGCACTGTGCAACCTGGGTCGCGGCAGTGATGTGGTCGTCACCTACCTGCAGGAAATGCCGCTGGTGGCCAAGGAGTGCGGCGAGGATGTAATCGACGATTGCATCACCGCGGCCATGAAACTCGCTTCCATGGTTTCAGGTGAGGTGGTGGCACTGCTGTTCAGCAGCCTACCTTCAGCAGCACGCAACCTGGGTGATGCGGAACTGCTGCGCGGCTACCTTACACTGATCCACCAGTTGTCGGGCACGGCGGCGCGCGGACTGCGCCCCATGCTCAACCACATGGATGAGCTGCTCTCCAAGTTGACCCTCAGCGGACTGCGCCGCTGGGCCAATTTCGGTGCCCAGGCCTACCGTCGTGATTTTGCAAACCTAACCGCCTATTTCAACCTGGAGTCGGCCGACAGCAAGGCGGTGCTGCAGAAGGAGCGGCGCGGCGTGCTGTTCATCAAGACCCAGCGCAAACTGAATTTCTACCTGCGCGCACTGTGGGGCCGCGATTTCTTTCTGCGCCCCACCGGGGCCGACTACACCGACTTCAAACCCTATATTGAAAGCCGCATCTTCCACCTGCCCGATGCGGTGGATAATCTTGGCGATATTGCGGGCCTGGAACTCTATCGCGCCACTGCCGCGCACATGGCCGCACACATGAGTTATACCGACTCGCCAATCTCGGCCGAGCAGTTGAGCCCGGCGCAGATGTATTTTATCGGCCTGCTGGAGGATGCGCGGGTCGAGTACAAGGCGGTCAATGCGTTTCCCGGCTTAAAGAAGTTATGGCGCGCCCTGCTCGCCTACAAGTATGAAGAGCCGGTTGAACATCCCACCGTGGAAGTGCTCGAAGATGTGGCGCTGATGCTGCTCGATGATACATACAGCACGGACGACGCGGAACTCAACGCCTTTGCCGGCCGCTTTCATCAACAGATTGCAGAAAAGCAGGATGACAACAGCTTCTCCTGGCACATGGGGATGGAACTGTTCAATATCTTCTCCGCGCGCAAGGAGGTGCCCAGCCTGCGCATCCTCGAGCGCAGCCGTATCTCCTACCGGGACGACAATCGCTTTGTCTGGGAGTTCGAGGAGTTCGACTGGGATGCCGGTACCGAATATATTCCGGCGAGCCAACGCCAAGTACGCAAGACGGTCAGCGTGATCGAGATGGCCAACGAAGTCGACTGCGAGCTGGCCGGCGACGATGCCCAGGAGATCTGGACCTGCGCCACCGAGATGTTTCCCTACGAAGATGCCGGCGAGGCCACCGAAAGCTTTAACGACATGTGGGGCAAGGAGCCGGTATCCGACCCCTTCCACTACCCGGAGTGGGATTACCAGATCCAGTTAAGCCGCCCGGACTGGACCACGGTCTACGAGCGACGCCAGCCCAAGGGAGATCCCGAGGATATCCACGATATCCTCACCGCCTACAAACCGATTGCCCATCGCATCAAGCAGATCATCGATCTGCTCACACCCGAGGGGGTACAGCGGGTGCGCAACATGGAGGACGGTGACGAGATCGATATCAATGCCGCCATTGACGCCATGGTGTCGATCCGCATGGGCGAACAGCCCAATCCGCGCATCACCATGCGCAACGTGCTGAAGAGCCGCGACCTGGCCGTGGTGGTGCTGCTTGACCTGTCGGAGTCGACCAACGAATCGATGGCCGGCTCGGACAAGACCGTACTGCAGCTGACGCGCGAAGCCGCCACACTGGTCTCCACCGCCATCGAGGGTATCGGCGATCCGTTCGCCGTGCACGGCTTTGCCTCGGATGGACGCCACGATGTGCAGTATTACCGCTTCAAGGACTTCAACCAGCACTTTGACGATGAGGCCAGGTCGCGCCTGGCCGGCATGAAGGGCGGCCTGTCCACGCGCATGGGGGCGGCGCTGCGCCACGCGGGCCACCACCTGTTGAAACAGCCCGAACGGCGCAAGCTGATCCTGCTGGTCACGGATGGTGAACCGGCCGACATCGACGAGCGCGATCCGCAGCACCTGCGCCACGACACCAAGAAGGCAGTCGAGGAACTTTACACCAATGGCGTGCTGAGCTATTGCCTGACGCTCGATCCCAATGCCGACAGCTACGTCAAACGCATCTTTGGCGAAAGCCATTACACCATCATCGACAACGTCGACCGTTTGCCGGAGAAACTACCGACCTTGTTTGCAAGTCTTACGAGTTAATGGCCAGCGCATTGCAACGGCACATGCACACACGCCTAACCGAGGGTGACGCCACGAGGCGCACAGAGGACGAATCATGCACGACAGAGAACCGATTAATCTGCAGCTGAGTATTGCGCCTATGTACACACGCCATGAGAAGGTACCCGTTTATGAATTTCGTGACGGCATTCTCGATGCCACCCACTACAACCATGTGCACGTGGCGCTCAACCGCCTGGGCGAGAGCCTGCGCCTGGAACTGCCCGGCCTGAAGACACTCGACCTTATTCTGCAGCGTGATGCCTGGATTGTGGTTGACCGGGCCTTTAACGACATTCCCGTGGTGGCCTGGACCGACTTTGATATCGAGCGCCGCGCATCGTTGCACATGCCGGTGCACTGCCATATCCGCCTCTACCACGCCAGTGCCGGCATCATCCTGAAGCGGGTGCTGGAGGCGATGGAGCTGCTACTGGGCGAGAAGCTGGATGAGAAGTCGATGGACGACATGGCCAAGGTCATCCCGTTCAAGAAGTCTGAATAATGCCGAATATCGTTCCACGACAACCTCGTTGAGCGGCGCAAGCAGTGTCGGTGCAATCGTGCCATGGGGAGTTGAATCATGCCAGTTCTACCGAGCGGACACGTTGTTGGGATCAGCAGTGAGCGGGCTCGCTACCACGCCACCCGCCAAAACATCCGTGTCACGCACGACACGCCTCACCTCCTGCTCTACCACTTGGTGGACATTGTTTATGTCGAACCACACAGTGCAGAGGAGAACTGGAGCAAGAATTACAAGTTCACCGGCCATACCCTCGCCGATCACCAATGGCTGTTGAAATGGAAGGAGGAGGACCGCCGCGCCTTCCTCGACTGGTTGAGCAAGGACAGTCAGTTTCTCGAAATAGAGGACGCGCGCAAAAAGATTATCTACGACACCCTGCCCCACCGGATAAAGAGCTATGACTACCCGGCAAGGCTCTACAGTCTGTTGCAGCGGCGTATTGCCTCGATGCAAATGTCCAGCGCCAGTCCCGGCCAGTGGCGCAACACCATACTCAACATGCACAAATGCGGGGTGCGCGAGGAAGAGTTCAAATGGTCAGGCATCCTCGATTTTCTCGATCAGGCCGAAACCGCGAATCGCGGCAAGATCACTCGCGAGGAGCTACTGTCGCGCATCGACTTCAGCGATATCCGCCTTGAACTGACCAATGAGCTTGTCAGGGACGAGGAGTGCCCGCTCGAGTTTGATGAGACGGCCTCAATCATGCCCTATACAAGCGTCCGTCACAGCGGCATCACATTAGCTGACGGCGATTACCCGGTGCTGCGCTTTGTGAATCGACTGTTCAACTACCGCATCATCCTTGTCCGATCGCCCCGTGCCCCGCTCGCTGCGGCCAGATGGTTCGTGCTCACCCCTCACGGCAAGGCGTTGCCCACCAGTGACGATAGCGAAACGGGCGCCTTTGATAACCATGCCACGGCGATGCGGGCCGCAAGCCGGCACGCCCGCATACACTATGGTCTGCAAAGCGCACTGCATCACAATGACAAGTATGCGTACATGAGCCTGCACGGCGGGGATGACTACCGCGAATGGCTGGTAACACTGCCTGATTTCCAGGCATCACACTTTACATCGCACTTTACCGAACGCAACGTGCTGCTCCACTTCAGAACAAAAACCCGTCTAGACCTGCGCGGTCGCCGGCTCCTGTTCATCGAGGAGATACAGAGCGACTGGCACCAGCAGGCGGGGGGGCGCGGCAACAACAGGCGCTGGCAGGCGCGGATACCCGAGGCACCGTTTCACAAGGAGTGGTCACTCCTCGCAGTTAAACTGTTGCTGCTGCATGCCGCCGATGAGGGTTACGAGGGCATTGCCTGGACACCCGGCACCATCCAGCAACAACGCTACCAGAGCGACATCGGTTCGCTGCTGCGCCTCTACGACAGGGATATTCCCCAGCACCTGACACAGCTTTCCAGACAATGGCACGCAGGCCGGTTCGAGCAGACCATCATCCGGACCAAACAGCCCTGGCTCAGCCCGCGCCGCAACGGTGACTACTGGTCGGTGAACGACAAACTGGGCCATTTCACTACACGAGCCCGCTTCACCAGGGATGAGGCCACGGCCCTGAGCTGGCGGCACAGCAAGTCGGTGGATCTTACAGTGCCCGTGTTTCTTCTCAAGGAGTCTATTCGTGCAAGAATCAGATCGGGCGCACTGCCCCTGTTCGGCGAAATGATCATCGACAGGGTGAAGAGGCCGCTCTGCGACAACAGCGCATTCACCCGCTGTGACCCGGCATTGCGCGAGGCTTGCATGTCGCACAGCTGATCCCCATATGTTCTACCTGTTACACCAATCAGGTTAATTACTGATACCGTTATGCTGCACCTTGCCATCCGCACCCTCGCCCTGTTTACCACCTTGCTGTTTGCGGCGCACACAACCGCTGGTGTACCACCCGATGGCGCGCCGTCACAGGCGGTGCGGCTGACGCCCGATGCGGGACGGGGGAAATATATTTTCGACACACTCTGCTCCCAGTGTCACGGCGAGAACGGCTGGGGGTCCTATGACGGGGAGTTTCCGCAAATCGCCGGTCAGCACAGCTCCGTCATCATTAAACAGCTGACGGACATACGCAGCGGTAAGCGCGACAACCCCAGAATGCTGCCTATCGTCCAGCGGGAGGTGCTCGGTGGCGACCAGGCACTTGCAGACGTGGCCGCCTATATCGCCTCACTGCCAATGAACCCCTACCCTGAAATCGGCGTTGCCGAAGAAACGGATCTGGAGCACGCAAAACAGATGTATCTTCAGATGTGCGCAGAGTGTCACGGCAAGCAGGGCGAGGGGGATGCGGCACAACGCTACCCACTGATTCAGGGACAGCATTATGAATATTTACTGCGGCAACTCAGATGGATTCGTGATAACAAGCGCAAGAACGCCAACCGGCAAATGGCCGAACTGATTCAGCCCCTGTCAGACGAGCAACTTGCATTGTTTGCCGACTACATCTCCAGACAGATGCCCCCTCAAGAAAAGCTGGCTGATGAGTAGTAGCTGTAACAGCACGACATCCTGCAGTATAAATACAGATAGCCGCCATGCAACCATAGCAGACCTAATGGGTTAGCTGTGGAATAGGCTGCTGTTCACCTGCAAGCAGACCTCAACGATCAAGCTGTGGGGTGCGCAGCGAAGCAAGTATCCCACACGAGCGCCTTGTTATGTTGAAATGTTTCATTGCCATAACTTTGAGCCTAATTCG
>JBFEUI010000062.1:0-15687 GCA_041547565.1 Thiohalomonadaceae bacterium
CCAACGGAAACGTGATGGTAGCGGGCACTGGTGTAGTCATCGTGAATGGCGAAGCCGATGTTGTAGAGCTGGTCGGTCGCCAGCGATACGTCGCCGGCCTGGTCCGAGGTCAGCTTGCGCTTCATCTCCACCACCCACTGGCCGTTCTCGCTGCGGGCGGTGAACTCGGCTCCCTGGCCGCCTTCCATCACCCGGTCAGCCAGGATGTAGCCGTCTTCCACCTCACCCTTGCCGCTCTTGTAGCGGATGATGTCCATGAAGTGGCCGGCCTCCAGCTCCGCCTGGATCTCTTCCTCGCTCTTGCGCTTGTCCCAGCCGCCCAGCGGCTTGTCATTACGACCGCGGGTCTCGATCTCGGTGCGCGACTCGGTCAGGTACTTGGTCACCTGCTGCCCCTCGGGGGCAAACGGCATGCTGTTGGCGTCGGCATGGCAGGTGCCCCAGCAGCCGGCACGGTCGGCATACTCCACCTCGTCGGTGGCGATCATCAGCGCCAGCTTCATCGGGTTGTCCGGGTCCATCTTGCCGCCGTCGACACCCGGCGCCGGGGTGTGCTCGCCCTCCGGCCAGCTGAAGCGCATGTAGAGGTTTTCACCGTCATTGGCCGCCTGGATGGTCACCGGGATGCTGCCGCGCTTGCCGGGAATGGGGTTGGGTTCGATCTTCTCGCCCGTCACCATCTTCTTGCCCATGTCGGCCGCCTCCTTGTCGTGGCAGTCGAAGCAGCGGTCGCCGGCCTTGAACGGACGGGCCCCGCCATGGTCCTTGCCGCGCAGCACCCACTCCATGGAGCCCTGTCCGGGGTAGAACAGTACCACTTCACGTGAGGGAACAGTGGCCCAGTCCACCATACCACCCCCTGCTGCGGGTGCGGCTGCGGACGCAGCAGCTGCTCTTTCCTCTCTGGCTGCCTTTTTGGCAGCCTTCTTGGCCTCTTCCTCGGCGGCCTCTTTTTGCAGGAAGGCCACCCACTGCTCAGGCAGCTCGGTCATCGCCAAATCGGGATCCGGCGCCATGAGTTTTTCGAACTCCTCATCGGTCAGCTTGTCATGAACCTTGTTGTGCGCGATGCCCTTGTGGCAGTCGATACAGGTATTCCCCTGCTTCATCGCGTTCATGTGCTGCTTGCGCGCCCGCGGACGCTGGCTTTCCGGATTCATCGTCGTGAAATCGTGGCAGTTGCGGCACTCACGCGAGTCGGTCTTCTTCATGGTACGCCAGACGTTCTTCGCCAGGGTCAGGCGCTTGGCATTGAATTTTTCCGGGGTGTCGATGGTGCCAAGGATTTTGTGCAGCACCTCGTTGGAGGCCTGGATCTTGCGAACCACCTTGTGCACCCAGGGACGCGGTACGTGACAGTCCGAGCAGGTCGCACGGACGCCTGCACGGTTGTTGTAGTGAATGGTCTTTTTGTATTCCTGGAAGACATTCTCTTCCATCTCATGACAGGAGATACAGAAATCGAGTGTGTTGGTCACTTCCATTGCGGTGTTGAAACCACCCCAGAAGATAACACCAACGATCATGAAAAACAGGGCAGCCCCCAAGGTCGTGCCAAAAATAACCTTACGGGAAAAAAAGCCGTGAAAAAATTGAGGTTCTCCCATCACCGAGCCTCCAAGGAAACACTTAATTCGGGTAGTTGTTGTTTTAGTGACTTATAAAGGTGGGAGGCGGGCGATGCCCGCCTCCCGTCCGCATTATGACCGATAAATCAGGTCACGTGCTCAACACGGTTGTGCACGTTGAACTTACCAGTCGGAGCGTAGAAGCCCTTGATGCGAGCCTTCTCTTTGAGTGTCTTGGCATCAAAGATGATGATCTCACCATTAGGCTTCAGGCTGTCAGCACGGTTCCAGACTGAGGTCCAGACCTCAGAACCATCGGCGTTGAACTCAATGTGAACGGCTGCGTAGCCCTTCTTTTTGGTCAGACGGATGGTCTTGACGATCTTGCGGGTGTTTTTATCGATAACCTGAATGGACTGCTGTACCTCAGGCTCCGGGTGCTTGGTCTGGTCGGCCCAGACGTACTGAGACTTGGGATGGGTACGGATGAATACACCGGCACCATCGGTCTCAACCTCGTAGCAGATCTTCCAGGCCTGGTCTTTGTGACCTTTCGGATCGTTACCCCAGACGGTGACCTTGCCGACACCCAGGTGAGTAGTACCACCTACAGGACCACACTTCGGATCGATCCAGTTGGCACCGGGACCGGGGTGAGGCAGCTTGTCCACATCGATCATCGCTTCCAGCTTCTGGGTTTCCGTATCGACTACCACCATCTTGTTGGAGGCGTTGGCAGCGATCTGGAAGTAACGACCGGTCGGATCGTAGAAGCCGTCATGCAGGAACTTGGCACTGTCGATCTTTGAGATCTTCAGGTTGTCCAGGTCGCTGTAATCCACCTGCCACATCTGACCCAGTTCCTTCATGGAGACCAGCCAGGTCGGTGCGTTAGGCGTGTCGTAGATCGCGGCGACGCGAGACTCCTCGACATAGTCACCATCGACGTTAACACCACGAGAAGAGACCACCTTCAGCGGCTCCATGGTCTCGGCGTCCACGATAACGAAGTGAGGCGGCCAGTAACCACCACCGATTACGTACTTGCCATCACCTGAGACAGCAACGTCACGGGCGTCATAGGCAACCTGTACTTCGGCAACACGCATTTTGTCCGGTGTCTGCCACAGGTCAATCTTGGTCAGCTTGCCGTCACGACCCATGGTGTACCAGAAGCGACCGGGGTTCTCGGCGTGCAGCTTGTTGTGGTGCTCGGCGGCCTTGAGTACGTGTACCGCATAACCGGTATCGACGTGAGCCACGATCTCGTGCTTGTCACCATCCACGACTGCGACCTTGCCGGCATCACGCTCGATAACCAGAACGAAGTTCTTCCAGTTGCGACCGTGCAGCGGTTTGCTCGGGTAGTCCTTCTGATCGACATAGACCTTTCTACGCTCTTTCATCAGAGACAGCGACATTTCCGGCGGCTTCGGCGGCTCGTGCTGGATGTACTTGGCCAGCAGATCGATCTCTTCCTTGGAGAAGATGTCATCGAAGTTGTTCATACCACCTTCGGTACCGAGCTGAATGATACGTGACAGACGCTTGGTACCTTTTTTCAGGGTGTTTTTCGGCTCCAGGTTCTTACCGGTAGCACCCTTGCGCAGAACGCCGTGGCAGCCTGCGCAACGCTGGAAATACAGCGATTTTGCTTTTTCAAACTCCGCTTCGGACAGTGCCGGCGCCTTAGCTTTCGCCGCATGCGCTACACCTCCAAAGCCAATGCCCATTACGAGGGCCAGGGCGGATAACCCCAGTACGGATCGTTTCATGGTGACCTCCCTTAGTTCATCACCGAGTCTTACGTTGTTGAGAAAATGTTTAAGTTATTGACTCCCGAACGACATTGCTCTCCCACCGAAAATGTTTCCTTGATGTAGGTCAAAAGGAAAATAAAACCGAAAACAGTGGGTGATTCCTATTGATCTAGACATTGTCCAGCGCATTTTTTGCGTACAGGCAGTCCCATAATCAACCCCAGAAATGTAGCCTGTGCTGAACAGGAATCTGTTACAGAATATGTAACAATCTGCCGGATCCATCCGATGAAAAATACAGGTTGACTTAAGTCAAGGACTTTAAAGAGCCACATGTTCTTAATGGCAGTCGGCTTAAAACAACAAAGGGGAGATGCCATGAGTGAAGCGTTCACTAAAAGCATGGCCAGAAATATCTTCATAGGAGGGAGCCTGTTCTTCTTCCTTGTGTTTCTGGCATTAACATTCGATTCCATGGGGGCGTTGCCCGAACGGGATCATCGGGAGAACATCACGCCCGCGGTAGTCAACGGCAAGATGCTCTGGGAAGAAAACGACTGCATCGGTTGCCACACACTGATGGGTGAGGGCGCGTACTTCGCACCTGAACTTGCCAATGTGTATGACCGCTTCGGCAAGAGCAAAGATGCCATCAAGGCCTTCATTGCCAGCCGTCCTGCTGAAGGCATCGAAGGTCGCCGCAGCATGCCCCAGTTCAATTTCAGCGACAAAGAACTGGATGACATCGCCGAGTTCCTGAAGTGGACCTCAGAAATCAACGACGCCGGCTGGCCGCCGAACATTCAGGGCTAAGGGGAGGAACGAAAATGCAATATCAATCACAATCCGTATCCAAGCTCTACTTCATTGCGGCAATTGGCCTGTTTGTCGGTCAGATCCTGTTCGGTCTGATTATCGGTCTGCAGTATGTCATGGGTGACTTCCTCTTCCCGGAGATCCCCTTTAACGTTGCCCGCATGGTGCACACCAACCTGCTCATCGTCTGGTTGCTGTTCGGCTTCATGGGTGCTGCCTACTATATGGTCCCGGAGGAGTCGGAACGCGAGCTGTTCAGTCCCAAGCTGGCCGTGGCGCTGTTCTGGATCTTCCTGGTAGCCGGTGCCCTGACCATCCTGGGTTACCTGTTGGTTCCCTACGCAACACTGGCCAAGATGACCGGTAACGACCTGTTGCCGACCATGGGCCGGGAGTTCCTGGAACAGCCGACAATCACCAAGCTGGGAATAGTCGTGGTCGCCCTGGGCTTCCTCTACAACATCGGCATGACCATTCTCACCGGTCGTAAGACCGTGGTGAATATCGTCATGCTGACCGGTCTGGTTGGTCTGGCCGTGTTCTTCCTGTTCTCCTTCTACAACCCCGCCAACCTGGTACTGGACAAGTACTACTGGTGGTGGACAGTTCACCTGTGGGTAGAGGGTGTATGGGAACTGATCCTCGGTTCCATCCTGGCCTTCGTGCTGATCAAGACTACCGGTGTTGACCGCGAGGTGATTGAGAAGTGGCTCTACATCATCATCGCCATGACCCTCATCACCGGCATCATCGGTACCGGTCACCACTACTACTGGATTGGTACGCCGGAGTACTGGCAGATCCTCGGTTCTGTTTTCTCCGCCCTGGAGCCCATTCCCTTCTTCATGATGACCCTGTTCGCCTTTAACATGGTTAACAAGCGTCGCAAGGATCATCCGAACAAGGCAGCGGTACTGTGGGCAATGGGCACCGGTGTTATGGCCTTCCTGGGTGCCGGTCTGTGGGGCTTCATCCACACCCTGGCTCCGGTCAACTACTTCACGCACGGCACGCAAATCACGGCTGCCCACGGTCACATGGCCTTCTACGGTGCCTATGTCATGATCGTGCTGACCATGATCTCCTACGCCATGCCGCACCTGCGCCACGGCAAGCCTGCCAACAGTGAAAAGGCTCAGGTCATCGAGATGTGGAGTTTCTGGCTGATGACGGTAGCCATTGTGTTCATCACTCTGCTGCTGACCGGCGCCGGTATTCTCCAGGTCTGGCTGCAGCGTGCTGCTGAAGACCCCATGCCCTTCATGGTCGCACAGGAGAAGATCGCGTTCTTCTACTGGGCTCGTGAGGCGGTCGGTGTCATCTTCCTGGTGGGTCTGGTGGTCTACATCGCCAGCTTCTTCGCCGGGGGTGAACCGAAGGAGGAGGCTTCCTCGTAAGCGCTACCCACACACGCGGGAGAAGGGGGGGCCATGGCCCCCCCTTTTTTTTTCTAAATTCAACATAAAAGGCAGGGACAATGACCCATACCGCAAACGAGAAAGCCGCTCTCCCACCGGGCGATCTGGCTATCTGGTTTTTTATCTACGCCGAACTACTGGTGTTCGGCATCCTGTTCTTACTCTACGCATTTGCCCGCAGTAATAACGTGGAGCTATTCAACAGTTCACAGGATCTGGTCGATCGCACCTCCGGCGCCGCCAATACCCTGGTTCTCATCACCAGCAGCTACTTTGTGGTGCGTGCCGTGGCGGCCATCCGCGAGGGAAAGGTGCAGTTGTGTAGTCGCTGGCTGCTTGCCACCATCGGGATGGGCGGTGTCTTCGTGGTGATAAAGCTGGTGGAATTCCATGCCAAGTTCTCGGCCGGCATCTCGCTGAGTACCAACACCTTTTTTACCTACTACCTGTCGATGACCGCCTTTCACTTTATGCATGTATTACTCGGCATGGTGATACTGGCCGCGGTCTATCTGAAAAACCGGAAGGGCGGCTACAGCGCCGCGGAGCACCGTGGCGTGGAGACCGGTGCCTCCTACTGGCACATGGTCGATCTGGTCTGGATCATCCTGTTCCCACTGGTTTATGTGATGCGCTAAGGCAAAGGAGTACACAGATGTCCGATACATCTTCTGAAGTTCGTCGCTGGATCCGCCCCTGTACCGTTATCTGGCTGGTGCTGATGGCCCTGACACTGGTCACCCTCGGTATCGGCAAACTGGGGCTGAGCGGCACGGGCGTGGTGGCATTTATCATGACCACGACTTTCATCAAGGGGCAGATGGTTGCCGATTACTTTATGGGACTCAAACAGGTAAGATGGAGTTTCCGCATCATCACCCTGCTCTACATGGTCATTGTATGCGGTCTGATACTGGTGGCCTATATGGTGGGATTGAATGGGTGAGACGGTATATGGGTGACTGGGTAAATAACACGACTATCCTACTCGCCCATTTAGCCATTCACCGATTCACCTTTATAAGCCTTCTTGCCCCAGATCAAGGCACTTGCCCCTCAAAAGCTATTTGATAAATATCATAACTAGCGATCGCGGCGCATGAAGTCGCTGTCACCGAACACAAACAAGCTGCAGGAATCATTATGAGCACCGAAGCATTGCAACCGGCCAATGACCCCTCCCTCCCCTTCTACAAACCACAGGGCAAGGAGATTGAGCTGTTTGAACATGCCTACCGCCACCAACTCCCCGTCCTGATAAAGGGCCCTACCGGCTGCGGCAAGACCCGCTTCATCCACTACATGGCCGCACGTCTGGGCCGCTCGGTCTACACCGTGGCCTGCCACGATGACCTGACCGCGGCCGACCTGGTCGGTCGGCATCTGATCGGTGACGGCACCACCTACTGGAGTGACGGCCCGCTCACCCGCGCGGTGCGCGAGGGTGCCATCTGCTATCTCGACGAGGTGGTCGAGGCGCGCAAGGACACCACCGTGGTCCTCCACCCGCTGTCGGACGACCGGCGCACCCTGCCCATCGAACGTACCGGCGAAGAGCTGGATGCACCGCCCGAGTTCATGCTGGTCGTCTCCTACAACCCCGGCTACCAGCACCTGCTGAAGGGCATGAAGCCCAGCACCCGCCAGCGTTTTGTCGCCCTCACGTTTGACTATCCCGATGCGGCGCTGGAGCGCGAGATCCTGATGGGTGAGGCCGGCATTGATGAAGCACTGGCCAAGCGGCTGGTCTACCTCGGCCAGGCGCTACGTGCCCTGAAAGACCACGATCTGGAGGAATCAGCCTCCACACGCCTGCTGGTCTACACTGCTACACTTATCAAGAGCGGTTTCGATCCCCTGGAGGCCTGCCGTGCCGCCCTGATCGAGCCGCTGAGTGACGATACCGAGACAATTCAGGCGCTTATGGAAGTGGTGGAAGCCAATTTCGGCAGTTAATACCGATGCCCACAGCAAAGCCCAGTCCAGACACCGGCCAGTCGCTCGCCGTACTGGCCGAGAGCCTCTACCTGGTCAACCTGTTGCTGGTACCGGGGATTCCCTTTGTCTGGCTGATCTGGCTCTACCGCAAGCATAGCGCTGCCCCACCGCTGGCCCGCAACCACCTGTGTCAGACCATCTCCACCACTATCTGGGCAGGCATCGCGCTGGTGCTGGTCAACATCATCATCCTGCTGACAGGTGGCTACACCTCGCCCTACGTCTGGATGATCGTCCTGATCTACTTCATCTGTGGTCACAGTGTCTTCTCCCTACTGGGTATGTGGGCGCTGACCCGCGCCATGGCAGGTCGCGAATACCGTTATCCCTTCAAGGCGCTGCTCAAGTGTGATGAATAAGCTGCAGAGAAATCGCCTGGCACTGCGCAGCGCCTTTTTCGCCCTGTTTGTGCTGGCCCCACCGCTCGACCTGTTCCGCCTTGATCTGAACGTCGGGCATTTCTATTTCCTGCGCCAGAACTGGACGCTGGGCCTGGAGGCCTTTCAGCGCGGCGAAATCAGCCCTAACCAGGCCATTATCAACCTGCTGGTGTTCGGCTTTATCCCCATCGCCCTGGTGATCGGCACCGGTGTCTGGGTCGCCTGGAAATACGGTCGCCTCTACTGTGGCTGGCTCTGTCCCCACTTCTCGGTGGTGGAGATGATTAACGCGCTGATGCGCCGCGCCACAGGTAAACCCTCCCTCTGGGAACGACGCCCGCTGCCGGAGGAACTGCCCGATGGACGCATCATCCGCCCCGACGGCCGTTACTGGTTTATGGTGGCCCTGGCGGTGGTGGGCTTTGCATTTGTCTGGTCCATATCCTTTGTCACCTACCTGTACACCCCGTCGCAGATCTACAGCGGCCTGCTCACCGGCGAATTGAGCACCATGCAGGTGGCCCTGCTGATTATGTTTACGGTGGTATTCAGCCTCGAATTCACCCTGGCCCGACACCTGTTCTGCCGTTTCGGCTGCGCCGTGGGACTTTTCCAAAGCGTGGCCTGGATGGCCAACAAGCGGGCCATGGTGGTCGGCTTCAAACGCGAGCGGGTCAATGAGTGTCTCGCCTGCAACAATGCCTGCGACAATGCCTGCCCCATGCGCCTGAAACCCCGGGCGATAAAGCGGCAGATGTTCACCTGCACCCAGTGCGGCCAGTGCATTCAGGCCTGCACCCAGATCGAGGAGGGCCGTGGCAGCCTGCTCAACTGGGTACAGGATATCGAGGCCCTGGATGTCTCCGACCGTGAATTCGGACACGGTCCGGACAAGTCAAAATCATCGCAATTATGTGATGCAAAAGCTGATACTGCACCTGTTACAGGTGCCGGTACAGCTCAAGCACACCGCACTACCGGGACCTGATCGGATATGGAAGAGTTTGTCGGTAAAATCTGGCACCGCTTTATCACCCGCGCCGCATCTAAAGAACACGAAGAGGCGGCCGTTGAACTGGAAGACGTGCGTCACGCGGTAGGCATCATGTTCCGCGCCCTCGGGGGTGACGGCGGTCTGCGTGTAGAGACCACGCTGGCCACTGAGCACGGTACCCGCCGCAGCATGATGCAGCGTATCGCCGGCAGCCACACGCGTGTGGAACTGGCCTGGCGCGACGATGAAACACTGCGCCTGCCCACCCGTATCGCCCTGTTCGAGCAACGCGAGCTGAACCGGGATCTCTACCTGTGGCTCGCCGCGATGGCCGCCGCGGACAGGCCGCAAGATGAAAGACTGCCCTGGTCGGCCCATAACCAGGCTATGGTGCAGCAAACACTGACTCTGTTCCCCGGTCTGCAATCCCGCTATCGGCGTCTGGTGGAGGCACAGATTGGCCTGCGCGATACCCCCGAGAAACTCCCCGAGGATGAAGCGCAGCTGGAGCGCGCGATACGCCAGGCCCTGCAGGAGCCGGGCAGTGTTGACACCCTGCCCCGGGCAAAGCGCCCCCCGCAGCCGGTCTACCTCTGGCTCCACCCCGAGCCGCCCATGGTACGCCCCGGCAAGGGCAGCGGGCAGCCCGATGAGGAAGATTCGGAACAGGACGAAAACGCCAACAGCAAGGACGTGGAGCAAAAACGCCGTTACAAGGCCGAAGAGGCGGAAATGCCTGATGGTGATGACGGCCTGTTGGGAATACGCTTTGAGACCATCTTCAGCTGGGCCGAGTACATCAAGGTCGATCGCACCACCGACGATGAGGAGGACGAGAACGCGGCGGCCGTGGCCGAGGATCTCGATCACCTGAGCATCGCACAGGACAACCAGAGAACAGCAAGCCGGCTGCGTTTCGACCTCGACCTGCCGTCAGCCGAATACGACGATATTACCCTGGGCGAGGGCATCCCGCTGCCCGAATGGGACTTCAAGCGCGGGGCGCTGCTGCCCGATCACTGCCGTGTCCAGCCTATGCTGGCACGCAACGCCGACAATGGTGACCTGCCCGGACACCTGCGCCGCACCGCCCGTCGCCTGCGCGGCCAGTTCGAGGGACTGGTGCAGAACCGGACCTGGTTCCGCGGCCAGCAGGATGGCAGCGAGATCGATATGGACGCCTACCTCACCTTCGTCACTGAGCGGGCACAGGGGCAGGTCGGCCAGACCATGGGACTCTACCGTGACTACCGCACCGGCACCCGTGACCTGGCCTGCCTGTTGATGGCCGACCTGTCCCTCTCCACCGATGCCGCGGTGAACAACCAGGCGCGGGTGATCGACGTCATCCGCGACAGCCTCTACCTGTTCTCCGAGGCGCTGGATGCCACCGGCGATCGCTTTGCCATGTACGGTTTTTCCTCTCGCCGCCGCAATCATGTGCGCGTCCATACGCTGAAAGAGTTCCAGGAGCGCTACAACCCGGATGTACGGGGGCGTATTGAGGCGATAAAACCCGGCTACTACACCCGCATGGGGGCCGCCATCCGCTACGGCACACAGCTGCTTTCCCGCCAGGCGGCCAGCCGCCAGTTGCTGCTCATTCTCACCGACGGCAAACCCAATGACCTGGACCGTTATGAGGGCCGTTACGGCATCGAGGATACCCGCATGGCGCTGATGGAGGCACGCAAGGAGGGTCTCTACCCCTTCTGTGTCACCATCGACAAGGAGGCGCGTGACTATCTGCCGCACCTGTTTGGCCCCGGCGGCTACGTGGTCATCCGCCGCCCCGAGGAATTGCCCTACCGACTTCCCATGCTGTACGCCCGGCTGACAGGCTGACCCCCGCCCAGCTCACCGGGCACAAAAACTGTGAACCATGCACGGTCACCCGAATGGTGATAGTCTATGTTCGGCATAGGGAAATATCCTTATGCTTCCGGGAAACCGTGCCATGAAACTGTCCAACAGGGTAATCACCTTTCTCGATCACCATGCGATCGACTATGAGCTCGTCTATCATGAGCGAACGGCGACACTGGCAGAAACCGCCCGTGTTACCGGTATCCCGCAGGGGCAGATTGCACGTGCCGTTATTCTCCACGCACACAAGCATCTGAAAATGGCCATTCTGCCCGCCGATCACATTATCGATTTCGATGCCGTGATGGCACTGACAGGCCATCGTATGAAACCAGCCCCCTCGACGGCGATCGGCACCATCTTCAACGATTGCGAGGCAGGCACTGTTCCGCCCGTATCCACACCCTACGGTATCGAATCACTACTGGACACAGCCCTGCTTAAGCACAGTCATATCTACCTGGAACCCGGCAACCACGCACACCTGCTGTGTCTGCATCGCGACGATTTTCTGCGTCTGCACAGACACGCCCTGCGTGGTGAGATTAGCAGGCCATCCAACAAACTCAGCAGCCAGGACGAGTCGCAGTTTGTCAAACCCAATGCCCTGATCTCCGATATGCAGATTGAGTCACTACGCCCGCTGGCCGGCTTGAAAGAGCGTATCGCCTCGCTACGCAGCCTGCCGGCCATGCCGCACATGGCGAGCAACCTGTTACGCCTGCTGAACAACGAGGAACCAAGCATCGAAGAGCTGGCACAGGTCATCGAGCAGGACCCCAGCCTCGCTGCCCAGGTGGTACGTTACGCCCGCTCCCCCTATTTTTCGTACCAGGGTGAGATCGAGTCAGTGGAAGACGCCATCAAGTCGGTGCTCGGCTTCGACATGGTGCTGAATATGGCGCTCGGGCTGGCCACCAGCCGCAGTTTCAATAATCCCAGCGAAGGGGCCCTGGGCCTGAATGCCTTCTGGCGCCACGCGGTCTACAGTGCCACCCTGTGCCAGCTTACCGCCCGTGAGCTGCCAGCCAACCTGGGCATCAAGCCGGGGATGGCCTACCTGGCGGGCCTGCTGCACAATATCGGCTTTTTGCTGATGGGCCACGTGCTGAAACCGGAATTTTATCTGCTTAACAAGGTGGTCGGCGCCAACCCGGATATACCGGTTACCCTGATCGAAAAACGGGTACTGGGCATTACCCATGGACAAATCGGGGCCTGGCTGATGCGCGCATGGAATATGCCTGGAGAGCTGTTGGTGGCGGTACGTGAACACCATAATGAGTACTATCACGGCCAGTACGCCGGTTATGCCAACCTGGTCCAGCTCATCGACCACCTGCTCAAAGGCTATGAGATCGGTGATGCAGCCAGCGCAGAGCTACCCACCAAACTATTGAACAACCTGGGCCTGAACGAAGAGCAGGTACGCGACCTGGCCATACATATTCTTGAGGATGAGACGGTGCTGCAGAATATGGCCGCACAACTGGCCGCCTGATCCCTCCTGCTTGTTTTTTGCCGCCACTACCCTCATATCGATGTCAATCGCCAGCTCCTGTACGGAGCCCACTTCTCTAGCGAAAAGGTTGACTGATGAGCATTGACAACGAAACGGAAATGGCACTGAGCAGCGGCATTGCCGCCTTTGAGAGCAAACACTTTGCCAGCGCCATGCAGCTGCTCTCACCACTGGCCGAGGCGGGTAATGCCGAGGCCCAGTACCGCATAGCCGTAATTCAGCAAAACGGCCTGCTCGGTGCACAGAACCTGGCTGAAGCGGTGAAATACATGCGCGCCTCGGCAGAGCAGGGCCACGCCATGGCACAGCACGGCATGGGCTTCATGTACCTCGAGGGTGAAGGGGTCGAAAAAGACCCGGCAGAGGCCATCAAGTGGTTCTCACTGGCAGCCGAGCAGGGGCTGGCCGGTTCCCTGACCACCCTGGGCATGATGTACCAGGAAGGCAACGGCGTGCCTCAAGACGAGGAGAAGGCCAAGGAGTACTACCGCAAGGCCGGTTTTGAAATGTAGCCACAGTGCAGGAAAGTACCGCGGAAGGCCTCTCGCTAACGCGGAATCCTGACCTCCATCACCTTGTCCCCAAAACCATGGCGCACATCGTGGGCACGCACCAGTACGGCAGAAATCCCCTTTTGGAGCTCAACCCCGTGCAGCGAACGGGTAAACACCGACTCCCCCAAATGGGGCTGGGGCAGGATTCGGCTCTCCAGAACCGTGCCGTCCGGCAACGTGATCTCCCAGCGGTCCACATAGTGTTCCCAACCCTGATCCGTGTGCCTGATGCTTACCCGAAAGGTATAACGCCCCGAACTGCGCTTTTTCACTTCCACCCCAACCACCTCGGGGGAACCCGCCTGCACCGGCAGGGCCAGCAGCCAGACGGCCAAGCCCAACACCATCCTCTTGATCATGTTCAGTCACCTCGCGGTTACTGTTCAGAGAAGACCCGTTTTAGCAGCTCTGTGGTCTGTGCGGCCGGATTTTTCCGAATCTTCTTTTCCTCCTTCGCCAATACCGTAAACAACCCGGACAGTGCCCTGTCGGTCACGTACTCGTCCAGATTGAGTTCAGGTTTTTTTACAAAGGGGATCGCCGTGTACTGCTCCACTGCCCTGTTGTAGGCATTGTAGAGTCCGACCTTATTCATCTTGTTCCTGACAATCGGCAGATAGCGCCGTTGCAGTGTTTTTGTTGTGCGCGAGCGAAAATAGTCCGTCGCCGCGCTATCGTGCCCTTTAAGAATGCCATAAGCATCCTTCAATGTCATATCGCCGATCGCCTGCCAAAATACCTCCCTGGCTTCGCCTGCAGCCATTTCGGCTGCCCGATTCATTGCCACCTCCATCTCCTCGACATAACTGCCCAGCCCGAGGCGCCTCAAGGCACTGTTCATGGAGTGAAACTCTTCCGGCATCGCGATCCGTATCAACGCATTGCCAAGATAGCCGTCTACCCTGGAGGTCGCCTTTACGGTACGCTTGGTACCGACCTTCAACGCCTCCTTCAAGCCCGCCGCAACGGTCTTGGTATCCAGTTTTCCGCTCCCATTGGTCTGCTGATAGTGCTTCACCGCCTTGTCCAACTCCACGCATCCGGCACCGAACAGCGTTGTGAGCAGAAGCAGCGACAGATAAACAATGGTGCTAAAAGTTGTTCTGACATTCTCATTGTTATAATGCAACACGCTTCACTCCTTTCCCTATTGTTTATTCAGTAACGCCAACACACGCCCGTCAATCAGCTCGGCAAGGGGGGCCAGCTCACTATAGCGCTCCGCCACCTCCTGAATATACCCGACAGTACGCGGTATATCTGCAAGATAGCCCGACTTGCCATCCCGGTGGTTGAGGCGGGCAAAGATTCCGCTGGCCTTCAGGTGGCGCTGCACCCCCATCCAGTCAAACCAGCGCAAAAAACGCACCTCATCGGTTTGCTGCAAAATGCCGTGCTGCTGTGCAATATCGCGGTAACCAAGTGCCCACGCTTCAACCTGCTCACGAGGCCAGGCGATATAGCAATCGCGCAGCAGAGACACCAGGTCATAGGTCACCGGCCCATACACGGCATCCTGAAAATCGAGAATCCCCGGGTTGTGTGCACACACCATCAGATTACGCGAGTGGTAGTCACGATGCACAGCCACCCGCGGTTGTTCCAGCGCCGTTTCCGCCAGCAAGGCAAACATGCGCTCGAGCATCCGCTCATCCTCATCGTGCAGTTTCAGCCCCAGATGCCGCTTCAGCAACCAGTCGCGGAACAGCCCCATTTCCGCCATCAACAGGTGATGGTCGTACGGGGGAAGTCGCGCGGCTTCCGGGCCACAGGCCTGCAGGGTCGCCAGGGC
This sequence comes from Thiohalomonadaceae bacterium, assembly GCA_041547565.1. Taxonomy (GTDB): domain Bacteria; phylum Pseudomonadota; class Gammaproteobacteria; order Thiohalomonadales; family Thiohalomonadaceae; genus JBFEUI01. The sequence goes on from JBFEUI010000062.1 coordinate 14,669, forward strand.
ACCCAGGGCATCCCCGTACAGGCGCTCCACGTTCTCGGCATTCAGCACATCCAGGTACTGGGTGGTCCCCAGGTCGCTCAGCAGCAGAAAACCCTGCTCGTGCTCTTCGGCCAGAACCTCGGGAACATTGAGCCCGATGCGGCGCAGCTCACGCGCCAGAGTGACAAACGGCTCCAGCGACTCCTTCTCCGGCGGTGCATCCATGACAATGCGACTTTCCCCGTCGTACGTCACACGGAAATAGCGGCGAAAACTGGCATCGCCGGAGGCAGGGGCGATGGCGTAGCCCGAAAGAGCCAGTTCACGGTTCAACCAGGATTTGAGTAACTCGAGACGTTGCGGCACGTGTTGTACTGTCCAGTATGAAATGCAGGGCGTTAAGGTAACACAAAACCGGTAGGCGATAGATGAACGGCGCTCCCCCGCTGTCCAGGGGGGCTGTCAGCCGTAATATTTTTTTACCATTGCAGAGATCTGCTCGATACTTACGGGCTTGGCAATAAAATCATCCATACCGGCGGCGAGGCAGTCGTCCTTGTCATCAGGTGTTGCATTGGCGGTCAGTGCGATAATCGGCACATGCCGGTCAGCCGGCTCCATCCCGCGCCAGGTCCTTGTCGCTTCGATGCCGTCCATCACCGGCATGCGCATATCCATGAGCACGATATCAAAGTCAGCACGCTGCAGCGCTGTGACGGCCTCAGCGCCATTTTCAACCAGCTCCACACTGTGCCCGGCCTTTTTCAGGAAGCTGGTGATGGCCAGCGCATTGATTTTGTTGTCCTCGGCGACCAGAAAGGCGCGTTTGTGCCTCGCCTCTGACGCCTCATCAGGCATCGCGGGCGGTGTACCGGTATCGTCATAGGCGGCTTTGATTGTGTTATACAGCGAGCTTAATGTCAGCGGCTTGCTGATCTGGCAATCGACCAGAGAGTGATCACTCTCACCGTTATAGTAGGTTGCATGGCAGAGTTTGGCCCGCTGTCCGGCCGGGGTGTGGCGGATCGACTCGGCTGTGC
>JBFEUI010000063.1:0-15502 GCA_041547565.1 Thiohalomonadaceae bacterium
AATCAGATACACCGAGGCATCGTAGTGGCCGGTTTCCGCTGTGGCATCCGTTGTATAGTCGATATCAAAAAAGCCCAACTCGGGCAGGGTAAGTTTTCTTTTCAACACCACCGCACCGCGTGGATTGCGAATCTCCACTTGCAAGGGAATATCAGGCGGCGTTGTCAGGTCCTGATGGCGCACAACGGCGCCAAGGTTAACCGTGTCGCCGGGACGGTAGATGCCGCGGTCGGAGAAGACAAAGGCGGTGAGCGCATTTTGCGCCATGTTGCTGCTGTACAGGCCGCCGATGTCAAAGCGGGAAAAATTGAGTCGGCGGCTATTGCGATCGAAGGGCAGGAAGGAGATGTCGTTGCCGTAACGCACCAGGTAGACGACAGGTTGCTTTTCCCGCTCCAGCCCCTTGGTGCTCGGCAGTATGGCGTGACCATCGACATTGGTACTGGCACGCATTACCGGCAGGCCGTTTTTGCCCAGCAACTGTATATCGGCCCCGCCAATCGGCCGACCATTGTCGATCGATTGCACAAACAGGTCATGGGAGTGATCGGCGTTGTCTTTGACAATAACACCCAGATCGGTCACCAGTATCAGGCGCTTGTCTTCCGTGCGGTAGACCCTGCGTTTGTGCTCGGGATCCCATCCCTCAACCGTTACAAAAAACAGGCCGTAATCCTCACCCTCGCGCAGGTAGCCGGTCAAATCAAAGGCGGCATAGTTGGCCTGTTTGGGATGGCCCTTGTGTAGAGGTAACACGGACTCGTCAATCTCGCTCAGGTTCTCTTCGCGAAAGCGGTAACTGCCAAAACCGGGGTTGCTGATATCACCGTAACTCTGGCTGATAAGGTGGTTGATCTGCCCGGGCAACACACGCCCCACCTTAACCTTTAGCGCATCAAGGTTGCGGCTGAGCAGTCCGAGCTTGTGCTCGCCGGAGAGCGCCAGCAACGAACCCTCATTGGTGATTTTCAGCTCCTGGGGATAGGCCGGCGTAGCTAACAGCGTGTCATAGTCGCTGCTCATTTTGAACCCACTTGCCGACTGCAAGCCGCCCTTGATCTTCAAATAGAGCTGCCGCCGCTCGGGCACATCGATCAGGTAGTTATAGTTCCTCTCCGCCCTGCGCTCGTTGGCAATCGCCCGCCCCTCCACTTTCGTTGCACGGCGCAGCACCTCATCGGTGACTTCACGCGGCCCACGCCAGCCGCGGCGGCGTTCGGGCAACAGATAAAGCGCCAGTGAATCATGCACCTGTTGCATGTCCACATCGTCGGTAAAGTTGATACTGAGGATCTGTTCCGGTTCATCTTTCTCGTTGCGCACGATGCGGCTCTCTACCGCGGCCACACGGAAGAAGCTGTAGATGTCAGGAATACGCACCTCGCCGTTCACTTCCGCCGTGCTGCGGGCGGCACCAAGTGCCGCCGCAACGCCATGCTCCAGGCGCAGTTTCATTACGTTGCTTTTTTCCGGCAGCGTCAGCGGCTCGGAGTGGATATAGGCATGGCGTTTTTGTTTGTCATAACTGAGCTTAAAACCAAACTCAGTCGGCGCGGTGTCAATACCGGCAGCGGAAGGTCGCATGGAAAGTGAGAGTTTCTTCTCCAGGCTGGCCGGATCGACCGCATGGGTAAATTCAAGTGTTGCCACCACACGGCGGGTCTTGCGATCGGTCGGGTCCTGGTAGAACTCAATGGAAGCCAGCTTTGCAGACAGCGCAGGCGAAACAAAATCTACCGACTCGTCTGCCAGGCGCACACCCTGGCGAAACAGCAGTGGTGAAAAACGGACCGTGTATTTCTGTCCGGCCGGCCAATCCTGCTCCGGCTTGAACACCAGTATATGATCGTCCTGCCAGCGCCACTCACCGGCCAGTTCCGGTGCCATGCGTATTCCCTGGGTGAGCGCCTTGTCCATGAGATCGAGGTTCGCCACCGAGGGGACAGGGGGCAGCTGCATGCCCCTCGTCGCGTCCCGATCATACTGAAAATCGATGCGCAGGCTGTCCGGGCGTAATTCGTCATCCACGACAGGTGTGATGCCGGGTGCAGTGGCGACGGCAACATACTGCAGCGGTTTGGGCAACTGCTGATAGTAGTAATACCCTCCGGCAACAGCGATCAGCACCGCCACTACAAGCAGGGTCCTGGCCGGGCTGCGTGTGGCGGCATTACGCAAAAACGCCAGCCATGGCGGCATGCTCCAGTGCAAACGGCCGAAAAAGAAAAATAGAATAGTGCCGAACAGCGCGAATACTCGCTTCATTACACCTGTCCCTTGTGCTGATTCTGTTTTTACCGATACATCCTGTCGTAGTTACCGACCGAGAGCATGCGATCGTTTCAGACATCGGCCGCTTCGCGTAACATTAGCACACTTTGCTTCCATGCCGATCCGGTATACTGCCGTTGTTACACGACCTTTTCCGAACCCCTGTCATAACATTTTTCCATCACCATGAATGAGGCCCTGTCCATACTTTTTCGCGATGACCATTTCATCGCCATCAACAAACCGGCCGGACTGCTGGTACACCGCAGTGCGATTGATCGCCACGAAACGCGCTTTGCGATGCAACTGCTTCGCGATCAGATCGGCAGGCGTGTCTACCCCGTACACCGTCTCGACAAGCCCACCTCCGGTGTGCTGTTGTTCGCCCTCGATCAGCAGGCCGCGCAAAGGCTGAGTGAACTGTTTGGCCAGCGGTCTGTCAGCAAAACCTATCTGGCGGTGGTGCGTGGCTATACCGACGAGGAGGGGATGATCGACCACCCGCTGAAGGAGCAGCTCGACAAAATGACGGACACCAGGGCACGCAGTGATAAAGAGGCGCAAACGGCCATCACCGGCTACCGCCGCCTGGCCACGGTGGAACTGCCGTACCGTGTCGACCGCTACCCGAGCAGTCGCTATTCACTGCTGGAGGTGACACCGCGGACCGGGCGCAAGCACCAGATCCGCCGTCACATGAAACACATCGCTCACCCCATCATCGGGGACAGCAGCTACGGCAAGGGACGACACAACCGCCTGTTTGCAGAACAATTCAATTGCCGGCGGCTGCTGCTCGCGGCCACGCAAGTCGAATTTGTGCATCCCTACAGCGGCCGGCGCTGTTGTATCAGCGCGCCGCCGGGTGACGATTTTTCACGACTTATGGACCGCTTCGGCTGGCACGAAGAGACTACTGCACAAGCAACTCGGCCTGCGTGATCTCCGCCAGCTTGACGGGGAAGGTGAGGCTGTGGCCACGCAGTTCCATCTCGATATAGGCCACGTCATCCTCCAGCAAATTGAGACGGCCGCTGCGCTGCTTGCCACTGCGTGTTGCCACGCGTATCTGCCGGTTGAGGTACTTGTGCAACTCACCCGTGTCCACAGTTTGATAACCGCCTGCCGACACCGCTCTTGGCTGTGGTCGTTGTGCCAGCGGCGCCGGTTGTGGCGGCGGCTCCGCCGTTGTCGGTTGCTGCACGGCATCGGTGTGCACCACGGCATCTGCTTCGAGCTGGCCGTCCCAGGGTATGGTGTCACCGGTCAGGGTAACGCCGTTGATCTTGATGGTCATTCCCAGCAGTGCCATCGCATCTTTTGCCGAGTACAGATGCAGCCCGCTCAATGCAGCCGGATCATCCGGCTTGATGGTCAGTGAAATCCTGCCGCCGTTGGTCAGATAGCCCCTCAGGGCCTTGTCGATATTCTGCGGCAGGCGGGTGCCAAGCTCGCCATTGAGCATGGAAATAGTGCGGTCGACATACGCCTCCACCGAGCTGTTGTTCTGCTTCGCACAAAACGCGTTGCGCAGTTTGTGATAGCCGCTGTCGGTATACTGGAGGTTGGCATGGGTGATGTTCGGCTGCGGCGCTGCGGCAGGATTTACCTGCAGGCTGTTGAGGTCCATGTCGAAATCCATGCTTGCGGTGACGCGGTAGATATCCCTGTCCCTGACATCCATATCAATGGTGAAACGGTTGCTCGTCTCCTCGTATTTCATGTTCATGGCCAGATCGAGCACCACCTCGTCATAGCCCATGCGTATGACATCATCCAGGCCGAAGCTGCCGACCTCGCCGCAGCCGAGCGCATCCAGACGCTCCAGCACGGAGGGACGCCGCTGCGCCGGCGCCTGCTGCTGCATCTGGCTCATCATTCTGATGAGCTGGCCGTTCAAGTCTACCCTGATTTTTTCAAACGCGACGCCAAAGCGTTCCGGCATCTTGCGCTCGTGAAGGCGGTAAGCGGCGGAGAGAAAGTAGAGGATATCGGGTGCGCTGACCCGCACCGCATCGATGGCGATTTGATCGTTGGCCATGCGCGGTTTGATAATCAGATTATTGACGCCCACCTCGCCGAGCACCGAGGTGTGAATGCCGTCATAGCTGACCTCGGCGAACATGCCGGCCTGCTCGACCAGCTGGTCCATCCTGCTCTTGACCTGGTACCACAGCAGCCCTTTCACCGCGCCGTACAACAGTGCCGGTATCAGCAGAATGTAGATGATTTTACGCATGCTTGCCCCTCCCTTGCCTGTTATTATTTTCCCTGTGTGCCACGGGATTTGTTGTTTGTCACGGGCAGTCTAGACGCAGCGGCAAGCGGATGTAAACCGCTTGCCCGGCATGGTACCCGGCATCAGCCCCTGGCCGTGCCGGCAAAAAACTCCCTGCGGGAGACCTCCCGCTGCCACTGGCACTCCAGCTTGCGCTTGGCGATATTGGCAGTGCGCCGCTCGATAACCCCGTTCCAGGTCTCGTACACCTCCCGTGCCGAACGGTAGGGTTCCATCGTCATAATCAGCGGCTGAATCAGGTAGTGCCCGAGTTGTGGGTGATAATTGAGGTGGGCCTTCTGCCGCTGTCCCAGCAGGTCGAAGGTGACACCCGGCCCCACCGCCAGGTACGCCTGCTGCGCCCGGCTCTGTACGCTCCATTCTGGCGGCACGGGGATGGACGGCGCCTCGCACCGCAGGTAGAGGCGCGACAGCATCCAGGGCGTGAGCAGCAGGCACACGCGCCAGCCCTCAATATCGCGCACGGCCCTGACCTCAACCGGCAGTGCATGGTTGACCATCAGCTCACCGGAAAAATCACTGTCGTAGATCGCCTGGAACAGCTCGGTCACGCGCGACTTGAGCGGCGTATCCTCTGCCAGCCACTGCGGCCCGGCCACCCATTCATGCCCTTTCATTGCAGATTTCCTCCAGGCGCTTGCCCATAGCCCGGTACAGCTGCAGCCCGCTGTGCTCAATCAGCCGCCGAGAAAAATCGGGAAGCGCCGGCAACAGATACTCTTGCCACAACGCTTCCCATTCCGCCGCCCGATCCGGCTGTGACTGCAGCCAGGCGGCGCATTCGAACAGCGTGCCGAGATAATCGGCCGGCATCTCATCAGGCTGCAGGCCGAGGCGCTGATAAAAATCGATCAACGCCTCCTCCACGCCACCACCCATCTGACCGTGACGCAGCGCCGAAATGAACGGCGGCGCGATGGTGTGTGGATAACCGCTGACAAACAGCGCGGTATGTTCGCCCTGCCACTTGTCCAGCGGCAGGTGTTTGAGTTCGGCCAGCGGGGCGGCCAGCCAGGGATGTCCCTCGGCCATCGCCTCGAGCACCACCAGCGACTCGGGCTCCGGCGCGCCGAGCAGCAGGGCAAACAACTGTAACTCATCCGACATGACGGTCATCGTTTTCTCCTACCACGGGAAGGCATACACCCCGGCGGCCAGGAAATAGTGGCGCAGCAGGTAACCGCCGAACAACACCAGCACCGCCGCCAGCATCACCGGCGCATGCCCTCTCGAGCCGCGCAGCACGCAACGCAGCTCGAGGAAAAACGGCACGATGAGACCGAAGCCGATAAAGCCGATGAGCCAGCCCATGTCACTCCACAGCAGTTTTGCCGAATGCATCGCCGACTCGGAACCGGCCGACATGTAGTGGAAGAAGGAGAACAGGATCACCAGTTCCGCGGCGATCAGCATTACGTCGGTACGCTCGTAAAAGACACGGATGGGCCGATCCTCCTCGCGCTTGATGACGATACCCAGGATCAGCAGCAGGAAGGCCATGGCGGTGGAGAAGGCCGAGACGGTGAACAGCAGCGGTACGCCGGGATTGTGCCACAACGCCACCGCCGGGAAGGACTGCAGCAACAGGCCGGTGTAGACCGCCACGCCGATGCCGTTGATGGTGGCCAGCCAGCCGATGGTCTTGTGAAAGCGCAGGCAACAGCGCCCGGAAAGCTTTGCGATAAATCCCGCCTTCAGCAGCCTGCGCAGCAGCGGAATGCGGTTGAGCTGCGGCGAATCGATCATGTAGGGCAGGGCATAAAACAGTCCCCACCACATCATCCAGATGATGAACTGCGTGCCCCAGGCAATCCAGGCGTGCGGGTGGCGTATCAGCACCAGCGGGTTGAGCACGTTGAGCACCGCCCGGTGGTCCAGCAGGTGGATGAACAGCATCAGCGAGCCGAGCCCCAGCATGACGATGCCGGAGAACGCGCCCCACAGCACCAGGTCGCGGTGCGGCTTGAGGTACATGTCGGTGAGGAAGGTGACCACCAGCGTGGCCGCGCCCAGTCCTCCGAGGTAGAGGTAGACGGCAATCCACCAGGTCCAGATCTCTTGCGTTGCGAAGGTCATATTGATGTCCATCATCCCCTCCTTTTCACATCGCCGATGTAGTAGATATTCGGCTTGGTGCCGAGGTGTGGCAGCAGCGGCCGGGCCACGCCCGAGGCGACCAGCTGGGCCACCGGGTCATTGGGGTCGTGCAGGTCGCCGAACATGCGCGCCGAGCCGACACAGGTCTCGACACAGGCCGGCTTCTGCCCCTTTTCCACCCGATGATCACAGAAGGTGCATTTGTCCATACTGGGTCGCTCGCGCCGGTAGTCGCTGCCGTAGAAGGCCTTGCCCTTTTCGACATCGTCCCAGGTGACCTCCATGCGCGCATCGTAGGGGCAGGCCATGGCGCAGGCGCGACAGCCCATGCACAGGTCTTCATCCACCTTGACGATGCCGTTGTCCAGCTTGTAGGTGGCCCCGGTGGGACACACCGACAGGCACGGCGGGTTGTCACAGTGGTTGCACAGGCGCGGGAAGAAACGGCGCAGGACATCCTCGCCGGTGCCGATCTCCTGATCGTGCACATAGGTGCGCCATTCGTTCTTCCAGACGGGGGTCTGGTTTTCCATCGCGCAGGCGGCCATGCAGGCGTTGCACCCCACGCAGGTATTCAGGTCGATGACCATGGCGTAGCGGGTCATGCCGCACCTCCTGTTTTACTGACCTTGAGGGTAAATTCCTGGGAGCGGAAGCCGGCGACCACCGGCTCCACCCGGTAGGGGATAAGCTTGCTGGTGGCGGTGCCGATGCCGTAGGCACGCGTCAGGGCCTTGTTTTCCGATCCGAACGAGGAGTAGATAAACAGGGTGTCGCGCCGCACCATGCGGGTGATGTAGGCGGTCCCGCCGGTGGACTGGCCGGTGGCTGTATTGGTCAGCTTGAGGCTGTCGCCGGTTTGGATGCCGAGCGGTTCGGCCCGGTCCGGGTGGATCCACACCCCGGCGTAGATCGGCTCGCGGAACTTGTTGATTGCCGCCAGCACCGGGTTGTTGCTGTTGGTCGAGGCGTAGGAGACCGTGGGGGTCTTGCCGTAGGTGAAGTAGAACTCATCGGTCTGCAGCGGCTTGTCCATGGGGGTGCCGGGGCGGCACTCGGCGACGACGCGGGTGGCCAGCGGGCTGAAGTTGGGCTGCTTGGCGCCGCCGCTGCGCAGCATGTGGAACAGCGGGCTGAAAAACTCCACCCGTCCCGACTCGGAGGGCAGCGGCAGTTTCCAGGGCATGCCCGCATGGGCCAGGATATGTTCGCGCTCCTCCTCCATCATCACGCCCTTTACCCGCAGCTCGCTGTCGATGGCCTCGGGCGTGGTGTGCAGGCGCCTGGCGGTTTCGGCAAAGGAAACCTCGCGGCAGGCGGCGGCGAAGGCACCGTGCTCCATCTCCTCGCGCTTTTTGGCGTAGCGCTCCTCGACTGCGGCGGCCGACAGACCGGTCAGCTTCTCCACCCACTCGAGGAATTTTGCCTCATTGCCGCTGATGATCCGGGTCATGCGCAGCAGGATGTCGGTGATCTCCTCGGTGTCGTAGAGCGGGTCGATGGCGGCATAGCGGGTGGTCACCGCCAGGTCGTGGTTGACCCCGTTGCCGTAGAGGGTCGGCTCGTCGCGCTCCAGGTAGCTGGAGTTGGGCAGGATCACATCGGCCCAGGCGGTGGTGTCGGCGGGCAAAACATCCACCGCGATCACCAGTTCCACGTCCTGGTGGCCGAGGATGTCCTTCCAGCGCTGGTCCGGGTAGTAGTGGCGCACCGGATTGGCGGCGTTGATAAGAAACGCCCGTGTCTTGTAGGGCTCGCCGTTAAACTCCAGCTTGCCCTCGACCGACTCTTTCAGTCCGGTGTCAGCCATCACCGGCAGCGCCACATGCTCACGGCCGGCGGCCGCCTCCTGGGCGCTGAAGGCCCAGGCCCAGCCGGGACGGCCGTGGGAGAAATTCTCCCCCTTCGACACCGCACCGATCACGAACTTGGCAAAGGGCATGCCCGCCAGCGAAACCATGGGGGGACCGGCCTCATGCTCACCCCTCTGGGCATGGATCATCCTGGCCGCCTTGTGGTGGAACTCGCCGCTCATGATCCAGCCACCCTTCTTGTCGATACCGCCGGTGAGCATCTGGATCATCGCCTGCACCCGGCGCAGCATCATCATGTTCTGGAAGCGCGCACCGTGCCAGCCGGGATCGACGATGGCCGGACGGGTAGTACCGAATTCAAAGGCGATGCGGCGGATGGTCTCGGCCTCGATGCCGGTGGTTTTCGCGGCCCACTCCGGTGTGAAACCGTCCAGCTCGGCCAACTGGGCCTGGAATACGGTCACCACCGCCTTGCCGTCGACCTCAAGCCCCTCGGGTGCGGTGAGGGCGGCATTGACCGGCTGGCCGTCGATATCGGACTCGTTGTGATTGCTGTAGGCGGGCAGCACGTGGACCTCGCGGCTTCCCTCGGCCACCACCTGCGGGCGCCCCTCGGCATCGAGCGCCAGGTGCCATTCGCCCTCCTCATCCTTATAGATGAGGAACGGCATATTGGAGTGACGCTTGAGGAACAGGGCGTCATAGTACCCCTGTTCCATCATCTCCTTGAGCATCGCCAGCATGAAATCCAGATCGGTGCCGGGGCGGATACTGAGCCACTCGTCCGCCTTGGAGGCGGTCTCCGAACAGCGCGGGTCCAGCGCCACCACCTTGGCGCCGCGCTTGCGGCCGGTAGCAAAGCGCACCATGCGGCAGGTGGAGACCGCACCGATGGAGGCGTTGTTGGCGATGAACAGGATGTACTTGGCGTTGTCGTAGTCGGGCAGCACCTCGTCGTGGATATTGAAGTTGCCGGTGACCATGTCGGTACCGAGGTGGCCGGTGGTGACGCAGTGCTGCATCGGCGAGGCGATGATGTTGGGCACCTCGTTGGCCATGGCGAAGGGCACCGCCCAGTTCATGTAGAACACGCAGGAGGTCCAGCCACCGACCATGGTCCACTCGTAGGGTTTGATTTCGGCCTGTTGCTGCCTGTCGGCAATGTACTGCCAGGCCTCCTCCCAGGTGGCCTGGCGGAAGGCCCATTCACCGCGCTTGCTGCCCTCAATGCGTATCAGCGGGGTCTTGAGGCGGTCCGGGTCGTAGGTCTGGCGCAGCCCCGACTGCCCGCGCGCGCAGATCTTACCGCGATTAAGGGTTGAGTGGGGGTTGCCGTCGAGCTTGACGATGCGCTTGACGCCGTTGCGGGTGCGTGAAGTGACGCGCAGGTTGCACAGGGAGGAACAGAAATTACAGATACTGTGACTGATTTCCTCTTCCCCGTCGGGCGGATCGCTATGCTGTTTACCCAGAAGGGAGATGGGTTTAAGCAGGGTCAGCCCTGCACCACCGTAACCGCCGGCCTTGAGAAAGGCCCTGCGGGTCAGGCCGGGAAATCGCCACGTCATGCTGTCACTCCTCTATTCGCTGGACACGACGCGGCATGGCAGAAAAATGCCCCGCGTCGTGATTAACTCACGACGATCAGTCGCATTTTTCCTCCTGGACTCCGCCGGAAGGCGGTATCAGCCTTAAAGTGACAGTTTGGAACCGGGTTCTGACGACCCTATTGTTGGAGCGAAGTTAGCACAGCCCGTAGCGGAGACAACTTGACATGGGTCAAAATCACTTGAAAAACAAATACTTATTAGTATTTTATTAATTACTACTATAGAATAACTCCAGACTCGTCGTGGCCGCCCCAAATGCTCCCTATAATGAAGATATAACCCCCTGCGAAAAAACTTATGCAACAGCTCAATAACACCATCAACCAGATCAGCCGCTTCATTCTAGGCAAAGAGCACCAGATCCGCCTCGCCCTCACCTGCATGCTGGCGCGGGGCCACCTGCTCATCGAGGACATACCGGGGGTGGGCAAGACCGTCCTGGCTCACGTGCTGGCCCGGACCATGGGGCTGCGCTTCAACCGCATCCAGTTCACCTCCGACCTGCTTCCGGCCGACATCCTCGGCACCTCGGTCTACGAACGCGAGAGCGGCGCCTTCCGTTTTCATCCCGGACCGATCTTTGCCCAGGTGGTGCTGGCCGACGAGGTCAACCGCGCCACACCGAAGACACAAAGTGCCCTGCTGGAGGTGATGGAGGAGCACCAGGTGACGGTGGAGGGGGAGACCCGTGCGGTGGGCGAGCCCTTTTTCGTCATCGCCACCCAGAACCCCTCCTACCAGATCGGCACCTTCCCCCTGCCCGAGTCGCAGCTGGACCGCTTTTTGATGGTGATCGAGCTGGGCTATCCCGACCACATGGCCGAGCGCGCCATGCTCTCCGGTGAGGAACGGCGCGACATGCTGGCCGCCATCGAGCCGGTGCTGGAACCGGCCGCGCTGGTCGAGCTGCAGCAACAGGTCAGGGCGGTACACGCCTCCCCGGCCCTGATCGACTACCTGCAGGCACTGCTCGACTATACCCGCCACAGCCCCAACTACCTGACCGGGCTGTCTCCGCGTGCCGGTCTCGCCCTGTTGAGCGCCGCCCGCGCCTGGGCCTTCCTCGCCGGACGCGATGCGGTGTTGCCCGAGGATATCCAGGCGGTACTGCCCTATGTGGCACGCCACCGCCTGCAACCGGCCACAGGGGAGGGACGCCGCTCGCTGGAAGAGCTGAACGAGGACTTCAGTGAGGTAGCGATTCCGTGAGAGAGAAAAGAGAAAAGTTACAAGAGAAAAGATATAAGTACCGCAGTTCTACTTATTGTGCTTACCCTTTTATCTTGGATCTTTTTTCTTGTATCTCGATAAGGTCGCACCGATGAAACATCGTTTGTCAGCGTAGTAATCGATGCAACATCCATCAACCTGGTTCACCGAAAGCCGCGCCTTCTGGCGCAGGCTGTTGCGCCGCGACCGCGCCGAGGCAGGACCGATCCGCCTCAACCGGCACCGGGTCTACATCCTACCCACCCGTCACGGCTTCATTCTGGCCCTGGTGCTCCTCGCCATGCTGCTGGGGGCCATTAACTACAACAACAGCCTCGCCTACGCCCTGACCTTCCTGCTTACCGGCCTGGCGGTGAACGGCATCATCCACACCTTCCGTAACCTCCATGACCTGGGTTTCTCCAGCGGCCACAACCAGCCCGTGTTCGCCGGCGAGGAGGCCCTGTTCGCCCTCAGCATCGACAACCGTGACGGCGGCGAACGTCTGGCACTGGAACTGAAACAGACCGGCGGCGCGACAACCCTGCTCGACCTGGCCGCCAACAGCCAGCACTGGGTCAACCTCCACGTTCCCACCAGCCGGCGCGGCTACCTGCCGCTGCCACGCATCACCGTTGCAACCCGGTTCCCCCTGGGCCTGTTTCGCGCCTGGGGCTATCTTCACCTCGACACCGCCTGCCTGGTCTACCCCAGACCCACCGACAGGCGCGGACTGCCCAGCGAGCTGCTCAGTGCCGGCGAGGGCAGTGGCGACAAGGGCCACGGCAGTGACGACTTCGCTTCGCTGCGTCCCTACCACCCCGGTGACTCGCTGCGCCATATCCACTGGCCGGCCTACGCCCGCGAACAGGGATTGCAGACCAAACAGTTCGGCGGCGACCGCAGCGAGGAGCTGTGGCTGCACTGGGAGATGTGTGGCAGGCAGGCGATTGAAGAGCGCCTCTCCACCCTGTGCCGTTGGGTGCTGGAAGCCGATGGCGGCGGTTACCGCTACGGGCTTGTGCTGCCAAACGAGCGCATTGAACCGGGACGCGGCAGCGACCACCGCCACCGCTGCCTGAAGGCGCTCGCCCTGTTCGGGGAGACCCGATGAGACGGCCCTCAGCGCCCCGGCGTCAACCGCCCCAGACAGGCCGGCTGCTGCTGTTGGCTGCCCTGACCCTGGTGGTGCTGCCGCAGCTCACGCACATGCCGCTGTGGCTCGCTGCCGGCTGCATGGCGGTGCTGGCCTGGCGCCTGCTGCGCGATGTAAAGGGCTGGTCGCTGCCGGGTGGCCTGCTGCGCCTGGCGATCACCATCCTGGGCACGGTGGCGATACTGTCGCACTACCACACGCTGATAGGCCGTGACGCCGGCAGTGCGCTGCTGACGGTGATGCTGTGCCTGAAGCTGCTCGAGCTGCGCATTCTGCGCGATGCCATGGTGGCCCTGTTCCTGGGTTATTTCCTGGTCGTGACCGGTTTTCTGTTCAGCCAATCGATCTTCATGGGGCTCTATCTGTTTGCCGTGGTGCTGGCACTGACCACTGCCCTCATCGCCCTGAATCACCCGGGGGCATCGACTGCACGTATCCGCAGCTATGCTCGCACCGCCGGCGGCCTGCTGCTGCAGTCACTGCCGCTGATGGTGCTGTTGTTTGTCCTGTTCCCGCGCATTCCCGGCCCGCTGTGGAGCCTGCCCGACCAGGGCTCCAGTGCACGGACCGGCCTGTCGGAGGAGATGACGCTGGGTACCATTACCGACCTGGTCGAGTCGGAGGAAGTGGCCTTTCGCGTCCAGTTTGACGGTGCCGTGCCCGACGCCGATCTGCTCTACTGGCGCGGCCCGGTGCTCTGGCACACCGATGGGCGACGCTGGTCTCCGCTCGGCAACAGGGTGGTGGACCGCCTCAAGTCCGGGCAGGTCAGTTATCAGGGGGTGGAACCGACGGTTGCCTACACCCTGACCATGGAGCCGCACGATCGCAAATGGCTTTTTGCGCTGGACCTGCCGGCCCGCGTGCCGTCGCTGCCCGGTGGTGCCTGGATGCGGCCTGACTACCAGCTGGTTGCCGAGAACAAGGTCACCGACGTGCAGCGCTACCGGCTCGAATCCTACACCCGCTACAACACCGGCCCGCTGCCGGACGCTCTGCGCCATCTGGCCCTGCACCTGCCGGGTGACAACAGCAACCCCGCCACCCGGCAGCTCGCCCGGCAGTGGCATAACGCCGGCCTGACGCCGCAGGCGATCATCCGGCACGCACTCGACTACTTCCGCGACAACGCCTTCTACTACAGCCGCCGGCCACCGCCGCTGCCCGGGCGCGATCCGGTCGACCGCTTTCTGTTCGACACCCGGCGCGGCTTCTGCGAACACTACGCCGCCAGCTTTGTCACCCTGATGCGCGCCGCCGGCCTCCCTTCACGGGTGGTGACCGGCTATCAGGGGGGCGAGGTCAACCCGCTGGGCAACTATCTGATTGTCAGGCAGTCCGATGCCCACGCCTGGGCCGAGGTATGGCTCACCGGGCAGGGGTGGGTGCGCATCGACCCCACGGCGGTGATCCCGGCTGAGCGGGTGGAGACCCCGCTGGACCTGGTGCGCTTTAGCAGCACGGCGGCATTCGGTCTGGATCCGAACAGGACAACATGGCTCGCACGCAACTGGCAACGGCTGAAAAACGGCTGGGATGCCGTCAATTACGGCTGGAACCAGTGGGTGCTCGGTTTTAACGAGGCGCGCCAGGCGGCTCTGCTCGAGCGACTCGGGCTCGCCCGCTTCGGCTGGGCGGCCCTGGCAGGGCTGCTCGTTGTGTCGCTGATCGGGGCGGTGTTGCTGCTTGCCCTCTACCTCATTCGGCACAAGCCCCCGGCCCCCGACCCCGTCGCACGCCTCTACCAGCATTTCTGCCGGAAACTGGCACGGCAGGGCATCGCCAGAATGCCCAGCGAGGGACCGCTGACATTTGCCAATCGCGCCAGTGGCTTGCGGCCCGATCTGGCCGGGGCAATCGGTAGCATCACCCGCCTCTATATCGGACTGCGCTACGGCGGGCGCAACCCGGCCGGTTATCACCGGCTAAAGCAGCACGTCAGCCAATTTCGCCCCTAAAAATACCCCGTTTGGGGTAGTATTCAATCAGCGATTTCACTAAAGTGTCCCTGTCGCGAATGTGTGAATTACGTCACACTTTGTGATGTGGTCAATAATAACTAGAACAGCGGGCATGCAAGTCACCGGTCCCCTATGCTCCACACAGCTGAAGACGCGCAGCGGCAGTTGCGCGTCAGTGGATCAATCGCCGCGGATTTTTCTGTCCCGCCGGCTGAACGGCATTCGAGATACAGCATGGCAGAGCACATAATGCAGAGTGAGCGCGACAGGATTGTCTTTCGCGAGCAGGTTCGGCTGCAGTACCAGTCGCTTGCCCTTGCCCTGGTTACGGTTATTGTAATCGCCTCCCTGGTGGCAGTGGCCCAGTGGCCGGTTGTTGCCCACGGCAATATTATCGCCTGGCTGACCGCCATCCTGCTGGTCACCGCCCTGCGCCTTGCCTTGTACCTTGGCTACCGTCGCTCTCAGCCGGATGACCACGCCCTGGCACGCTGGGCCAACAGGGCCCGGATGGGCGCCCTGCTCTCCGGTCTGACCTGGGGCGCCAGCGCCCTGCTGCTGTTCCCGCCCGACAACATCATTCACCAGGTGCTTATCGCCTTTGCCCTGGCCGGCATGACGGCGGGCTCCATCACCACCCTGACCTCACTGCGCTCCGCCTCCATCCTCTTTTTGCTGGCATCACTGCTGCCGCTGGCCATCCATTTTTTCCTGCTCGGCAGCGAGGTGGGCCTCCTCATGGGGCTGATGGTCAGTATCTACCTCACCATGCTGATTGGCATCTCCCTGAAGGCCCACCGCTCGTTGCTGGAGTCGATAAACCTGCGCTTCTCCCACGAACAGACCGAGGCAGCACTGGAAGCGAGCGCCAACAAGAATCAGCAAATACTCGATACCGCCGCAGAGGGGATCTTCGGCGTCGATGCCCGGGGCATCACCACCTTTGTCAATCCCGCCGCCGCGCGCATGCTGGGCTACGAGGTCGATGAACTCATCGGCATACCCATGCACAGCACCATTCACCACAGCTATCCCGACGGCAGCCGTTACGATCACAACCACTGCCCCATGTACTCCTCTATAGA
>JBFEUI010000064.1:0-15089 GCA_041547565.1 Thiohalomonadaceae bacterium
CGCCACACCGATGGCCACCGCGGTGCGCAACCCCCATACACCGATGGTGCCGCCCGACACATCGTTGGCCTTGATGGCCACCGCGATCAGCGAGGGCTCGGCCACGGTGGTGGAAAACCCGATGGCAAAGGCGAAGATGTAGACCCACATGTAGTCATCCCAGTGCAGAACACGTGTCACCCCCTCGCCCAGGATAAACGCCGGATCGGTCAGCTGCTGCGCCATCAGCTTGCCCAGCGGGAACAGCGCCTGCTCCAGCCCGATGAGGAAAAAGGAAAGTCCGAGCAGCACATAGAAAAAACCGGCCAGCACCCGCCTCAGGTTCGGCACCGCCCGGCGGATAACGAAGATCTGAAAACCGAAGATGATGGCGGCGATGGGCAGCACATCGCGCACCGTTCCCACCGTGGTATCGATGACAAGCTGCAGGGTGCCGTTCATCCGATCGCCATCCCGTAGCCCATGACGAAGATCATCGGCGTGAGCGAGGCAAAGGCGATAAGGCCAAAGCCGTCGATCATCGGGTTGCGTCCCTCGATACTGGAGGCCAGCCCCACGCCCAGCGCCGTGACCAGCGGCACGGTGATGGTCGAGGTGGTCACCCCGCCCGAGTCGTAGGCGATGCCGATGATCTCCTTCGGCGCAAAGGCGGTCATGATCACCACGCCGAGATAACCGCCGATAATCAGGTATTGGATCGGCCAGCCCTTGAGGATGCGAAACACGCCCACCACGATGGAAAAACCCACCGACAGCGCCACGGTGAGGCGCAGTCCGGTGGCATAGTTCTCCATCGACGCCTGGGTGTCGGCGATCACCCCGCCGCTGGCGGCGACCTTGGCCGCCTCGTTGCCGACCGCGATCAGGGCCGGTTCGGCCACGGTGGTGCCGAATCCCAGGGCAAAGGCGAAGCCCAGCAACCAGAACAGACTGCCCTTGCGAGCAAAGGCGTAGGCCATCGACTCGCCGATGGGGAACAGCCCCATCTCCAGCCCCTGGATGAACAGCGTCAGCCCCAGCACCACCATAAAGGTGCCGAACAATAGCTGCCCGAGGTTGGGGATGGGTTGCTGCAGCACCACCAGCTGAAAAAAGCCAATCACCACAATGATGGGCAGCAGATCACGCACGCTGTCCAGCATCGGTTTTACAATCGCAGGAGTTTTGAACGCCAAACTCGGGTCTCGTTGTCGTGGTTTCGTTTTGCCCGATACTACCGCATCGAACAAATGATGTTTAGCGCGATATAATGGCCAGACGATGAAGCCGTCCAGACACCCAGACAGCACCGGCCGCTATGGCCGTGTCATGATCATCGCCGGCTGGCTGATGGCACTGGCCCTGCTGACGCTTTTTTTCAGCGGCTGGCTGGAGCAACAGCGCAACCCCAACCGCCACCTGGCGAACATCGCCCCGGGGGCACAATCCGAAACGCTGCTGCAGCGCAACCGCTACGGCCAGTACCTGGCGACCGGCAGCATTAACGGCCAGCCGGTGGAGTTTCTGGTCGATACCGGCGCCAGCGATGTCTCCATACCCACCGCCATCGCCAGTCAGCTGGGCCTGGAGAGAGGCCCGGCCAGGGTCTACCAGACGGCCAACGGCACCATCACCGCCTACCAGACAGCAATCCCGCAACTGCAGCTCGGCGGCATCGAGCTGCGGGGGGTGCGTGCCAGCATCAACCCCCACATGGAGGGGGAGACCGTCCTGCTCGGCATGAGTTTCCTCAAGCACCTGGAGTTTACTCAACGCGGCTCCACCCTTATGCTGCGGCAATACAAGTAATCAACAGGGGTGGATATGCACAGGCCATCCTAAGCGGATAAAAGATTCAAGCTACAAGAGAAAAGAAAAAATATTTCAAACCGTGGAACATATTTTTCCCTTTGGTCTCTCCACTTGCAGCTTGCAACGTCAGGGCTCGCACGAGTTTCTCATGCTGCAGCCTGATACCTGAACAGGGGAATCCATGGAGTTCATCACCGACCTGATAAAAGCACTCAACCACATCGTCTGGGGACCGGCAATGCTGGTACTGATCCTCGGCACCGGCCTGTTTCTCACCGCCGGCCTCAGGGCGATGCCGCTGCAGCGGCTCGGTTACGGCTTCCGCATGCTGTGGCGGGGGCGCCATGCCGAGGGCGAGGGCGACATCGCCCCGTTCAAGGCGCTGATGACATCGCTCTCCGCCACGGTGGGCACCGGCAATATCGCCGGCGTGGCCACGGCGATATTCACCGGTGGTCCCGGCGCCCTGTTCTGGATGTGGTGCACCGCGTTGGTGGGCATGGCCACCAAATACGCCGAGGCGGTGCTGGCCGTCCACTACCGCGAGACCGACGCGAAGGGGGATCACGTCGGCGGTCCGATGTTCTATATCAAGAACGGCCTGAAAAGCCACTGGGCCTGGCTCGGTACCGCCTTCGCCATCTTCGGGGCACTGGCCGGGTTCGGCATCGGCAACACCATCCAGGCCAACTCGGTGGCCGACGCGCTGCACAGTAATTTCAATATCTCCCCGCTGGTCACCGGCATCGTGATGGCGGCACTTGTTGCCCTGGTGCTGATCGGCGGTATTCGGCGTATTGCCGATGTGGCGAGCAAACTGGTCCCCTTCATGGCCATCAGCTATTTGGTCGCCGGCCTGGTCGTGCTGCTGATGAACCTGCCGGCGATCCCTGGCGCCATTGAAATGATCATCAGCCACGCCTTCACCCCGACCGCCGCCACCGGCGGTTTTGCCGGCGCCACCGTCATGATGGCGATTCAGTGGGGCGTGGCACGCGGTATCTTCTCCAACGAAGCGGGGCTTGGCAGTGCGCCCATCGCCCACGCCGCCGCAACCACCGACAGCCCGGTACGCCAGGGCAGCGTGGCGATGCTCGGCACCTTCATCGACACCATTATCATCTGCTCCATCACCGGTCTGGTCATCATCGTTACCGGCGCCTGGACCGGGAGTGAAAACGGCGCCCCGCTCTCGGCCGCCGCCTTTGAGATGGCGCTGCCCGGCATCGGCGGTTACGTGGTGACCTTCGGGCTGGCCATCTTCGCCTTCACCACCCTGCTGGGCTGGAGCTTCTACGGTGAGAAGTGCGTGGAGTACCTGTTCGGCGTACGCGCCATCGTGCCGTTCCGCATCCTCTGGATCATCGCCATCCCCATCGGGGCGGGCATGGAGCTGAAATTCATCTGGCTGGTGGCCGATACCCTTAACGCGCTGATGGCGCTCCCCAACCTGGTGGCGCTGCTGCTACTCAGCCCCGTGGTATTCAAATTAACGCGCGATTACTTCGCCGCACTTGAGAAGCGCTGAGCCAGGCCACAGAATAGGCCTTTTGCCAAAGCGGCACGGTTGTGGTGCGAGGGGCCTCAATACGCGCACAGCTGCGCAGCAAGAACCACGAACTGATTTCAGGAGAACACAAATGGCAGAACAGATCACAGATTCAGGCCTTAAATACGAGGACACGGTCACCGGAGACGGCGCCACCGCCGAGGCGGGACAAACCGTCGCCGTCCACTACACCGGCTGGCTGGAGAACGGTACCAAGTTCGACTCCAGCAAGGACCGCAATGAACCGTTCCAGTTCCGCCTCGGCGCCGGCATGGTCATCAAGGGCTGGGATGAGGGGGTAGCCGGGATGCAGGTCGGCGGTACCCGCAAGCTCACCCTGCCGCCGCAGCTGGGTTACGGCGCACACGGGGCGGGCGGTGTGATCCCACCCAACGCCACCTTGGTATTCGAGGTCGAACTGCTGGATATCCTCTAAGCCGATGCACACACCCGTCCCGGAACAGCTCATACGCGAGCAGGTGCAGGCCGCCCTGCGGGAGGATATCGGCACGGGCGACCTGACCGCCGCGCTGATACCGCAAACGGCGCAGGCCGAGGCCACGGTCATCTGCCGTGAGCCGGCGGTCATCGCCGGGCGGCGCTGGTTCGAGTTGGTCTTTGCACTGCTCGATGAGGCGGTGCGCATCGACTGGCGGGTACAGGAGGGCGAGCAGGTGGCGGCCGACACCACACTCTGTCTGCTCACCGGCCCGGCCCGAAGCCTGCTCACCGGGGAGCGCACCGCGCTGAACTTCCTGCAGAGCCTGTCGGCCACCGCCACCACCACCCGGCGCTATGTCGATCGCGTCGCGGGCAGCGGGGTCCGGCTGCTCGATACCCGCAAGACCATTCCGGGGCTGAGGCTGGCCCAGAAGTACGCGGTCACCTGCGGCGGCGGCCACAACCACCGCATCGGTCTGTATGACGGCATCCTCATAAAGGAGAACCACATCGCGGCGGCCGGTTCCATCGCCGAGGCGGTGAGTCAGGCGCGGCTACACGCCCCCGGGGCGATTCCGGTCGAGGTGGAAGTGGAGAACCTGGATGAGTTACAGCAGGCGCTCGATGCCGGGGCCGATATCATGCTGCTGGACAACATGAGCACCGAGGCGATGCGTAAGGCGGTCTCGCTCACCGCCGGGCGGGCGAAACTGGAGGCATCGGGGGGGATCACGCTGGAGAGCATCGCCGAGGTGGCCGCCACCGGTGTGGACTATATCTCCATTGGCGCACTGACCAAGGATATCCACGCCATCGACCTGTCGATGCGCATCACCACGCTCGCCGGCTAGGCACACCGTCCTACCCCACCCGGGAACCGCGGAAAACAGCTACTGGGCGTGGCTGATGAAATAGGCGTTCCACGCCATCGCAATCAGCTCGTTTTTCAACTCGGGCTCGATCCCCTCAAACAGGCAGAAGTCGATAATCTTGTTGATGATCTCCTTCGGGTGGCTGGCCAGCAGATCCATGTTGTTGGGCTTGTAGAAATTCTCAATCAGGTAGCCCACCGCATCCGCTTTGTACTCCAGTCCGTTGAGTTCACAGTACTGCCTGAAGATCTGTTCATACTCCTCCCGGCTCACAGGGGTAACGATGATCTTGTAGCCCAGGCGGCGCAGGAAGGCCTCGTCCGCCAGCTCTTCCGGCTGGATATTGGTGGAGAAGATGGGAATCACATCAAACGGGATCTGGATCTTGGTGCCGGTGTGCAGACCCAGATAATCGGTACCGGTCTCCAGCGGCAGGATCCAGCGATTAAGCAGCACCTTGGACTCAACGATCTGCCGCCCCAGGTCATCGATCAGGAACACCCCGCCATTGGCCTTCATCTGCAGCGGTGCCTCGTAGAAGCCGGCATCCCTCTGATACTGCAGGTCCAGCATCTGCAGGGTCAACTCACCGGCGGCGACGATCACCGGTCGCTCGCAGATCACCCAGCGCTTGTCGAGGCCGTTCTCCCGCTTGAGCAGTTGCAGCTCACTGCCCTCTTCCCCGCCGTTTCGGTGGATGGAGACGTGGTTGTTCGGGTCGTAGACACGAATGACCTGACCATCGACATCGATGGCGTAGGGCACTGCGATATTACCCCTGAGCATCTTGACCAGCTGATTGGCCATAAATGATTTGCCGGTACCCGGTACGCCGTAGAGAAAAATCGACTCGCCGCTGTTAAAGGCGGTGCCGATGCTGGTCAGGGTGTCGCTGTTGATCACCACATCGGAGAAGGCCGCCTCGATACTCTCGCGGTCGGCGATCTGGTGCTTGACCGTCTGCGCCCTGACCTGCTTGCAGTAGGTCTCGTAACTCACCGGCAGCGGACCGACGTATGCGCAATCATCCATGTACTCATGGGCCAGCGCCCGGCCCCGCTCGGTCAAGGCGAGAAAAAGCAGATCGCCCAGCTGCGAGGTATCGCGCCGGTGTACCTGCAACAGGGCCTGGTTGCGCAGGAAGGTCACCGGCTGTTCAAGCAGCGCAAGGGGAATCCCCATGCGCTGCGCCAGATCGTCGTTGCGCAGCGTGCCGCCGGTAAACAGGTGCTTGATGACCATGTTGTGGACGACCGTTATGTCCACACCAAGGTCTTCATGCG
This sequence comes from Thiohalomonadaceae bacterium, assembly GCA_041547565.1. Classification (GTDB taxonomy): domain Bacteria; phylum Pseudomonadota; class Gammaproteobacteria; order Thiohalomonadales; family Thiohalomonadaceae; genus JBFEUI01. Next base: position 5,937 of record JBFEUI010000064.1, read on the forward strand.
TACGGGGTTCCGTTGGCAGCACGATGTCACGCACCTTTTCACCACGGTATTTCAGCTTCTTGTGCCGCAGGTGTTCAATGGCGCTGTTGCCGACAGTATTCTGCTCGCTCATTGCCTCTCCCGAGATATATTGTGTTTTCACCCTTACCCTTAAGTATGTTGCTTCACGGGCATTTAACAAGCGCCCAGGCAACGTTTCTCCCCTGCAGAACTAACTGTAGCACTAACCGGTTAGAAACGGTTTAACAGGAAATACGGCGTTTCCGTGTTGTTAAATCTCAAATAGCTGCTAGCGTCAGTGTTATTAGACCTTTTTTCATTCCAAGACTCTGGAACAGTGGAACTTTTCGCATCAGCCAGTGTGTTTGCCATCGGCGTGATACTCGGCGGTATCGCCGGCTACGGCTATTGTGGACAAAAACAGCGGCAGACCAGCTACCCATCGACCGAATCAGAGCAAAAGCAACTGCTGCATGTCGCCGCAAAAAACACAGAAAGCAGCTTTCACCATGCAATGAAGTACTGGGAACTGCTCATCGACAGGGAACGGCGTTTCAAGCACGGCGAAACGCCGACCGGCGAACAGGAAATGCAGATCAAGTCCCGGCGCAAACGCGTGTTTAATGCAATGAACGAGTTGTCCGCCACAGAGGGCGATATGCTGTTACTTGGCCTGGACGAACTACACCATCGGCTGCGCAATTACGCGGACGTACTGACCAAGCTGTATGGTGCGTTTCACAGTGATACCGGTTACGGCTCAATGAGCGGCCTGGAGAAACTGCGCATGGCGCTTATCAACTCAAGGCAGGCACTATTCGAAGAGCTGGTGTCGCTATCCAGGTCTGAACGGCTGAGTTGATCAGGGGCAGACCAGGGAGGGCCTGCATCAACCTCCGACCGTTTTGCGGAAAGTAACAAGTGTTGAGCCCGCAATGGTGCCGGTGAGAGGAGTTGAACCTCCGACCTACGCATTACGAGTGCGTTGCTCTACCAACTGAGCTACACCGGCGATGACGACCTGAAATAATCGTTCAGGAGGCGGAGCGCACGCGGAACACGAGTTCGACACCTTCCACGGTGGTGCCCTCGGGCAGCCTGGGCAGGCCCGTAACGGTGACATCACCGGCCTCGACATCACTCAGGGTGCCGTTGTCGATATCGTAGATATGGTGGTGATGGGAGGTGTTGGAATCGTAAAAGACCTTGCTCGGGTCGACAATGATCTCTCTGATCATCCCCTTGCGCGCAAACAGGTTCAGGGTGTTGTATACCGTGGCCTTGGACACCAGGGCACGGCCATCGGAACGTGTCATCGACAATACCTGATCGGCAGAGACGTGCTGCGGCCTGGAAAATAGAAGTCGTGCAATCTCAAGGCGCTGCTGCGTGGGCGTGATGCCATGCTCCTGCAAAAGTGCGATAACCCGATGTTTGTCCTGCATAATGTCAACCCCCATTGGTACGTTGAGTCAGTATAGACGAAAGGGAAAGACCAAGTCCATCTATCGGAGATAGCATTATTCTCCCCCCGCCAGGGCGTAGGGAGCGGGGTCGAGGATCGGCGATTTACCGTTGACCAGATCCGAAAGCAGCCTGGCCGATGCCAGCCCCAGCACCACGCCGTTGCGAAAATGACCGGTATTGACATAGAGCCCCGCAATGCGCGGATGCCCGCCAATATAGGGGACACCCTCCGGCGATCCCGGTCTAAGGCCGGCCCAGTGATGCTCGATGGGGCATGATGCCAGCGCCGGTACCAGTTCGAACGCCGCCTGCTGCAGCTCATCGCGGCCCTGTTCAGTGGTGTATTTGTCGAAACCGGTCCGCTCCAGGGTCGAACCGGCGAGGATATGGCCATCCCGGCGCGGAATAACGTAGTGGTTGTCGTACAGCACGATACGCCTCAGCAGCCCCGGTTCGCCCTTGAACAGCAGCATCTGGCCGCGCACCGGCTCCACCTCGATACCGTAACCCAGCGGCGCCAGCAGGCCGGCACTCCAGGCACCGCTCGCCACAATCACCCGCGCGGCACGCAGCAGCCCCTGCTCGCTCTGTACCCCCACCAGGCGGCCATGCTCCACGGCGATGGCGTTCACCCGGCAGCGCTCCACAAACCTCACCCCCAGCCCCTCCAGGGATTTACGCAGCGCCTGCAGCAGTCTCGGATTGCGCACCTGCGCCACCTGCGGCAGCCACAGGCCGGAGCCGAACCCCTCGCCCAGCGCCTGTTCGCAGTGGCGCAAGCCCCCCTGTTCCAGGTACTCGATGTCATAGCCGTACTGCACCGCCCACCCGATCGCCTCGTCCCGTTCGTCCGCATCGACACCGAGCACCAGCATGCCGCTCAGGGTCCACTGCGGGTCTATGCCGCTTTCCAGTGCCAGCTCCTCGGCCAACTCCTGGTAGCGCTCCTGCCCCCAGCGGGCAAGGCGGGTGACCGGGGCGGGATAGCGCCAGGGGTAGAGGGGCGAGAGGATGCCGCCGCCGGCCCAGGAAGACTCCCGTCCGCTTTCCCCCTGGTCGATCACGCGCACCTGCAGGCCGGCCAGAGCCAACTCACGGGCGGTTAACATGCCGATAAGACCGGCCCCGACAACGATACAGTCCGACATAATCTGCTATCCAGCTCTCAGCTTCGAAGAATCCGGCTATGCTACCGTTTTAGAGAATTTCTTACAGCATTCGCCTGCGAAATTGTGGGAATATTGTGATAAATACAGGACACCACTCACACGACGTGCGCTTTATCCGAAAAAAGGCGCCGCTCGTCGGGCATCGGGTGACAGATGGAAAAACAAGAGATATACAGGAATTATGGAAAAAATACGCGGATTTACCCTTGTTGAGTTGATGATAACGCTGGCCATTGCGGCGATCGTCCTGACTTTTGCCGTGCCGAGTTTCACCGCCATCATCAAAAACAACCGGATTATCACCCAGGCGAACGAGATGGTCACCGCGCTGAACCTGGCACGCAGCGAGGCCATCAAGCGCACCACCATCGTCAATGTGGTCAGCACCAACAACAGCACCGACTGGAGCGGCGGCTGGCGAGTGGAGGTCAACGGCGGGGCAACATTACGCACCTTCGATGCCCTGGACCCGAACCTCAGTTTTACCAGTGGTGTCGATACGTACCAGTACAACGCCCAGGGGTTTATCTCCGTGGCCGGCTCAAACGACGTCATGACCCTGTGTGATGACAGAACGGGAGAGACCGGCAGACAGGTCGTCATCAGCGCATCGGGACGGCCCAACATCAACTCTTTTGTATGCCCTTAATGCCATGAAACGCTTTTACTCGCATCCCATTCACCGCCCCGGAGGCTTCACCCTGATCGAGGTGCTGGTCTCCGTGCTGATTCTCGCCATCGGCCTGCTTGGCCTGGCCGGCCTGCAACTGGCGGGTCTGCAGAATAACCAGAGCGCGCTGCTGAGAAGCCAGGCCACCATGATCGCCTACGACATCGGTGACAAACTTCGCGCCACGCCGGAGGGGGACCTGGCCACCCTCGTCAGCGACTGGAATGACGACATGACCTCACAGCTGCCGGAGGGGGAAGGCGACGTCGTGCGCAACGGCACCGTCTATACCATTACGGTCAACTGGCGTGATGACCGCAGCGGCGGCCTCCAAGAGTTTCAAATGAGCCTGATACCATGATAGCCAATACCTGTATTCATTACCCCAAACGACACCAGAGCGGACTTACGCTGGTTGAGATCATGGTGGCCCTGGCCATCAGTCTCATCGTGCTGGCGGGCGTCATACAGATCTTCATTTCCAACAAGCAAAGCTACTCGGTCATCGAGGCCAACTCCAGGGTGCAGGAGGACGGGCGCTTTTCGATGGAGCTGCTCACCCGTGACATCCGCATGGCCGACTTCTGGGGCTGCGGCGGCGGCACCGATCTCAACTTCGCCAACAACCTCGACTCGGCCGGCAGCGGTTTCATCCCCTTTACCGACGCGCTCAGGGGCACCGACGGCACCTACGACACCATCATCATCCGCAAGTCCGATAACAGCAGCGATGTCAGCGTGACCCAGCACAACCAAATGGCCGCCACGCTGTTTGTCAACGATGTCTCGCAACTCGACTGCGGCGATATCGTGATGGTGTGCAACGTCAACGGCGGCGACATCTTCCAGATCACCAACCAGGTCAACAGCACCGGTGCCGGCACCGTGGTCCACAACACCGGTAACGCCCACTGTGCCGGCGGCCAGCAACAGACACCGGGCAACCTCTCGCCGGTCGACCAGTGCCCCAACCGCGGCCGGGGCAGCACCCACTGCCTGAGCCGAAGCTACGACCCGGGTCCGGACACCCCGCCCTCCTACGTCTACGCGGTACAGTCCCTGACCTACTCGGTCGCCGACACAGGAAGGGTGGACAAGTACGGTGATCCCATCCTCGCCCTCTACCGCCAGAACGGCAGCAGTGCGGCGCAGGAGATTATCGAGAACATCGAGAACTTCCAGTTGCGTTACGGCATCGACAACAACGAGGACTATTCGGTCGATCAGTACGTCACCGCCAGCACCCTGAATGTCGGCGCCACGGTCGATGAGATCGCCGAGAACTGGGACCGCGTCATCGCCGTGCAGATCGCCATCGTCGTGCGCAGCGCTGATGCCGTGCGCGCGACCGCCGATACCAACACCTACCAGTTGCTGGATGTCACCCATGACCCGGCAGACGACATGAGGCTGCGCCGCGCCTTCACCAAGACGGTGGCCATCCGCAACCGGCTGAAATAACACACCTACGAACGAACGGGTACCGACAGGCTTATGAAACAGACAATTCGCAACTTCCCGCAGGGCATGGCGCGGCAGCAAGGTGCCCTGCTCGTCACCAGCCTGCTGATACTGATGATACTCACCCTCATCGGTGTCACCTCCCTGCAGACCACCACGCTGGAAGAGCGTATGGCGGGCAACATCCGTGATCGGGACATCTCCCTGCAGGCCGCCGAGGCGGCCCTGCGTGACGCCGAGGAGGCTATCCGTGTTATGACCAGCGCCGCGGCCTTCAACGACCTGGCCGAACTCTACAGCCAGGGCAGCACCCTGGCGCCCGACGTGGTCGACAGCGACGGCGATGGCGTCATGGATCACCTCGACGTCGACAGCGATGTCTGGAGCAGCAACCGCAGCACAGCGGCAGCGACGTCGCTGCCCTTCGGCGACAGCGCCATTACCCCCCGCTACTACATCCAGCACGGGGGGGAGTCGGACGATGACGAGGAGAACTCGTCACTCAACCTGACCGGCTACGGCCAGACCAAGGCGGGCGACGATGTCACCTATTTCCGTATCACCGCCTACAGCGCGGGGGCCAGCGGCAACGCCCGCGTCATCATTCGCAGCCATTACGGCATGCGCTTCTAGCCTTCGGCACTGGACAAGATGGGCAAGAAGCCCGGACAGCACAAGCAGGAAAAGAAGATGAACACACACAACGCACCATTAGGCCGTACCTATCTGCTGGCAGCAGGCCTGTCACTGGGTCTCGCATCACTCACCCTGCAGGCCGAGCCCGGCCCCATTGCCGACTCACCGCTGTTTCTCGGCACCAACGTGCAGCCCAACGTCTTCATGATGCTCGACGACTCGGGCAGCATGGACTGGGGCCTGATGACCCCCGAGTCCGACGGTATCGTCTGGCTGGGCGGCCTGCCCTACTGGTACGCCCAGCCGGCCCCCGACAACGCGAACTTTTTCGTCGTGGCCAGCGAGGAGGCGGTCAACGCCCTGCTGGCCCCTGCCACCGACACATTGGGCGTGTGGCGCACCTGGTACGCCGGCTACAACCACGTCTATTACAACCCGGCGATAAACTACACCCCGGCCAAGGGTGAGGACAACGCCGGTAATGCATTCGGCGACAGCACCCCGACGGCCGCCCGCTACAACCCCTATGACGCCGCTGTCGGCACCCTCGACCTGACCGCCACAACCAGCTACTCCACGGACTACCCCGGGCTGGGGGGCTTTACGGTGAGCAATTTCTACCCCGCCCGCTACTACACCTGGACCGACAGCGACGGGGACGGGGTGGTCGACCCCGAAGACGCCCACAGCCTGGTCGAGATCAAGCCAGCCAACGCCCCCTTCGCCGGGGGGGTGAACCGCAGCGACTGCGCCAACCCCTTAAGCTGCACCTACAACGAGGAGATCCAGAACTTCGCCAACTGGTTCACCTACTACCGCAAGCGCGAGCTGACCGCCAAGCGCGCCCTGTCCGAGGTGATCAACGAGTCGATCGACCGGGTCGGCCTGGGCTCGATCAACAGCCAGTACACCTGGACCGACATCGCGAACATGAACGACGTCACCACGCCGGTCGACGCCCAGGCAGTCGCCGACAAGGAGACCCTGCTGGCCAACCTGCACGCCGGCGACTCATTGGGTGACACCCCGCTGCGCAGCCGGCTACAGGATGTCGGCAAATACTACGACGGCAACTACCCGGGACACAGCAGCCCGATCCTCGATGCGGCCGACGGCGGTATCTGCCAGCAGAATTTCACCATTCTAATGTCTGACGGCTACTGGAACGGTGCCGACCCCACCGCCATCGGCAATGCCGACGGCAACAATGACACCGACTATGATGGCGGCTCCTACGCCGACAGCGTCTCCAACACCCTCGCCGACGTGGCGATGCACTACTACGAGGACGACCTGGACGGGATGAGCAACGAGGTACCCACCAACGACGACCTGGACGACCGCAACCCGGGCCAGCACATGGTGACCTACACCGTGGCCTTCGGCCTGAACGGCACCCTCACCGACAACCCGGACAGTTTCACCGACGCCTTTGCCTGGCCGGATCCCACGGCAGGCGATCCGCAAAAGATCGATGACATGCGCCATGCCGCCTGGAACGGCCGCGGCAAATTCCTCTCGGCGCAGGACCCCAGCGAACTTATCGACGCGATGCAAACGAGCATCAATGACATCGCCACACGCGGCCGTGGTGCGGCGGCCGCCGTGGCCTTCAACTCCAACACCCTGGGCACCGACAGCGCCGTCTATCTCGCCCTGTTCAACTCTATCGACTGGAGCGGTGACCTGCTCGCCTACGACCTGGACCCGCGTGACGGCAGCATCAGCGCCAATCACACATGGAGCGCGGCGGATGAACTGGATGACCGTTCCAACTCAAATGTGATCAACAGCCGCCTGATCCTCACTCACGACGGCAGCACGGGCGTCAGCTTCGAGTGGGACAACCTCTCCGCCTCACAGATACTGGACATGTGCTACGGCACCGCCTGCGACGGTGATTCATCACCCACACCGGCCACCGATGACGAGGCTGTAGCCCGCCTCAACTTCATCCGCGGCGACCGTTCCAACGAGGGTGGTAGCGGCAGCTTCGACTTCCGCGAACGCGGCAGCCGGCTGGGTGACATCGTACACTCCACGCCGGTCTACGTCGGCAAGCCGAACCTCAGCTGGCCCGACGGCAATCCCGACGACGCCAGCGACCCCTGGCCGAGCGGCGATGACGCCTACTCCATCTACAAGTCCTACTCCAAGGACGGTGAAACGGTAACCCGCCCGGACGGCACCAGCGACACCTACTACGGCATGCGCGATCGTGATCCGGTCATCTATACCGGCGCCAATGACGGCATGCTGCACGGTTTCAGCGCCGACGACGGCGACGAGGTGATCGCCTACATCCCCGCCGCCCTGTTCAACAGCACCGCCTCGGACGAGGGGCTGCACTACCTGAGTTCGCCCAACTATAACCACAAGTACTATGTCGACCTGGAGCCGACCGTGAGCGATATCTACATCGATTATGACGGCAACGGCAGCAAGGAGTGGCAGACCATACTGGTCGGCGGCCAGCGTGCCGGCGGCCGCGGGCTGTTCGCACTGAACGTGACCGATCCCGACAACTTCAGCAGCGCGCTGGCCGACATCCAGTCCACCGTCATCGGTGAATTCACCCATCCCGACCTGGGCTACACCTTCAGCAAGCCGCAGATCGTGCTGCTCAACAACGAACGCTGGGGCATCGTCTTCGGCAACGGCTACAACGACACCGGCTCCGGCGAAGCCAAGCTGTTCATCGTGTTCCTCGACCCGGACCTGAGCGATGGCACCTGGGACGAGGGCACGGACTACATCCTGCTCACCACCGGTGTCGGCAGCATCGCCAACAGCGACTGCAACGACGCCTCCAGCGACTGCAACGGCCTCTCCACGCCGGCGGTGATCGACCTGGACCGCGACTATATCGCCGACCGCGTCTATGCCGGCGACCTGAAGGGCAATGTCTGGGTATTCGATATCAGCAACAGCAGCCCTGCACAGTGGGACAGCGCCTACAAGTCGGGCCAGACCCCCCGTCCGCTGTTCACCACCGCCAATGATCAGCCGATCACGGTCGAGCCAGCCATCGTCAAGAACAAGTCGGTCAGCGACGCCTCAAACAACCAGCCCAATGTACTGGTGCTGTTCGGTACCGGGCAGTACTTCGCCGACGGCGATAACACCAGCACCGCCACCCAGAGCTTCTACGGTGTCTGGGACGACAGCAGTGTTGGCCTGACCCAGGGCGACCTGCTCGAGCAGACCGTGACCAACAGCGGCAACATCCGCATCAACACCGATCACGACATCGATTACAGCTCGCACCACGGCTGGTTCTTCGACCTGCCGGACAGCGGCGAGCGCGTCGTCAGCGGTGCGGTGGTGCGCGGCGACCTGGTCTACTTCAACACCAGCGTCCCCTCCGACTCGCCCTGCAGCGGCGGTGGCTACGGTTGGCTGATGGGTGTCGCGATCGAAAACGGCGGCTATCCGGATGATGCGATATACGACATCAACGGCGACGGCATTGTCGATACCGATGACCTGGTCACCTGGGGTGGCGAGGATGTGGCACCCACGGGCGAAAAATTCGACCACGGTCTGCCTACCGCGCCCTCATTCCTCGGCGACCACCAGTACACGCCGGGTTCGCAGACCAGCGGTGGCGCGGATATCGATGTGCGCGAGGTGCAGAACCTGGGCGGCCACGGCACCGGTCGCCTGTCATGGGAAGAACTGATGTAAAGGGTATTCAGGCAAATAATCTATCTGGAGAATTGCACAGGATTCAATCTATGAATATGAAAC
>JBFEUI010000065.1:0-15041 GCA_041547565.1 Thiohalomonadaceae bacterium
GAACGCGCCCGGTCACTCATGGTGGTGGGTGTGTCCCGGTTCGTGGGCGTGAAAGCGTACGCCGTCCGACTGGATGGCGGGGCGCAGCGTCTCGTTGCGGGCCACGCGTTGGCGCTGTGCCTCGACCTTGTCACGCAGCCACTGCAGCCACTGACCCATCCCCTGTCCGGTTTTTGCCGATAGCGACATCATCGGTGCGTCGCTGGCCAGTTCGCGCAGGCACTGTTCGGCCTGTTGTGGCTTGAAGTCGTCGAGGAATGCCAGCAGGTCGCACTTGGTCAGCAACACCAGGTCGGCAGCGCGGAACATCACCGGGTATTTGGCCGGTTTGTCATCGCCCTCGGTGACCGACAACAGGGTGATGTTGTGGTGGTGCCCGAGGTCGAAGCTGGCGGGGCAGACCAGGTTGCCGACATTTTCTATAAACAGGATATCGACGGGGTCGAGTGTGAGGCGGTGCAGGGTATCGTGCACCATGTGGGCATCGAGATGGCAGGCACTGCCGGTGGCGATCTGGATGGCCTCGACGCCCTTGGCGCGGATCCGTTCGGCATCGTTTTCGGTCTCCAGGTCACCCTCGATAACGGCGATGCGGAACTCCCCCTGCAGTGCATCAATGGTCGCTTCCAGCAGGGCGGTCTTGCCGCTGCCGGGCGAGGACATCAGGTTGACGGCCAGCACGTTGTGCCGGTCGAAGTGGTGGCGGTTGTGCCGGGCCTGGTGATCATTCTCCGACAGCAGGCTTTGCAGCACTGTCACCGCGGTTTTGCCGTCGGCGCTTGTTGCCAGTTTCCCTTTGCCGGTGATCAGGTGCCGGTTGCCCGGTGTCACATTGCAGCCGCAGGTATCGCACATAAGAGAGCCTCCAGAGTTCCCTGTTACCCTAGCATAGTTCGCATGATGCGGTGATGTCGGTCACGACTCACCGGCCAGGCTCCCGGTTTCGAGTTCCACGCTCTGCAGGATCATCTCATCACCACTGACCAGTTGCGTCTGCCAGTGGCCGCACTCGCCACAGACAAGACGGTTGGCCGTGGCCTCGGTTTCGGCACCGCACTGCCTGCAGCGGACACGGACGGCCTGTCGCTCGACCGTGAGCGTGGCATTGGCCGCGACGGTACCGGCGCTGGCGATGGGAAAGGCCTGCATTAACAGCTCGGGTTCGACGCCTGAGAGCGGACCGATACGCAGGCGTATCAGGCTGACGCTGCGGGCATGGTGTTGTTGGGCAATGGCGGTGACCTGACGCATCAACCCCTGGCAGATGGACAGCTCATGCATCGTCAGTGGCTGCCAGGATCTGGTCAAACAGTTCCCATGAGCTGCGTGCATCCTGTTCGCTGATCTTCTGGATGGCGTAGCCCACGTGCACCATCACGAAGTCTCCCGTTGCCACCGTCTCGTCCTGCAGCATGAACAGGCTGACATCACGCTCCACCCCCTTGGCGTTGCAGCGGGCATTAAAGCCGTCGATGGCGATGATTTGCATGGGGATCCCAAGACACATGGTGCTATTTTCTCTGCGGCGGGCTCATCAGGTGGTAGTGACACGATTGTTATACCTATCTTGGCAAATGAATCGATGAATGCAAAGTGGGTAACTGCCGTAACCGATTCTTGCGGCTTGAAAATGTCGCATTGCAGGGCTTTACTTCTCTTAATTAACACAATAATTCAGGATGAGTGTGTCGACCCTAATTCTTGGTATTGGCAATAGCCTGTTGAGTGACGATGGTGCCGGTATTCATGCCGTGCGTTATCTCACGGCACACCATTCGGATCATCCCGGTATCAGTTTTATGGATGGCGGGACGCTGGGCTTTTCGCTGGCTGGGCCCGTCGCCGGATGCGATGCACTTATCGTGATCGACGCGGCACAACTGGACCGTGATGCGGGGTGCGTAAAGCTGTTCGAGGGGGAAGCGATGGATCGATTTCTCGGCTCGGGGCGTAAAAGCAGTGTCCATGAGGTCGGGTTGTGGGAGCTGTTGGCGACCAGTCGAATGCTGGGCGAACTGCCGCAACACCGCGCCTTTATCGGCATACAACCCGAATCGCTGTCGTGGGGCGAGTCACCCACTGAACCTGTAAGCCGGGCAATTCCCGAGGCGTGTCGGCTCGCCCTTGAGCTGGCCCGGCGGTGGCACTGATGGCAGGGCTGGAAGGCATCGAAATCAACAGTGAGGCCTTGAGCGGTAACGTGGCACCGGTGCTGCACGAAATATCGGCACTGTTGAAACAGCTGTTGCACAGCGGTGAAGGGGGGACGGTGGATTTGCACTCGCTGCCGCTGACCCCGGATGACCAGCGCCTGCTGAGGCGGCAACTCGGTGAGGGTGAGGTTGCGGCTACGCTCGATAGCCTGGGCCGCAGTGAGATTCGTGAGACGGGCATTACCGGCGTCTGGTGGGTAAGCCACTTCAACGCCAACGGTGAGCTGATGGCGGAGTTTGTAGAAGTGACGGCAATACCCGAGATACTGAAAAGTGATCCCGCCGACATAGAGCAGGCGCTGCTGACGATTGAGGAGCGTTTGAAGTTCTGAAGAGGTATCAGCGGTCATAGGGGGACGATATGGCTGACGAGAAAACACTGGAGCAACGACTGCGGCAGCAGGGGATATCGCGCCGTGGTTTTATGAAATTCTGTGCCGCCACGGCCTCGATGCTGGCGCTGCCCCAATCGGCGGTACCTGCCATAGCCGAGGCACTGGGCAAGGCGAAACGCCCCTCGGTGATCTGGCTGTCGTTCCAGGAGTGCACCGGCTGTACCGAATCACTGACCCGCGCGCACCTGCCTACCATCGAAAGCCTTATTTTCGATGCCATTTCGCTTGATTACCACCACACCCTGCAGGCCGCCGCCGGCCAGGCCGCCGAGCAGGCGCGAGAGCAGGCGATGAAGCAGTTTCACGGCAGCTACCTGGTGGCTGTTGACGGTTCTGTTCCGATGAAGGATGGCGGTCTGTATTCGACCATTGCCGGTGTCAGCAATCTGGAGATGCTGCGCGAGACCGTGGAGGGTGCCGCGGCGGTGATCGCCATTGGCACCTGTGCCAGTTACGGCGGCCTGCCGCACGCCAGTCCCAACCCGACCGGCGCGGTCAGCGTCGAGGAACTGATGGCCAGTGGCGAGATTGAAACCCGGCCGTTGATCAATGTGCCCGGTTGCCCCCCGATACCGGTGGTGATCAGCGGTGTGCTGGCCCACTATCTGACCTTCGGCGCCATTCCGGAACTCGATCAGCTGAAACGCCCCAAATCCTTCTACGGCGACAGCATCCACGATCGCTGCTACCGTCGTACCTTCTACGACCAGGGCAAGTTTGCCGAGACCTTTGATGATGAGGGCGCGCGCAACGGCTGGTGCCTGTACAAGCTCGGCTGCAAGGGACCGACGACCCACAACGCCTGTGCCACCACCAAATGGAACGGCGGGGTGAGTTTCCCCATCGAGTCGGGTCATGGCTGCCTGGGTTGTTCCGAGCCCGACTTCTGGGATGCGGGCGGGTTCTACCAGGTGCTGTCGGAACCGACCTCACCGCTGGGCGGTGCGGCAGTCGGTGCGGCCGCGGTGGGTGCGGCCGCGGGCGCTGCCGTGGCATGGCAGAATTTGAAAAAGCGCGATGAGGCCCGTGAGGCACACGAAGAACTGACTGTCGATGAGTTGGAGAAGCACTCATGAGCGGCGGTGAGACGGAGTTGCTGCAGTGGGCGAGGGGGCCCGGCTTTGTCCTGGCCATTGCCGTGTTTGTGTTTGGCGTTGTGCTGCGCTTGTTTGAAATACTGGGGCTCGGAAGACAGGCCGATTTGTCCGAGGCGCGCGAAAAGAAGCGGGGGTCCGGCTGGCAAACCATACTCTCACGCTCCTTCAATTTCTCGGTGTTTAACCCGCATACCGCCTTAAACTATATCGTCGGTTATGTTTTTCACCTCGGGCTGTTTGCCTGCATTCTTTTGTTGATTCCGCATATCGAACTGATACGTGGCGTGCTGGGCTTCGGTTGGCCCGGTCTGCCAACACCGTTGGTCGACGCCATTGCGGTGGTGACGCTGCTGGCGATGTTGGTGAAACTGGTGGACCGGGTGACCAGCCCGGTCAAACGCCTGCTTTCCACCTGGGGCGACTATCTGGCGTGGTTGCTCACCTTCCTGCCGCTGCTGAGCGGTTACCTGGCCTACCACCACCTGTTGTGGCCGTATCCGACAATGCTGGCGCTGCATATCCTGAGTGCCGAGTTGCTGCTGGCGCTGTTACCGTTTACCCGGCTGATGCACGCCTTCACGCTGTTCTTTGCCCGCTGGTACAACGGCGAGATTTTCAGCAGAAAGGGGGTAGCCTCATGAGCAGGGCGCAGATTGAGAAGGCCCACCAGGCCTTTCGTGAGGTGATGGATGCACCGACTGCCAGCTTCTTCTCCAGCTGTGTCCACTGCGGCCTGTGCGCCGAGGCGTGCCTGTTCTATACCGAAACCGGGGACCCGCGCTACACGCCGATCCATAAACTCAAACCGTTGCGGCGTTTCTGGGAGCAGGAGTTCACCCTGCTGGGACGGCTGAAAAAGCGGCTGGGGCTGTCCAGGCCTGTGACCGATGATGAGCTGGTGGAGTGGCGTGAACTGGTCTACAACGCCTGCAGTCTCTGCGGACGCTGTTCGATGGTCTGCCCGGTCGGTAATGACATCACCGGCATGATCCGCAAGATGCGTGAGGGAATGGTGGCATCAGGCAATGCCCCGGAGGGGCTGATCGGCGCAACCACGCGCGCGGTGACGATCGGCAGTCCCATGGGTGTGAAACTGCCGGCGTTGCAGGCGCAGGCGCGCCATGTGGAAAAGAGCACCGGCCTGAGCGTCCCCTTCGACCGGGAAGGGGCCGAATACATGATGCTGATGTCGTCGATGGAGATCATCAACTACCCGGAGTATCTGGAGGCCGTGGCGCGCATCTTCGAGCAGGCGGGCAAGAGCTGGACTATTTCCTCTGAAGCCTTCGAGGCCACCAACTCCGGGATCCAGATCGGCTCCTCCGATATCGCCCGCGAGCTGGTCAGCCGCGTCGTGGGTGCGGCGGAAAAACTGAAGGTCAAGACGGTGATCAGCCCGGAGTGCGGCCATGCCTATACCGCGATTCGCTGGGAAGGGCCCAACCTGATTGGCCGTGCCTACCCGTTCAAGGTGAAACACATTCTGGAAGTGCTGGATGAATTTCGTGCCTCGGGCCTGCTCCAGACCGAGGGGATGGAAAAGGCACGCATGACCTTCCACGACCCCTGCCAACTGGTGCGTCGTGGCGGGGTAATCGAGCAGCCGAGGAAGCTGCTTGGCATGGTGGCCGAGAATTTTGTCGAAATGGAGGACCACGGCACGATGAACTGGTGCTGCGGTGCCGGTGGTGGCGTGAGTGCCAACGAGGAGGCCGAGGCGCTGCGGCTCAAGGCGTTCCAGCGCAAGAAGTCGCAGCTCGATGCCCTGCAGGTCGACACACTGGTCACCGCCTGTGCCAACTGCCGCATCCAGCTCGAAGAGGGGCTGGAGAAGAACCATATGGCCATCCCGGTAGTGGGCCTCACCGAGATGCTGGCAGAGCACCTGGTGGAACAGGGTGAAGAGGGGAGCGGTGAGTGATGGGCACGATTTCCAGTGACGGTGAATTTAAACAGGCCGTGGGGCAGCTGAGCCCGGAAAGGCAACGTGCCGTGGGCGCCCTGTTTGTGGAACATGTCTTGGCCCTGAGCGGCGATGCGCGTATCGAGTACGTGATACAAACCGCCGCCAAGCCCGATGCCGGCAAGGATGAACTGGCACGGGCGCTCAAGGAGGCGAAGGGCGCGACCATGGACAGCTATACCCATTGCGGTGAACAGTGTAACTGGGCGGAACAGGGCGGGTACTTCGTGGCCCGGGCCGCCGAGGCGCTGGTGACGCCCATCGAGCAGAGCAAGGCGGGCGGGCCGGCCTGGCAGACGGCGATGTACTGCCGCATGGCACGCAATTGCGAAGCCATCGAGCAGGGCATGCCTGAGGGCAATAAGGAAGAGAGCGAGCAGTATCGAATGCTCAATGAATTTCTGGGATCGGATTAGAGGGCACACCCATGACGGAGCGTATTGTCGTTGACCCCATTACCCGCATCGAGGGGCACCTGCGTATCGAGGCGGAGACCGACAACGGTGTCATTACCCAGGCCTCGAGCAGTGGCACCATGGTGCGGGGTATCGAAATCATCCTGCGCGGCAGGGACCCGCGCGATGCATGGGCCTTTGCCCAGCGCATCTGTGGTGTCTGTACGCTGGTTCACGGTATCGCCTCGGTCAGGGCGGTGGAGAACGCGCTGAACTACGAGATACCGACCAACGCCCAGCTGATCCGCAACCTGATGATCGCGGCCCAGTATGTCCATGATCACGTGATGCACTTTTATCATCTGCATGCGCTCGACTGGGTTGATGTGGTCTCGGCGTTGAAGGCCGACCCCAAGGCCACCTCGGAACTGGCCCAGTCCATCAGCAGCTACGCCAAGTCCTCTCCCGGTTACTTCGCCGACATGCAGAAAAAGCTGAAGGGGTTTGTCGAGTCCGGGCAGCTGGGGATCTTCGCCAACGGCTACTGGGGACATCCGGCCTACAAGCTGCCGCCGGAGGCCAACCTGATGGCGGTGGCCCACTACCTGGAGGCCCTTGCCTGGCAGCGGGACGTGGCCAAGCTTCACACCATTTTCGGCGGCAAGAACCCGCACCCGAACTTCCTGGTCGGCGGCGTACCCTGCGCCATCAGTGTTCATCCGGGCCACCGGGGCAAGGGCAAGGGGCCGCACTATCGCGGCGGTGCCGGTGCGACCGCGGTGGACATGGTCGGCCTGCAGCAGGTGAGCAGCATCATCGGGCAGATGCGCGAGTTTGTCGATCAGGTCTATGTACCGGATACCCTGGCGATTGCCGGTTTCTACAAGGAATGGTTCGCGCAGGGCGAGGGCGTTGGCAACTTCCTCACCTATGGCGATTTCCCCGCCAGCACCATGAGCGACCCGGCCAGTTACCTGGTGCCCTCGGGTGTGATTCTTAACCGTGACCTCTCCACGGTCCACGAGCTCGATATGAATGCCGATGATCAGATCCAGGAATTTGTCAGCCACTCCTGGTATGACTACAGCGTTGGCAAGGAGTCGGGACTGCATCCCTATGACGGTGAAACCGAACTCAACTACACCGGCCCCAAACCGCCCTACGACCACCTCGATACCGAGGCTGAATACTCCTGGCTCAAGTCACCGCGCTGGCGCGGCAAGCCGATGGAGGTGGGACCGCTGGCGCGGGTGCTGATGCTCTACGCCAAGGGCCATGAGCAGGCCCGTGAACTGGTTACCATGGCATTGAATACGCTGGATGCGCCGGTTGAGGCGCTCTATTCCACACTGGGCAGGACGGCGGCGCGCACCCTGGAGACCAAGATCTTTGTCGATGCCATGCAGGGCTGGTACGACCAGCTGATTGCCAACATCAAGGCGGGTGATGTGCGGACGTTCAACGAGACCAAGTGGGACCCGTCAAGCTGGCCTGCCGAGGCACGTGGCGTCGGCTTTATGGAGGCGCCGCGCGGTGCGCTGGGCCACTGGGTGGTGATCAAGGACGGCAAGATCGACAACTATCAGGCGGTGGTGCCCAGTACCTGGAACGCCGGGCCGCGTGATGCAAAGGGGCAGGACGGGCCCTATGAGGCGGCATTGAACGGGCATGCCCTGCACGATGCGAAGCAGCCGCTGGAGATCCTGCGCACCATTCACAGCTTCGACCCGTGCATCGCCTGTGCGGTGCACGTCACCGATCCGAACGGCGAGGAACTGGTCAAGGTCAAGGTGCGTTGAGCTGTTCTGTGGGGTCTGGCTGTTTGATAACCGCCATTCCCATTCGACATGTTGTGGATGTTCTCTCAGTAGTGGCAGTATGCCGGTTCTATAGAGGAAGGTTGCGATCGATAAACTCGCGCACCTGATGGAAAGGCTTGGCACCGGCAAAACGCTCAACCTCTTCACCATTTACAAACATCAGTACCGTGGGGAATCCGCGCAGCCGGTAGTGGCCGGCCAGCTTCATGTTCTCGTCGGCGTCGATTTTGGCCAATAACACCCCGCCTTCATACTCGGGAATGACCTTCTCCAGCACCGGACCCAGCACCAGGCAGGGGCCGCACCAGTCGGCCCAGAAGTCGACCAGCACCGGCTGTTGATGGGACGCGTCGATGACCTTCTCCTGGAAATCCTTGCCGTCGATATCGAAGATATATAATGATTTTTGACTCATGACGTACTCTATCCGGTTAGCGGCAGGCATTTTGCTGTGACCGCAGCCAATTTTCAAGGGACCTGGTGATACTTCGACTTCACAATGAGCACCCCTGGGCGGTAAGCCCGAAACAGGCCATCGCCATCCAGCAGCAGCTGCGCGAGTGCGTGGTGCTGGAAGACCGCTACGGTGAGCTGAAAAGCGTTGCCGGTGTCGATGTGGGTTTCGAGGAGAAGGGGGCGGTCACCCGGGCGGCGGTGGTGGTGCTGGACTTCATGTCCCTGCAGCTCGAGGAGCATGCCGTTGCCAGGCTGCCCACGCGCTTTCCCTATGTGCCGGGGTTGCTGTCGTTTCGCGAGGTGCCGGCGGTGCTGGCGGCAATGGAGATGCTCTCGTGCCTGCCGGATATGCTGCTCTGCGACGGGCAGGGCATCGCTCATCCACGCAGAATGGGTATCGCCTGCCATCTGGGGGTACTGCTGGATATCCCCGCAATAGGCGTGGCGAAAAGCCGGCTTACCGGTCAGCATGAGGCGGTGGCCGAGGAGAAAGGGGCCTGGCAGCCGCTGCTGGATAAAGGGGAAACCATCGGCACTGTGCTGCGCACCCGCAGCCGCGTCAAACCGCTCTATATCTCTCCGGGGCACCGTGTCTCACTGCAAAGCGCCCGGGAACTGGTGATGAGCTGTGTCACCCGCTACCGCCTGCCGGAGACCACCCGCTGGGCGCACCGCCTTGCCTCGGGACCGCCACTACCGGAGGGCATCGCCGGCAGGCCGGGCTGAGACGGGTTTCATGCCAGCGTCACAATCGGGTCATGGAACTGTGAGAGCCGTTTTCGAATCTTACCGCAGCACGCAACACGGAATGAGGCGACAAAGTTGATTTAAAGGTGGGGGTGAAGTTGTCACGGAACCACAATTTAGATGGATTGGTCGGACAGGAGCGGCATTGCCGGGACACCCTTATTCGCCGCTTGTTATTCTCCTGGCCACAGTGGTCCGGAATTTGGCCTCGCAACAAAATATTACCTACAATCAGAAGATAACAATGCGAGGGTAAGCTGGGGAGAATAACAACATGAACCTTGAAAAGGTCATTTTCGGATTTTTTATCGTTTTGGCGCTGACATTGAATTTTGGTTTTTTTATCGGTGAAATCGACAATCCCGAGCACCACAACAAGTACGAACTGTTTGCCGTTATTATCGTCAACCTGATTGCCACCGTGCTCAAGTTCGGCGATCGTACCCACATGGGCGCCATCCTGCTGGCCACAAGCCTGGTTGCCGATCTGCAGTTGATAATGGCCGCCATGGTGTGGGCCTATGTGGTGTACATGTCCACCACCGGCCTGAGCCCCGAGTCGATGGCCAGTATTGTGTCTTTGTCTGGCGGTGCGCTGCTGGCCAATGTCACCTCAGTGGTGTTGCTGATCATCGAGACGGTCAATCTGCGGCGTTAACGGCTGCTGACGAAACGCTCCCACGGATAGATTGATGAATCAGGTTGTTTTCATCGTGTTGCGGCGTATGCGGGCACCGCTTATCGTGCTTATCCTCGCCTATGCCATCTCCATGCTCGGCCTGGTATTGATCCCCGGTGTTGATGACCAGGGCCAGCCGTGGCACATGGGTTTTTTCCATGCCTTCTATTTTGTCAGCTACATGGCCACCACCATCGGCTTCGGTGAAATACCCCACGAGTTCAGCGATGCCCAGCGGCTGTGGACCCTGGTCTCCATCTACCTGACGGTCATCGCCTGGCTCTACGCCATCGGCAAGATACTGACGCTGATGCAGGAGCAGGGCTTCAAGCAGGCGGTGGTGGAGCAGGCCTTTGCCCGTGGGGTCAGGCGTCTGAACGAGCCTTTCTATATCGTCTGCGGCTATGGCGATACCGGAAAAATGTTGATCAAGGCGATGGACCGGCGAGCCATGCGCGCCGTGGTCATCGACATCAAGCCGGAGCGCATCAGCGAACTTGAGATAGAGGATCTCTACGGCTATATCCCGGCGCTGTGCAGCGATGCACGCGGCCTTGTCGCACTGAAAGAGGCCGGCCTGTTGCATGAGCACTGTGCGGGGGTGGTGGCCTTGACCAATGACGACCAGGTCAATCTGAAGGTAGCCATCAGCACCAAACTGTTGCGGCCGGATTTGAAGGTGATCTGCCGGGCCGAAACGAAGGATGCCGAGGCCAATATGGCCTCCTTTGGTACGGATTACATCATCAACCCATTCGAAACCTTTGCCGATCGCCTTGCCCTGGCACTGCACTCGCCCGGTACCCACCTGCTCTACGAGTGGTTGACCGAGGTGCCCGCTACACCGCTTTCCATGCCTATCTATCCGCCGCACGGTTTCTGGGTGCTGTGCGGCTATGGCCGCTTTGGCAAGGCGGTGCAGGCAAACCTGGCCAAGGAGGGGGTGGAGACCGTGGTTATCGAGGCGGACCCGGAGAAGACCGGGTGTACTGACTGGGTGGATGTCGTCGGCCGGGGCACCGAGGCCGAGACACTGATGCAGGCCCATATTGATGATGCGGCTGGCATCGTGGCGGGTACGGATAACGACACCAACAACCTGTCGATTATTATGACCGCCTTCGATATCAACTCGCAGCTGTTTATGGTGGCGCGCCAGAACCGCCAGGACAACGGTGAGATATTCAAGGCTGCGGCACTGGATCTGGTGATGCAGCGCAGTGAGTCGATAGCCCAGGCGATCTTCGCCGTGATGACCACTCCCCTGTTGACCGACTTTCTTCATCACATCCGCTTCAAGGACAACGAGTGGGCCAACCAGCTGGTCAGTCGCATCTCGGGGATCACCAATGAGCTTGTCCCTGAATTATGGGTGGTGAAGGTTGGCAATGATACGACGCCGGCGCTTTATGAAGCGCTCACGGCAGGGGAGGAGATCACCGTGGGTGATCTGATGCGCGATTCACGTGACCGCGAACGAGGACTGTCCTGCCTACCGCTGATACTCGATCGCTCCGGCGGTGAAGTGCTGACACCGTCCGATGGGGTGGGTATCGAAATAGACGACCAGTTGTTGTTCTGCGGTACCAAGGCCGCCATGGAAAGAATGCAGTGGGTCGTGCTGAACCGCAATGCGCTGCGATACATCACTCACGGTGAAGAGCACCCTGACAGTTATCTTTGGCGGCTGTTCGCGCGCAAGTCACGCACGGTTTAAGGCCTCCTTCACGCTATCGGAATAGCCGCTATATCCGTTCCAGGCGGTAGCCGCTTTGGTAGACCGCGCTGAGATGCCAACCTTGTTCGGGTACTAGTTCAAGCTTCTTCCTGATGCGACTGATATGGGTGTCCACGGTGCGGGTATTGAGGATGGAGGTGTGTCCCCAGACATGTTCCAGAATGCTGCGGCGAGACAGCAGGTGACCGATATTGTCAAACAGGTAGTAGGCGAGGGCATACTCTTTTTGCGTCATCGCCACCTTGATGCCGTCCTTGTGGATGGTGCGTGAGGATTCGTCGACGGTAAATGGCCCGATGTGTTTTACCTTACTCCTGTGTGGGTATGCCCGGGTGCGGCGCAGCAGTGCCTTGACGCGTGCCAGCAGTTCACGCTGCCTTACCGGCCTGGCGAGGTAGTCGTCCGCGCCGTGTTCCAGGGCGGTGACAATGCACTCCTCGTCGTCCTTCTGACCGATGACAATAACCGGTACCGGCTGGTTTTCGCGAATCCAGTCGAGCGCCTCGGTTCCCCTGCGCCCGGGTAGGTCACAGGTCTGAATGATCAGATCCACGCGGTTTTGTTTAATGAAGCCGATAAATGCATCCGAGTCCGTGATGTGTCGGCACTGATAGCCGGCTTCATCCAGCCACGTGCATATATTCCCTGATTGGCCATCATCATCGAGCATGATAATGTCCATCTGCCCCCCCAATCATACGCTGTGTTAACAGGCTGAAATTGAAGAACTTTTGCTGTTCTTGTCGATGTGGTGTGTAACGTGCAGTACCACCGCTGCATGGTTGGTGTATTATTTTCCGCAAGCAGCTTGGGTATGGTTTTTATTTTTGCTGCAAACATTGATTATATACAGAGAAATTTTTCTATCAATGCCGTCTGATAATGAAAAAAACATATCGCAAGGTGGTGGCCAGTTGCGTGGGGAAGGCGCCAACCAATTGCTTAAACGTATCAGCAGCATGCTCTCCGAACTGCTGGAGCGGGATGAGATTGCCAGTATTGACCTGGGTGAGGAAAAGCTGGACCAGTGGGACTATGCACGGCTGCAGGAGGTGCTTGGCTGGGGGGACATCGAGGCGGATCTGGGAGAGCCTGTCGCCACCCGTGTGCTTTCGACTGCCATCCCCGGTGTATGGTGGGTTTCTCATCTGAATGAGGATGGCGAGGTGATTGCCGAGTTTATTGAGGTTGGCTACTGCCCCGAGGTGATGATCGCCTCCGTGGAGGAAGTGCGGGACGGGTGGGGCCTGCTGCGGGCCAGGCGTCTGGCGCTTCGCTTTGAATGATAAGCGGGAATGATAACCGGCGGTCGCTACTGGTCGACACTGAAATAGGGTGCTAGGATTGAATTGCTGCAGTGTGTGTACGTAACATTTTTCGCCGGTTTTATTGCTACCGAAAAACCACATACATCTACTGTTGGCGGTTAAGTTGTGTTTATTTTGAGGAACTAGAGTATGGCTACAGGTACTGTTAAGTGGTTTAACAACTCCAAGGGTTATGGTTTTATTGCTCCTGATGATGGTAGTAATGATGTCTTCGTACACTTCTCTGCGATTCAGGGTGACGGCTATAAGAGCCTGGAAGAGGGACAGAATGTGACATTTGAAGTGGAGGACGGCCCCAAGGGGCTGCAGGCGACAAACGTCGTGGTCGGCTGATTTATTCAACATGTCACCTTCCAATGTGCCCCACGTACCGCTCCGGTGCGTGGGGCACATTGCGTTTTGAACCACTCAAAAGTGCCGTGAGCTGGCGCTTGAGGCAGATGTTGCTACCTTGATAGTTAGAGAGAATGAAGCGTTTGTGCCGGCAGTGTTGCCGGTCACAAGTCGTGATGGGGGTAGCATAATGAAACGATCTTTTCTTGCAGGCATAATTTCGATTGTCGGTATCTTGTTGCCGTTCACCCTGTACGCACACACGCCTGCCGGGGCGATGCCGGACTTCTCCAGCGGGCTATTTCATCCACTCAGCGGCGTTGACCATCTGTTTGCTGCCATCGCCGTGGGTATGCTCGCCGCACGATTGCCCGGCATCAGGGCGCTCGTGTTGATGGCGGTCTTCCTGTCGGGGCTGTTGCTGGCCTATCTTGCTGTCGCTATCGGCTTGCCATGGCTGAGTTTTGAGGTGGGTATCACCGTCTCATTGATAGTCATGGGCGCAATGATGGCGACAGGCCTGCCACGTCGCCGGATGGTGTTGTTGCCGCTGGTTGGCCTGTTTTCACTGTTCCATGGCTGGGCGCACGCCGTGGAACTGGGTGCAATGTTCGCTCCCGCTGCGGGCATGGCCGTTTCCACCACTGTCATCGTGGGTGCTGGCTACCTGCTTGGGCATGCCTTCAAGGCAAACGCGTACCGCTATGCCGGCATGCTGGTGGGGGGGGCCGGCGTCGGTCTGGCCCTGTTTTGATAGCGGCAATAGTAAGGTGATGAGTCTGGGGGACTCTTGCGGGACGGGTTATGGGTGGTGAAAGACGATTTCTGGTACGCGGCGCGCTTGATCAACTGCTGAGTGCAATTCAGGCCGCGGATTACCGCTGTATAGGCCCCCGCGTGGTGGACGGCGCGATTGTCTACAACGGGCTGGAATGTGCCGCACAACTGCCCAGTGGTATCCGCGTGGAGCAGCAGCCGGGCTACTACCGGGTGGAGCAGAACGATGATGTGCGCAGTTTTGCCTGGGCCAATGGCCCGCAGGCGCTCAAGCCGCTTGTCTTTCCCCCCCAGGAGTCCCTGTGGCAGGTTGGCCGCGACGCTGAAGGCCGTCTCAGCTTCACCCCTGTACAACAGACACCTGCTGCCCGGGCTGTGCTTGGCGTACGGCCTTGCGACCTGGCAGCGCTGCAACTGAATGACGAACACTTCTTGCGCGGCGAGCAACCCGATCCGGGCTATCAGGCACGGCGCAGCACCCTGTTTCTAGTTGTGGTCAACTGCTCCCACCCTTCGGCAAACTGTTTCTGTGTTGCAACCGGTGATGGCCCGTCACTGGAGGCGGGCGGTGATCTGTTGATGGATGAGATTGAAGAGGGCTTTGTCATCAGCGCCTCATCAACCCGGGGCAGCCAACTGCTCGAGCCGCTGGCTCTGCCGCCGGCAACGGCTGAACAACTGGCGCGTGTTGCAGGGCAGCGCAATGAGGCGGAACGCTGCCAGCGCCGCACCCTGCCCGAGGGCGATCTGCACCGGCTGCTGGCCGAACGCTGGGAACACCCCCACTGGCAGCAGGTGGCCGACCGCTGCATGGCCTGCGGCAACTGCACCTCGGTGTGTCCGACCTGCTTCTGTCATCGGGAATATGATGCGGGGGGGCTGGACACCGGGCGCAGTGAACACATCCGCGAGTGGGATAGCTGTTTTGGCGAGGCCCACAGCTACATCCACGGCACCGTGGTGCGATCGGGTATCCGCCAGCGCTACCGGCAGTGGCTGGGGCATAAATTCAGTCACTGGGTCGAGCAGTACGGTCGTTCCGGCTGCGTCGGCTGTGGCCGCTGCATCAGCTGGTGCCCGGTGGGCATCGATGTGACAGC
>JBFEUI010000066.1:0-14960 GCA_041547565.1 Thiohalomonadaceae bacterium
GAATTTCTAATATATCAAGATTATTTTTATATAAATTTGAAGGGACTATAGGCTACAAATTTGATCTTGATCAAGTTCTGTCGTGATCGCGGCCGGTCTCTGGTGAATGGTGGGTGTAGCAGGGCGGGCCAGTGCTATTTCGCCGCCGAGCGAACATTGGCGGAGAGACCGGGGCGGGGATTGATGCAACCGCCCAGTGGGCTGTCCTCTCGCGTGCGGTAATTCACCAGACCGATGCGCAGCAAGCCGACCGGTGCCTTCACCTCAAAGCGCAGAGGGAGGCGCCGTGCATCATCGCTGAGCCACAGATCCATCTGTCCCTTGCCGTGCTTCGCCTCGCCTTCGGGTATCACGACGATACGCAGTGAGCGGCGCTCCGCGTCATTGATTTGCAGTACCTCGCGTTGCACCAGGCGGGCGTGGTAGCGGTTGACCTTGTTGTCGTGCGTCACCTCGATATAGTGGTCAGGCTTGGTGGTGAAATCGTGTCGCCTGATGCGGTAGATCATGGCGAGTGGGTCCACGCCGGTGTCTGTGTTGAGGGTTTTCTTGCTTTTATAGGGGATGAAGTAGCTGTATTTTCCGTCCAGCAGGGGGTAGTCCCTGAGAAAGGGCGGCAGCGCCGGATTCTCCGTGGTTTCCCAGACCTGCACCGGGACCGAACTGTCCTCCCAGTAGGCGTCGACGAGCTTTTTCTCGCGCTTGCGGTAGACGGAGAAACGTTTGTTTGGCCAGTCCATCAGCACCACGTTATGTTCCCTGTTAGAGCCGGTATCACGCTCCTCGGTCAGGTAGGTGCGGCTAAGGTCGGGGCTGGTGGTGCTCTCCCAACGGTAGCGGACCGGGTGGAACACCTCGGCAAAGGAGTAGCGCTCGGTGCTGAGTGTCATCACCATTTTGCAGCCGTCGCTACCCCCGAAGCGTACCGTGTCGGGGAGGCTGAAGATTGACACATCGGCCAGGTCTTTCCAGAGGAAGGCGGTCAGCAGCCCCTGGTAGGCGAGACGGTAGTCAAAGCGTTCCACGGCCGTGGCATCAACGGCCTTTGTCGGCGGCAACAGCTCAGCCGGGGCTGCCGTAGCAGCGGACATGAATGCACAGGCCAGCAAGGCCCGATGTATTGTTCCCATTCGTGGTCCCAAATGTGGTGTTGATGGCATGATATCTGTGCCGCCTCACCGGCATGGCGACACTACCATAATAGTGCGGCATTGCAGCGAAACACAGTATTTCTGTCCATTTAGTGGCGGGTATCCGGAATGAGTGCGGTGTCCGAGGGAAAAGTGCTTTTCCTATCACTATACTCGGATTTAATGTCGAGACATGTGAGGTGGCGCAATGAAAACCCTGTCTGCCCTGCTGTTGTTGATGCCGATGCTGTCTGCCAGTGCTGAGGAGGGTGCCCGCTACGTGGAGCCCGACTATCGGGAGCCGAAGGTGGTGTATGAGTTTTATCTCGATGACCCGCAAAAAATGGCGCCGGCGCTCTACTGGATCCGTTCACTGATCAATCCGCTGACCGAGCCCCCCTACAACTTCGCCCCCGAGTTTATGTCTGTCGTGGTGGTGATACACGGTACTGAAATTGTCACCCTGGCGAGGAAGAACTACCAGCGGTACCGGGAGGTGGTGGAGCGGATGCGCTACTACGCCTCGCTGGGTGTCAAGTTCAAGGTGTGTGGCCTGGCGGCGCAGGACTTCGGCTACCGGGTGGAGGATTTTTACGAGTTTGTCGAGGTGGTCCCCTCCGCTTTCAGTGAACTGGTTCACTGGCAACAACAGGGTTATGCCCTGATTACGCCCAGGGTGTACCTGCGAACGCGAAGCATGGAGGAGATCCGATAACGTGAAACGTGAAAGGTGAAACGAATATAGGGCGCCCCGTAGGTGCCGAACCGACATCTGAATGGCGGGCATGGCCCGCCCTATGGCCAGGTTGTTTATTAGTGAATGGGTGAGTGGGACGGGATAGCATTGTGGCCACTCATTCACTCACCCACTCACCCAAAATATCATCCTTCATTCACCAGCGAGTCGAATTTGCGTATCAGTGCAAGCAGGGCATCGGTTTGCGGTTCCAGCCTGTCAAAACTGTACTCGGCCAGGGGAAAGATATCGCTGCTGGCCGGAAAGCCGTGTCCGCTCTCAAGCACCTGTTTCATCTTGGGGATGAACACCCACTGTATCCACTGGTGAAAGGCCAGCGTGTCGTGGCAGAAGGGTGCCAGGCTCTCTAATGCCGCTGGCGGGGGGGGTGTGCTCTCCCACAGCCCGATGCGCCGCATCTCCGCCTCGATGGCCAGCAGCAGGTCAGCGGTTTGGTGGTAGAGTTTATCCATCATGCAACGGGTTGAGAAAACGGACCATTCTACACGCGACGCTCAAGATACTCGACGGTCTTTCTCAGTTCCGGCCGCGCCACGGTGAGCCACAGGTGCTGAATGCCATGGTTTTGCGTTTCAAGCAGGTTGCACAGTGTGTGGGTAAAGCGGGTGGTGGAATAGGTGCCGTGGTGCTGGCCCAGCACGGGGAGTGTCAGCTGCCTGATCGGATACTCGCGGGTCAGCCGCAGGACATTCATTAGGGCGAGGACGATCCACGCCTCGCGCCAGTTTGGCTCCTGTTCCAGGTCGTGGATGATGGCGAACAGTTTCAGCGGCGTGCCGTGCTGCACCAGTACGGTGCCCGGTTCCCTGGGTGAGAAGTTGATGATTTCGTCGATCAGGGTTTCGTAACTGTTATCCGAGCCAATCACCAGCGGCTCGTCGCCCAGCACCAGGTAGGTGTCCTCTTCCTTTACCACCGCATCGCTGTTTTCCGGCGGTCGGTCCAGCGGGGTGACAGCAAGCTGGCAGCCCCCGATACGGAAGCGTCTGTCCAGTCCGCCCTTGATGAGTTTCAGTGGCGGTCCGCCGGTTCTGTGATGACGTTGATACACGGTAAAGAGACTGTTTTGCTGCCTGTATCGAGCAGCATAGCCCATAACGGGCAGACCGCTAGCCCTGCACCACGGTTTTTGGGGAGTATGACAATCCACAAAAAGTGTGGATTTCGCTGGTTACAGGAGCCTCAGGGACTAGTCAGCGTAGACCACGCCGGGCAGCCAGGTGGCCAACTCCGGCCAGTAGGCGAGTGCGCCTAGGGCCAGCAGCTGGATGAGAATAAACGGGGCGACGCCGCGATAGATCTGCCCGGTGGTGACTTGCGCGGGGGCCACGCCACGCAGATAGAACAGGGCAAAACCGAAGGGCGGGGTAAGGAAGGAGGTCTGCAGGTTGATGGCGATCATGACGCCGAGCCAGACCGGGTCGAGTCCCATGGTAAGGAGAATGGGGGCGACAATGGGCACCACCACGAAGGTGATTTCGATAAAATCGAGAATAAAGCCGAGCAGAAACATCACGGCCATCACCACCAGCATGGCGCCGACCACGCCGCCAGGCAGGTCGGTCAGTACCGATTTGACCATCTCATCACCGCCAAAGCCGCGGAACACCAGTGAGAACAGGGAGGCGCCGACGAAGATGATAAATACCATTGAGGTAATGCGGGTGGTCGAGCGCATTACCTCCTTGAGCATTGCCAGGTTGAACTGGCGTTGATGCAGGGCCAGCAGCACCGCGCCGACGGCGCCGACCGAAGCGGCCTCGGTCGGGGTGGCCAGGCCGGCCAGTATCGAGCCGAGCACGGCCAGAATCAGCGACAGGGGCGGCAGCAGCACCTTCAGGGTACGCAACCATAGGTTCTCCTGCCCGTTCTCCCTCTCTGTGCGGTGAGCAGCGGGCATGGTCTCGGGGCGCAGGGCGGCGGTGGTGAGCAGATAGATGATGTAGAGGACGACCAGCAACAGGCCGGGCAGCAGGGCGCCGGCAAACAGGTCACCCACCGAGACCGTCTCGGGTGACCAGTTGCCCATCTCCAGTTGTGCCTGCTGGTAGGCGGCGGAGAGCACGTCACCGAGCAGAATGAGGATGATCGAGGGCGGTATGATCTGCCCCAGCGTGCCGGAGGCGCAGATGGTGCCGGTGGCGATGGCCGGGCTGTAGCCGCGCTTGAGCATGGTGGGCAGGGAGAGCAGGCCCATGGTCACCACGGTTGCACCGACGATGCCGGTGCTGGCCGCCAGTAGCATGCCGACCAGCGTTACGGAGATGCCCAGGCCGCCGCGCAGTGAGCCGAACAGGCTGGCCATGGTGTCGAGCAGGTTTTCAGCCACCTTCGAGCGTTCCAGCATCACCCCCATGAACACGAACAGCGGCACGGCGATCAGCGTCTCGTTGGTCATGATGCCGAACAGGCGGTTCGGCAATGCCTGCAGGAAGGCGATATCGAACAGCTCCATGCCGTGGCCGACAAGGGCGAAACCCAGGGCCGTACCGGCCAGGGTGAAGGCGACCGGGTAGCCAAGCAGCAATATGCCGCAGACGGCCAGGAACAGCAGGATGGCCATGACTTCCGGGCTCATGGCTCAGCCCCCTCGGCATCGCCGTGGCCCAGCAGTAGCAGTACCGCGCGCGCGGCGTGGGCAACACCCTGCAACAGCAGCAGGGCCGGCATCAGCAGCAGGGCGGACTTGAGCAGGAATATACCGGGCAGGCCGCCGGCCTCGCGCGAGCCCTCGCGCAATGCCCAGGAGCTGGCCACGTAGTCCCAGCTGGCCCATAAAATGAAAACGACCACCGGCGTCAACAGCAACAGCGTGCCGGCGAGGTCGACCCAGGCCCGTGCCCGGGTGCTCATGGAGCGGTAGAAGATATCGACCCGTACGTGGCCGTCCTCCTTGAGGGTATAGGCCGCACCGAGCATGAAGACCAGTGCGTGCATCCAGGTGATAGACTCCTGCATCGCGATCCAGCCGATATTGAACAGATAGCGCAGCAGCACCACGGCAAAGGTGACGATGACCATCGCCAGGGTGAGCCAGGCGATAACACGGCCGGTGGCATCACTCAGGCGATCATTAATATCTGCTATGCGTTGCAGGCTGTTCATGGTGTATTAGTGTGGTTATTCGTGTCGGCCTGTTGATTGTAGGGAAACGCGGTTTGCTGCATCAAGCCGCTCTTGAACTATTTATAAATGTCAAGCCTTATTCACAATTGCCGAACAGGGCGATGCGGGTTGCAAGGTTAGTAAACACTCCCCTGCTGAAATTTCGGTTTTATTTTGTAACTCATTGTTTTTATTCGATTATATATTGTTGGTCATTTTATGACCAATTTGTTGCAGTCAAAGTTGTGATGCGCTTTTCAGCGTGTTCTCCGCAACTCATCCACAAAGTTATCCACAGGCTCTGTGGATAAATGTCAAAAACCAGCAGGGGCGGGGAGTTAGCGTCGGAAGGTGATTTTTTTCACAGCAAACAACGAGTCGATGATAAGGCGGGCTTATCACCTTACCAGCGCAGGATCTGCCACTGAATGACCTCCGGGTTGTCCAGTTCACTGCGCCGGGTCTCGAGGCTGCCGTCACCGTCGGTGTCGATCAGGTAGTAGGGATAGCCGCGGGTGGGGATGATCTTGACCATGTAGAGCTGGCCCCCCTGGCGGTACTCCTGCACGCTGCCGCGGCGGGTCTTGCGGATGGTGACCTCAGGCTCCAGCGCCTCACCGCCCTCGGCAGCTTCAGGCTCCACCGTATCCGGCATCGGCGGCGGTGGCGGTGCATCATCGGCAGCGTATGCGCCCAGGGTGACAAGGGTGAAGAGAAGCAGGGTCAGGATTCGCATGAGGGGCCCCTTTCAGGCTTACAGGTCAAGCAGGATTTCCGCCTCTTCGGCAGAGGGTTCAAAGCCGCGCTGTTCATAATGGTTAAAGATAGCATCGACCACATCGCTGGGCTGATCCAGCAGCTGTATCAGATCGAGATCGTCGGCGTCGATGGTGCCCTCGTTGACCAGGGTCTCGCTGAACCAGTTGATCAACGGCTCCCAGAACGGGCGGTGGACCAGGATAATGGGGATGCGCCGGGTCTTGCCGGTCTGCACCAGGGTGAGGATCTCGGCCAGTTCGTCCAGGGTGCCAAAGCCGCCGGGCATCACCACGTAGGCCGCGGCGTACTTGACGAACATCACCTTGCGCGAGAAGAAATGGCGGAAGTTCAGTGCGATATCCTGGTAGGGGTTGCCCACCTGCTCGTGGGGGAGCTGGATGTTCAGACCCACCGATGGTGATTTGCCGTGGTAGGCGCCCTTGTTGGCCGCCTCCATGATGCCGGGGCCGCCGCCGCTGACCACCGAGAAGCCGGCCTCGGAGAGGGCATGGGCGATCTCCTCGGTCAGCTTGTAGTAGGGATGGTCCTCAGGGGTGCGGGCCGAGCCGAAGATGCTTACCGACGGATGGATGCGCGCCAGCCGTTCAAAGCCCTCGACGAATTCGGCCATGATCTGGAAGATCTTCCACGACTCGCGGGTGAGCATGGTGTCGTCGATGGGTGTCAGGCCGGGGTGTGATTTCTCTTTGTCGTCCATTGTTGTGTAGTAGTTTATAAATTTCGAGACAGGCTCTAGTATACGGTGGCTTTGAGCAAAATACCCGAACCCGGGAGTGACAGGTTAGCGCCATGACAGAAAAAGAGAACAAACCATTGGTCCTTGTGGACGGCTCTTCCTACCTCTATCGGGCCTTTCACGCCATGCCGTCGCTGACCAATTCACGGGGCGAGCCGACCGGGGCGGTCTATGGCGTCACCAACATGTTGCGGCGCCTGCTTGCCGACTACGACCCGGAATATGTGGCGGTGGTGTTCGACGCCAAGGGCAAGACCTTTCGCGATGAGATGTATGACCAGTACAAGGCGCACCGCCCCCCCATGCCCGATGAGCTGCGCCGGCAGATCGAGCCGATTCACGCCATTGTCGAGGCGATGGGCCTGCCGATGCTGGTGGTCGAGGGGGTGGAGGCGGACGATGTCATCGGCACCCTGGCCCGCCAGGCCGAGGCACAGGGCATGTCGGTGCTGGTCTCCACCGGCGACAAGGACATGGCGCAGCTGGTCGACGAGCGGGTCACCCTGGTCAACACCATGAACGATACCGTGATGGATCCGGCGGGGGTGGAGGAGAAGTTCGGTATTCCCGCCGAACGTATCATCGACTACCTGGCGCTGGTGGGCGATACCTCGGACAACGTGCCGGGCGTTCCCAAGGTGGGGCCGAAGACGGCGGTGAAGTGGTTGAAGCAGTACGGTTCGCTGGATGAGATCGTCAAGCAGGCCGACAGCATCAAGGGCAAGGTGGGCGAACACCTGCGCGCCAGCCTTGAGCAGCTGGCGCTGTCCCGCGAGCTGGTGACCATCAAGTGCGACGTGACGCTGGAGCAGGGACCGCAGGCGCTGAAGCGTGCTGCCCCGGACAGCGAAAAACTGATTGCGCTCTACCGTGAGCAGGAGTTCAGGACCTGGCTGGCGGATTTGCTCGGCGGCGACTCGGGTGAGCCGCAGGCAACCTCGCAGCAGGACGCCGAGTATGAAACCCTCCTCGATGAGGCATCGCTGGAGCACTGGCTCAAGCGGCTGGAGCAGGCGGAGCTGTTTGCCTTCGATACCGAGACCACCAGCCTCGATTACATGAACGCCGAGATTGTGGGGCTCTCCTTTGCCGTGGAGGCGGGCAAGGCCGCCTACCTGCCGCTGGCCCACGACTACCCGGGCGCCCCCGAGCAGCTGCCGCGCGATGTGGTGCTGGCACGGTTCAAGCCGCTGCTGGAGGATGCGAACCGGGCCAAGCTGGGGCAGAACCTCAAGTACGACAAGAGCGTGCTGGCCAACCACGGCATCGAACTTAAGGGCATCGCCCACGATACCATGCTCGAGTCCTATGTGCTGGACAGCACCGCCACCCGCCACGACATGGACTCGCTGTCGCTGAAATACCTCGGCCACAAGACCATCAAGTATGAGGAGGTCGCCGGCAAGGGGGCCAAGCAGCTGAGCTTCAACCAGGTCGCCCTCGAGCAGGCGGCCCCCTATGCCGCCGAGGATGCCGACATCACCCTGCGCCTGCACCAGACGCTGTGGCCCAAACTCGAGGCCATCGGACCGTTGGCAAGACTCTACCGCGAGCTGGAGCTGCCGCTGCTGTCGGTGCTCTCGCGCATCGAGCGCAACGGCGTGCTGGTGGATGTTGATCAGCTCAGGCGCCAGAGCCAGCAGCTGGCCGAGCGCATGGTGGAGATCGAGAAAGAGGCCTACGATGAGGCCGGCGAGCCGTTCAACCTCGGCTCGCCCAAGCAGATCCAGGCGATTCTGTTCGACAAGCTGGGACTGCCGGTGTTCAAGAAGACCCCGAAGGGGCAGCCCTCCACCGCCGAGGAGGTGCTGCAGGAGCTGGCGCTGGACTACCCCCTGCCAAGGCTTATCCTGGAGCACCGCAGCCTCTCCAAGCTGCGTTCCACCTACACCGAAAAGCTGCCGGAGATGGTCAACCGGCGCAGCGGAAGGGTGCATACCTCCTACCACCAGGCGGTGGCGGCCACCGGTCGTCTCTC
This sequence comes from Thiohalomonadaceae bacterium, assembly GCA_041547565.1. Classification (GTDB taxonomy): domain Bacteria; phylum Pseudomonadota; class Gammaproteobacteria; order Thiohalomonadales; family Thiohalomonadaceae; genus JBFEUI01. Next base: position 8,487 of record JBFEUI010000066.1, read on the forward strand.
CTCCTCCGATCCCAACCTGCAGAATATCCCGGTGCGCTCCGGCGAGGGGCGGCGCATCCGCCAGGCCTTCGTGGCGCCCGAGGGCTGCAAGTTGCTGGCAGCCGACTACTCGCAGATCGAGCTGCGCATCATGGCCCACCTCTCTGCCGATGAGGGCCTGTTGTCGGCCTTTGCCGCCGGCGAGGACATCCACCGGGCCACCGCCGCCGAGGTGTTCGGCGTGGAGCGCGAGGCGGTGACCACAGACCAGCGGCGCAGCGCCAAGGCGATCAACTTCGGCCTGATCTACGGCATGTCCGCCTTCGGCCTGGCCAAACAGCTGGGCATCGACCGGGCCGCGGCGCAGAACTATGTCGATCTCTACTTCGAGCGCTATCCGGGGGTGAAGGCCTACATGGAGCAGACCCGGGAGCAGGCGCGCGAGCAGGGCTATGTCGAGACCGTGTTCGGACGCCGTCTCTACATCCCCGACATCAAGGCCAGCAATGCGCAGCGGCGCCAGTACGCCGAACGCACCGCCATCAATGCCCCGATGCAGGGCACCGCGGCCGATATCATCAAGCGCGCCATGCTCGCCGTGGATGACTGGATAGAGGGTGAAAGCCCCGGGCTGCGCATGATCATGCAGGTGCACGATGAACTGGTGTTCGAGGTGGCCGAGGGCAGTATCGATACGGCTTCAGAGACGATCCGCCGCCTGATGGAAGGGGCCGCCGAACTGAGCGTCCCGCTCGTCGTCGATGTCGGGATCGGCAACAACTGGGATGAGGCGCATTAAAAAGTAGGTGAATGGGTGAGTGGGTGAGTGAACAGAATGCCAAGCAAGTTAAATTCACATAAAATTCATCGGTTTATAAATAATTAGTGAAATAATCAGGTTTCCAGCGAACTTTTTCCACCCACCCCGGTCTACTTAATTACCACACGACATGTGTGCACCCTGATTCCCGTCTTCTCCCTGGCGGGAATTAAAATATCCCGGCGTCAAACCCCCAGCCGGGTACACTAGGTTCCGGGTGTTCTCTCCTCCCCTAACAGGCACCCGGAACCCTTTTTTTATGTACTTCTACCGGCTGCTCTTGCGCATCCTGCGCCCGCAGCATTAATACTTCCCTGTCTGTCATCCATGGCGGTCGTATGTCACGGGCGCATGGATCCCGATACACCCTTGAGGGGTGCGTACAGGGGCGGCATGTCAATCTTCCTCCCCATATCCAAACCATTTATCCAGCTGTGCCTGTGCCTCCTCCACGCCCTGGCGCTTGAGCGCCGAGAACAGCTGTACCGTGGCCCCGGGGTGATACTCCGGCAACGATTTTCGTACCTGCTGCAGGGCGCTGGCCGCCGCGCCGCGCTTGAGTTTGTCGGCCTTGGTCAACAGCACATGCACCGCCATGCCGCTATGCCGGCACCATTCGAGCATCTGGCGGTCATAATCCTTGAACGGGTGGCGGATATCCATCACCAGGACCAGGCCCTGCAGGCACTGGCGCTGCTCCAGGTAGCGGCCTAGGGTCTGCTGCCAGTGGCGCTTGACCTTCTCCGGCACCTTGGCGTAGCCGTAGCCGGGCAGGTCGGTCAGGCGCCGCTCCTCATCCAGCGCAAACAGGTTGATCAGTTGTGTGCGGCCGGGTGTCTTGCTGGTGCGGGCGAGGCTCTTGATGCCGGTAATGGCGTTGAGGGCGCTGGATTTGCCGGCATTGGAGCGGCCGGCAAAGGCCACCTCTATACCCGTGTCGGGCGGCAGCTGATCGAGCCGGCTGGCACTGATCAGAAAGCTGGCGTGGTGGTAGGGAATTTTATTCATTGATGCCGCGTCAGTAACTGCAGTATTTGTGGTGAAATTTGACCTGGGTGGGGCCAAATTGGTATATAGTTCGGCCATTTTGCTTTTGCCGAAACGCTGGGGATGGTAGCATGCGGCGTTTTTGGGCAAAACCTTAACCGGATTTTTTCGTCCCTTTCCCCTCGAGGGGCGTTTTGCAATCATTAAGGAGTATTGAGAAAATGAAGAAAGCAATCGTTGCCGCTGCGGGTGCAGTGCTGCTGATGTCCGGCCAGGCCATGGCTGCTGACGGTAAGGCCGTATTCGACAAGGCCTGCCAGGCCTGCCACCGCATGGGTATTGCAGGTGCCCCCAAAATGGGTGACAAGAAGGCCTGGGCCGACCGTGTCACCCAGGACATGGCTGTTCTGTACGAGCACTCGCTCAAGGGCTTCAAGGGCAAGACCGGTGTGATGCCGCCCAAGGGTGGTTTCATGGCCCTGTCCGATGAGGAAGTTACAGCCGCCGTTGATTACATGGTATCTCAAAGCAAGTAAACCCGAATAACACGATTTCGAGGAAAACAATGAAAAAGCTAGTTCTCGCTGCTCTGTTGGCACTTGGTGTTGCCGGTGTGGCCCAGGCCGCTGGCGATGCAGCCGCAGGCCAGGCCAAGGCCGCAGTATGTGCCGCCTGTCACGGCATGGACGGTAACAGTCCTGCCAACCCGGTTTGGCCCAAACTGGCCGGCCAGCATGTCGATTACATCACCAAGCAGATCGCCGATTTCAAGGCCGGTGCCCGTACCGATGCCACCATGACCGCTATGGCCATGCCGCTGAGCGATCAGGATGCCGCTGACCTGGCTGCCTACTTCTCCGGTCAGACCGTGAGCATCGGTTCCGCCGCCGACGCCGACAAGGCCGCTGCCGGCCAGAAGATCTACCAGGGTGGCATCGCCGGCAAGGGCGTCTCCGCCTGCATGGCCTGTCACGGCCCCAGCGGTGCCGGTAACCCGGGCGCCAAGTTCCCTTCACTGAAGGGGCAGCACGGTGCCTATGTGGCCAAGGCGCTGAAAGACTTCCGTTCCGGTACGCGCACCAACGATGCCGCCAAGATGATGCAAAGCATCGCCGCGAAGATGTCCGATGCGGAGATCGAGGCGGTGGCCACGTATATCAACGGCCTGCACTAGTATCGCTCGGATTGACGATATGGAAAAAGGGGTGGTTTTTACCACCCTTTTTTTTGCCCGGGGAACGCCCGGTGTGACGGACACGGATGTGCCAATGCCGCGCAGCGCAGGGAGGGGCGAGAGCGGTCTGGTCAGGGTGTAATCAGGGAATACTGACCGGCTTTTATCAACAGAACAAAAAATCTCTGATCGGTAAAATTGCGATCCTCGGTTACACTGTTTTGCCCGCACGTCGATTTAACCTGAAAGAGAGTTGATCTTGAGCGAGATGTCGCACAACAAACCCGAACGACGCCATGGCCGCGGTGCGGTGTTCATGGAGTTTCTCGGTTCCATGAATCTGGCCATCACCCTGCTGGTGGCGATTGCCATCGCCTCGATCATCGGCACCGTGCTGCAGCAGAACGAGCCCTACAACAACTACGTTATCAAGTTCGGACCGTTCTGGTTCGAGGTGTTCAAGGCGCTGGGGCTGTACGACATCTACGGTGCCGTCTGGTTCCTTTTTCTGCTCGGCTTTCTGCTGGTGACCACCAGTGTCTGTGTCTACCGCTACACCCCCTCGCTGTTGCGCGACATGAACCACTTTCGCACCGACGCACAGGAGAAATCCTTGCGTGCCTTCAAGCATCACAGCCGCTGGGAGCCGGAGGGCGATGTCGGCCGGATGCCGGAGCTGGCGCAGCGTTTTCTCACCGGCCGTGGTTACCGGGTGCGGGTGAAGACGACAGACGACCACACCATGGTTGCGGCGATGAAGGGCAGCAGCAGCCGGCTTGGCTACCTGTTTGCCCATGTCGGCATCGTGGTGATCTGTCTGGGCGGGTTGATCGACGGCAATGTGCCGCTCAAGTGGGCCGACTACACGGGGCGTATCGTTCCCGAAACCCGTGACATCCCGGTCTCGCAGATCCCGGAGCACAGCATTCTCTCTGAAGACAATGCCGCGTTTCGCGGCAGCGTCCAGATCCCCGAGGGTGGCCGGGCCGGGGTGGTCTTCCTCGGCATGCGCGACGGCTACCTGGTGCAGCCGCTGCCCTTTCGCATCGAGCTGGAGGACTTCCGCATCGAACACTACGAATCGGGGATGCCCAAGTCCTTCGAGAGCGATCTGGTGATCCACGACGAGGAACTGGACCAGCCGCTGCGCCAGACCATCGCGGTGAACCACCCGCTTATCTACAAGGGCTATGCCATCTACCAGTCCAGTTTCGCCGACGGCGGCTCGCTGATGAAGATGCGCGCCTGGTCGCTGGATGAGCCCGGCCGCGAGCCGCTGCAGATCGAGGGGCGGGTCAACCAGAGCGTGCGCATCAACACGCCGCGGGGCGGTTACCGGCTGGAGCTGGACGATTTCAAGCTGTTCAACATCTTTCCCAACGAGGAAGAGGGCGCCACCAAGAAGTTCCGCAACTTCGGTCCCAGCGTGGTGTTCCGCCTGCGCGATAGCAGCGGCCAGGCGATCGAGTTCATGAACTACATGTCGCCGGTGCAGATCGAGGGACGCTACTTCTTCATGAGCGGCATGCGCAGCGCCGTCTCCGAGCCCTATCGGTATATCCATATCCCGGTCGGCAGCGACGGCACCGTCAAGCGCTTCATGCGGCTGCGCGAACTGGCGATGGACCCAGAGCGCATGCAAGGCGCTGTCGAGCAACAGATGGGGCTGCTGGAGCGGACCGATTTTGATCCGGCGCTCGCCCGGCAGGTGAGCGACAATATCGTCGCGGTGGTCAGCCTGTTTGTGCGGCAGGGGCTGGATGCGGTGTTCGAGCAGGTACAGGCCAACTTCAAGGAGGAGGCCCAGCAGCAGGGGGCGATGGAGTCCTACATCAACGTGATCCGTGGCGTGCTGGGCGGCATCTATATCGATGTGCTGGCCGAGGAGGGGATCAAGATAGACCAGGATGTGACGGAGCAGGATGCCCAGTTTTTCGAGGATGCCATGACCGCCCTCTCGCTCACCGGCCCCTACGGTTCGCCGGTGTTGCTGCAGCTCGACAGTTTCGAGCATGTACAGGCCAGCGGTCTGCAGATCACCCGTTCGCCGGGCAAGGATATCGTCTACCTGGGTTGCGTGATGCTGATGGTAGGGGTCTTTTTCATGCTCTACCTGCACCACCGCCGGGTGTGGCTGCGCATATCGGCCGACGGCAAGCTGCTGTTCGCCGGCAGCGGTCACCGCAATCGCGCCGATTTTTCCGGGGAGTTCGAGGAACTGGAGCGCGGTCTGCGGGCACTGAGTGCGGCACCGGGGCCGGACGACGACAGGGCCGCCTGATGGGGCTGTGTCCCCACGATAAACAGGGCTTAATTGCGCCGGACAGCCGTTTTGAACTGGGTTATCATCGGCCTAACGTGCAACAAGCGCCGGCTGAACTTCCCGCAGTTTAAACTGCTCTAACCGCCATAGTGTGCGTGAAACCGTAGCGCCGGCCAACTGTAAAACAGAATTTGAGGTAAAGCGTATGTCCGTGTCACCGGAATCGATACAAGAGAGCCTGGAGCGCCCGTCGTTTTTTGCCCGCCTGACGCCCTACGACTGGGTGTGGGCGCTTCTGGTTGCGGCGGCCACCATCGCCACCTACGCACTCTACGGCGGGCTGATGGACGGTTACGAGGTGGGCATCCTGCTGATGAGCGCCCCGGGACTGGTGCTGTTCGGCTGGGGCTGGAAGTCGATGCGCAGCTACACCCTGGCGGTGGCGGCGCTCAGCCTGCTTGCCATCTGGGTCTACGGGGATAGCCTGGCCAACGGCGAAAGCAAGTTCTTCCTCAAATACATCCTGGCCAGCCAGTCGGCCATCATGTGGATGAGCGCCATGTTTGTTATGGCCACCGCCGCCTACTATTTCGGTCTGGCGATCCGCTCCGAATTCAGCAACCGCGTGGGCAGCGCCCTGACATGGTCCGCCTCCACCATGGGGCTGGTCGGTCTGATGGTACGCTGGCGCGAGTCCTACCTGATGGGCAGCGACATCGGGCACATCCCCGTCAGCAACCTCTACGAGGTGTTCATTCTGTTTGCGGTGATGACCGGCCTGCTCTACCTGTTCTATGAGCAGCAGTATCGAAACCGTTCGCTCGGCGGCTTCGTGCTGACGGTTATCAGTGCCGCGGTGGCCTTTATCCTGTGGTATGCCTTCGAGCGAGGTGGCCACCAGATCCAGCCGCTGGTGCCGGCGTTGCAGAGCTACTGGATGAAGCTGCACGTGCCGACCAACTTTATCGGCTACGGTGCCTTTGCGCTGGCGGCGATGGTCGGCGTGGCCTACCTGTTCCAGGAGCGGCGCGCAAAACGCAATCCCGCCGCCCTGGCAAACAGCCGTCTGCCGAGTCTCGAACAGCTCGATGACGTGATGTACAAGTCCATTGCCCTGGGCTTCGCCTTCTTTACCGTTGCCACCGTGCTGGGTGCGATGTGGGCGGCCGAGGCGTGGGGCGGCTACTGGTCCTGGGACCCGAAGGAGACCTGGGCACTGATCGTCTGGCTGAACTACGCCGCCTGGCTGCA
>JBFEUI010000067.1:0-14938 GCA_041547565.1 Thiohalomonadaceae bacterium
GCAATTAATTGATATATCTCAATTAATTCGATGAAGAGGGTAGGGGGACAGCGAGCAATCAGTAACTATACTTGGCATAGGAGAGCATTATAATCAGTATAAAATTTGGGGCTTCGTTGAATGTCACAAGCGGATTTTGAACAGGGTTTGCTGCATCGTGCTGTCTTTTTCCAGTACGGGAATACGCTGGTCATCAAGCTGCCCTCAGGCGAATATGTCATAGTCAGGGGCTATTTCGCGGATGCACCGGATCTGGGGGTGCCGCCCGAGTTACTGGTTGCAGGCGTCCGCTTAATCTATCTCTCGCCCCACGAGTTCAACGCGATTGCCGATTCGATCGGCCTGAACTTCACATTGACCGAGGAGACGGTGACCTCAAACCTCAGCGTAGCGGATCAGACGGGGCTTGAGGGAGGGGCTATCGCCGCTGACGTCGAGGCGGATTTCACACGGCGTCAGATGGCTGATGCGGATGGAAGCGGAGTCGAAACATCAGCAGCCCGCGAGCTGGCCGCTGCCGATACGCAGACAGCGGGCTCGGACGGTGCCGTTGATGGTGCCGTTGATAAGGGGCCCGTCAATCTTCAACTGTTGAATTCAGGACTGAACAGCCTCGGCAGCCTTGGTGCCGCCCCTGGTGCCAGTGCGATCGGGGGTGTCTTGAACAGCGTCGATCTGAATGCCATCGCCCCGCCCTCCGACTCGTTCAGTGGTGCGGCAGTCTCCCCGGTTGGACCGGGTCACGAGATCCATTTCGACGGCACCTACACCACCTCGGTCGAGGAACTCAATTTCGATATTGTCACCAATCCGTACATCGACGAGATGATATACGGTAATGACACGGTTTCTGGCAGTTACGCCTGGACCAACATCGTCGATTTCTTTGCGCTGACCACGGACACCTACAGCGACGACCAGATCGTATTCAGTGACAGCCAGTACTGGATCCATGACTATCGCATGGGGGGCTATGCCGCCACCTACAGCGAGAAGTCGGGTATGGCGTCATTCAGCACCGTCCTGCTCGACAAGATCACGCCGCGTGATATTACCGAGTCGGCCACATTTTCTATCACGGTGACGGGGGTGAATGGCGGCAATCCGGTTGTTGTGGATGTCTCCGGCTCGGCCAGTGGCGATGAGGTGGTGGCGAAGATTAATGCCGATACCGCACTGTCTTCGGAAGGCATCAAGGCGGTGTGGTTTCAGAGCGACAAGACGCTGCGTATCGTCGACCCCGATGGTCGCACCATAACAAGTGCGAGCCTGCTCGATAGTTCCGCGACAGTGATTGACACCACTAGCACCTCATCCACTATCACGCTGAGCAATATCAATATCAGCTTCTGGGTGGATGGGAGTTACGCGCCGGCCGGTGCCGATCTCAACTTCTATGAACCGGGCCACCTGCACGGCTCGGAGCGCTATATTGTTACCGATACCAACATCAGCCGCTACAAGATCTACGGCATCGACTGGGAGGACGAGCATTACGCGGTCAGCGGTGCGGGCGACTCTGATTTTACCTACATCAATACCGGTGAGTACGATATAGATACGCTGAGCTTCTTCAACAAGCTCGATCCGGCCTCCGGTGACGGTGACTACAACCTGACCGCCTACGATGCGGTAAACGGCAAATACAATTACGAGAAAATCGACAATATAGAGATAGTCGATGCCCGGGACTACGGTACCAACGAGGTTGTGTTGAGCCAGACGGCAGTGAAATCGCTTGCCGAACAGATGAAAGTGCTCACCCCACCGCCCGGGCCGGGCGGAGACTGGACCATTACACTGGACAGCAAATGGACCCTTTCGGTCAGTGGCGACAGCGTCGATACGGTGGTGCTGGATGATGAGACCCAGTGGGTCTACAACGGTATTGTCGATGAGCCGGACAAGAGCATCGAGATTATCGATACCACCACCAGCAAGGCTACTGGCGATTTCAAATACATCGCACCGACACGCATCCAGCATGACACCATTCTCTACCAGTACATCGCCAGCAGCGGCGGTGAAGAGTACTACCTGAATATTTCCGCCAATATCGGTGACCATCCGGACTGGTACTGGAGCGGCACCGCAGGCGACGACGGCTTTGAGTTGCCCGACCTGCAGTTTGGCAGTGTCGATTTTGGTGCCGGATTCGATACGCTGGATATAAACAGCGGTCTGGCTGCATCGGACCTGCGTTTTGACCTGGTCAGTTCGGGACTCAATAATGTTGAGCTGATCAATCTCAGCAATACCTACGACACCGTGACGTACGGCACCGATGTCGATGGCAACGTGATAGAAACCGGGCGGGTGACGCATATCGCCGTCGATACGGCGACTGTCGATTTGGCCTTTGTCACCAGTGCCACCGACGCCGGCAATACGCTGAACTTTATCGGCGATGCGGCCGATAGCGTCATTCTGGCCGATGTCTCCAGCAACTGGACCTATCTGGGTACGCAAAGCAGTGACCTGGGTACCGCAACCACCTATACCTTCAATCAATACGCCTACAAACCCGGCACGGCAGACGCCGTGACACTGAACGTGGAGACGGAGATGGCGGGGGATATCGGTAGCTATTACCGGGGCTGGGAAGGGAATGACTGGATGATGCTGGTTGCGCCGTCGTTTGATGGTGTGGACGGTGGGAGTGGTTTCGATGTGCTGCAACTGGACTATACCGGGACGCCGAATTTTGACCTGACGACGAAAAGCATTACCGGCGTTGAACTGTTGAACATGAGCAACAGCAGCGCCGAGACGCTGACCTTCAACCTGGGCGTGGTGGACAGTGCGGATGATGATGTGCTCTTTGTGATGGGTGACGGGGGCATGGATGCAGTCAATAGCGCCGAGAGCTGGACGCTTGCCGGGCGCGCCAACTATACCGATGTGCCGGACATGTATGTCTACCAGGATGGGGCTGCGTCGGCCACGCTGCTGGTGCAAACCGACCTGGTTCAGAGTCTTTACCAGACACCGACCGGTACCGCGGGTGATGATCTACTGTGGGTGCTTGATACCAATTTCGGCAGCCTTAGCGGTGGTGCCGGCTTTGACCGCCTGGCCTTCGCCCAGAGCGGGACAATCGACCTGGTTAATCCCGGTGCCGGCAATACACTAACGAGTATTGAGGTACTGGATAGCACCAACGGAGAAGCCAACACCCTGCAGTTGAATAAAAACAAGGCATCCGCCATGACCGCCTCGAACGAACTGTATGTGCTGGGTGACAGCGGCGATCGCCTGACGCTAAGTGCCTCTGACAACTGGTCGGCAGGACCGAGTTACCAGGTTTCCGACAACCTGACTCTTGAAAGCTACACATCCACCAGCGGTGGCAGCACCTTTACCGTATATGCCGATTCACGTGTTGATGTCGTGACCTGAGTATGAGTAAAAGTGCAGAGCAAAAACATCACCGCCAACTTGTGATTGGCTTCCTGGTATGCGCCATCCTCGTCTTTTCGCTTCCCCATATCCCCCAGATCCGCTTGCTGGATCTGAAGATTATCGACCGGCAGTTTCAGTTTCTGCGTCATTCCGACACGAAACAGCCGGGTGATGAAGTGGTGTTAATCGGCATTGATGAGGAGACCTACAGAGCTTTTCCAGAGCCTTTTGCCCTGTGGCACCCCTACCTGGGTGACATGTTCAACGCCCTGGCGCAGGTAAAGCCAAGGGTAGTGGGGCTGGATATTACGCTTCCGGATCGTTCCTACAATACTGTGATTGAAGGCAATGACCAGAGGCTGCTTCAGGGAATGCTTGCTTTTCGCAAGGTTGCACCGATGGTTCTCGGGGTGACCATCGAACACAACGGCAAAACACGCCGCGTCTATCCCCCTTTTCTGTCGGTCGCAGGGAAGACGGGGCAGGCCTTCGTGCTATGGCGGTTGGATAGCGATCGCGTAGTACGCAGATTTGATCCCTCCCTGGGGACAGGTGAGGGTGCCTTGCCCACGTTAGTCGGTGTGATGGCGCATCACCTCGGGCGGGAGGCTGGTCCGGGACTGATCGATTTTACCCTCGGCACAACACTGAACTACACGCCACTGCAGGATGTGGTTCGCTGGTACCGGGAGGGAGACATCGGGGCGATTCGCAACGTGTTTGCAGGCAAGGCGGTTCTGGTCGGTACGGTATTGCCGTTTGAGGACCGCCATTACCAGCCGGTGAACCTGGCGGGATGGGAGCATGATAACGATAATTTTGTGCCTGGCGTGCTGCTCCACGTGCAGGCGCTGCGCAGCGTGCTGGCTGACGGGTTTATCCAGCCGGTGGGAGTGACCTATGTTTACCTGATGCTTGCTGCCGTGTTGTCGTTGTGGGCACTGGATCGGAGACTGTTTATAGGTCTGCTCGTGTTTGCACTCGGTGCTGCCGCCCTGTTCGTTACGCAGAACAGGCTGCTGGACAACGGTATTTATTTGCCTGTTGCGGCCACGCTGCTCGCGTTGCTTGTCGTTCTGGCCGGGCGCTTCGGTCTTGAGGCGGGTATGCAGCTTATGGAACGGCGCAGGTTGCGCCGGGCCTTCGGGGGCTATGTCAGTCCCCCGGTATTGGAAGAAATATTAAATGGTGCTCTTGAACCGGGGGTGCACGGAGAAAACCATTATGTCTGCGTGTTGTTTTCCGACATTCGCAATTTCACCGGTATCAGCGAGAAGCTGAGCCCGGAGGCGGTGGTCAGTTTCCTGAACCGTTACTTCACCGCGATGACTGCCGCCATCCAGGGCAACGGTGGTACGGTCGACAAGTTTATCGGTGACGGCATCATGGCCTTTTTCGGTGCTCCGAAGCCTGCCGCGAATCCGGCAAAAGATGCGTTTGCCGCGGCCAAGGCCAAGCTGGAGAAGTTGGATGTGCTCAATGCCGAATTTGAGCGCGAGGGTGGCATGCCACACCTTGCTATCGGCATCGGTCTGCACATGGGGGATGTCGTGGTGGGAAATGTCGGTTCTGAAGAGCGTCATGACTACACGGCGATAGGTGATGTGGTCAACACGGCAAGCCGCCTGGAGGGCCTAACCAAACAGGCGGGATATCCCATTGTCGTCTCGGCAGTCGTTGCAGATGCACTGGAGGGGGATGTGCAATTTGATTCTCTGGGTGAGATGCCGGTCAAGGGGCGTGCGCCGGTGCAGGTGTATGGCTGGCCCCCGTGCAACACACCATCGCTGCAGAAACAGGAGTGAATAATGAGAAGAACTGTCTGGGCTTTCACTGTACTGATGTTTGCCATGATGGCCGGTCATGCAGCTGCGGCGCCGCCGGTGGCAATGGTTACCGATATGGCAGGCGAACCCACGGCAGACGGAAAGGCGGTGCAACTGCTTGCCGAGTTGCCAGAGGGGAGTGTTGTGACGCTGTCCGCCGGTGATACGTTGACCCTGGTCTATTTTTCCAGCGGCGAGGAATTTTCTCTCAAGGGGAAGGTGAAAGGCGAATTGAAACATGATGCGGTCTACGTATCGGGCAAGCGCCTGTCTGGGGAGAACGTGCTGGCGGCTAGCGCGGCCACAAACCTTTCGACAACCGGTCTCAGTCAGGCAGCAATTATCATGCGAGCACCGGAGGCACCTGACAATCCCCTCAAGCTGGTATATCCCACTCGCAGCATGATACTTGAGTCGCAGCCGCTGTTTGTCTGGTCGCTTGCAGAGTCGGGCTATCAGTACCGTTTAGAGATTATCTCCGAAGACGGACGTTCACTGTATGTAAACGAGACCTCGGATACGCAAATTAAATTGCCGGGCTCCATTCGAATTCCACGTGGCGAATTGCTGACATGGGAAATCGAGGCGCGGCGTGGTGTGCAAACGCTATACGCCTCTGCAGATTTTTCTGTGATAGCGGCAGAGACCGCTGCACAGGTGGAGCAGCAACGCCCTAAGCAGGGGGCAGGTTTTTCCCGGCAACTGCTTTTTGCCAGATATCTGGAAAGTCTTGGGTTGAGGAGTGAGGCGCAACAGTACTGGAACAAACTCTCAGCCCTGCGTCCGCATGATCCGCTGTTAAAATCAAAACTGGAAAAATGAAAACGGCAAGCGGTATCAGACTGCACGGTATGCACACGGCAAGAGCCGTGTCTGCGTATGTGTGTGCCTTGTTTTTCTGTTTGTTACAGGCGTTACCCTGTGCTGCGGCTGCGGAAAACGCTGCGGTTGCCGTACCGGAACAGGCACAGTTGGAACGTGCCGATGAGCTCTACAGGAAGGGCGACAAGGATGGGGCAAAGGACCTGCTGCGCAGCATAACCCGACGTGTGGCGTCAGCCACAGGTACAGAACGCGGTATCCAGGTGCGAGCCCATCTGATGCTCGCGGAAATCCATGGGCGTGATGGCCAGTTTGCACCCTATGCCTCGGTGCTGGAGGCGTTGCTGACGCAGCTGGAAAACTGGGGGGCAGAAAAAACAGCGGAATCCGTGCTGGTGCAGCAGCGCCTCGCCCAGGCCTACGTGCAACTGGGACGGGAGCTGGATGCCTTGAGCCGCTACGAATCCGCACTGGCGGTAGCCCGCCAGGTCTATCCGGACGGGGACAGGCGTTTTGTGGAAATCTATATCCCGCTGGCGCGTACCCATATCAGTCGCCTGGAGATGAACAGGGCATCAGGCTACCTTGATGCGGCGGAAGCGATTCTCAAAGGCGCTGAGGATCAGACAGGCCTGGTTTTGTTGAGCCGGGTCATGCAGGCGCGGGGCGAGCAGGCATTCAGGCTGACACAAAACAGGGAATCGGTGAAGTACTACCACCAGGCGCTTGAAATCAGGAAACGCATCCTGGGAAGGGAGCATCTTGAAACAGGGCAGGCGATTGTCTCTCTCGCCGGTGCCTACAAGGCGCTGCATCGATTTTCAGAGGCGGAAGAGTATTACCGCAAGGGCTTCTCCATCTATGGGGCGCACCTTGGTGGTGAGCATCCCTATATGGCCACGCTGCTGAATAATCTGGGGCAACTCTACTATTTGCAGGGTCGTTTCGATGAGTCGGAAAGGGCACTGCTGCGTGCCCTGGAGATCAAGCGCGCACATTTCAACGTACAACATGCCGCCCTGGCTGATACCCATAACCACCTCGGTTATCTCTACTACCTGCTGGAGCGGGATGATGAGGCGATTAAGCATCTATCGGCAGCTATCCGCATCTGGTCTCTGCCCGATTCGAAGCGGCCACGCTATGTGGCGATTGCCTCGGCATGGCAGGCGGCGATCAAACACCGCAGGGGGGAGTATGAACAGTCTCTGCAGGAGCTTAACAATGCCCTTCAGGTGCTGGAGAAAAGATATGGCAAACGCAATATCTCCACTGCACAGATATACCAGGAGATTGGCAATGTCCAGCGTTCGCTGAACCGACCGCAGGCAGCGGAACAGGCCTATCTTCACGGTATCGAGTCGGCTGGCCAGTACGGGCAGGGCGACTGGCTGGAAGAGATCGTTATCAAGGCGAAGCTGGCCGATCTATATCTTGACGAGAAAAGATATCGTGAGGCGCTCGCCCAGGCACGTATGGCCAGTGACGGGATTAGGCTCAGAATACTGCGCCACAGCGGGCTGCGTGCGCAAAGCCTTGCGACTGAATTGCGTTCATTGCGGGAAGTGGTGATCACGCATGTCAATGTACTCTACACCATGATGCAATCCGGCGATGACAACTATGCGTTGTTGAATGAAAGCTTTCAATCCGCCCAGATATCACGTGCCACCAGTGCCGCACGTGCGCTGTCCCGGATGGCGCAGCGTTTTGCCATGGGTGAAGGTGAACTGGCGGACAAGGTTCGCAAGCGTGAGGATCTACTGGAACGCTGGCAGGAGATCGATGATGTGATTTCGGCCGCACTGCTCAAGCCGGAGCGCCAACGTGACAGGGAGCTTGAGAAGAAGCTGAGCCGTGCGGCAGAGCAGCTCCGCTCAGAGATTGAGCAGCTTGATCGGGTGCTGCGGCAGGAATTTCCAGATTATACCCATCTGGTTTCACCTCCACCTCTCACTATCAAACAGGTTCAGTCATTGCTGCAGCCTGACGAGAGCCTGCTCGTCTACCTGTTTGGTAAAAATAAGGGGTTTCTCTGGGCTGTCTCCCGGGACAGCGTAGACCTGTCGAAACTGGATATTTCATCGGAGGAACTGGAGAGGCAGGTACGACGTCTGCGCCGGCGGATGGTGCCGCGTGGTGTGGTTGATCTGACGTCGATCGCACCGTTGCCGGTTCATCAGGCACATATGCTCTATCAGCAGATCCTGGCCCCGGCCATGCCGGTGATTGCACAAGCCAAACATCTTGTCGTGGTGCCGGATGGAGCGTTGCAGAGTCTGCCGCTGTCAGTGCTGGTTACCTCGCTGCCGCACAAACGGGTGCGACAACCTGTGGATCACCGCGCTGTTGATTTTCTGATCAAGGACAAGGCGCTATCGCTGTTGCCTGCGGTCGGTTCATTGTCAGTTCTGCGCACCATGGAGAAAAATGAGGGCAAGGCCCAGCATGCCTTCCTGGGATTTGGTGATCCGGCATTAAAAAAACCGTCTTCCGGTGCGCAAGTGCGCGGTATCCGCGACAGCATCAGGGGGATTCGCGATAGTATTCGGGGTGCAGCCGATTTGCGTTCAATTATTGGAGCAAGCCGTGCGGCAGTTGATGTCGAGGTTCTGGCTACGATGCCTGAACTGCCAGAAACTGCAGATGAGCTGCGTCAGGTGTCACGTCTGTTGAAGGGGAACGAGAGTGACCTATACCTTCGCAAGGATGCGACAGAGGAGACGATACGCAGTGTGCCGACACAGCAATTCCAGGCGGTGCAATTTGCCACCCACGGTTTGATGGCGGGAGATTTCCAGGGACTGTTCGAACCGGCGTTGATCATGACGCCAGCAGATGACAGCGACGTATCGGGTGATAACGGCCTGTTAACGGCCAGTGAAATTACGCAGCTGGAGTTTAACGCCGATATGGTTGTGCTGTCGGCCTGTAACACTGCTGCACCGGACGGTACGCCCGGTGCTGAAGGTTTGTCGGGGCTGGGCAGAGCCTTCTTCTACGCCGGCGCACGCAGCCTTCTGTTGACGCACTGGGAAGTGGTCTCTGATGCGGCGGTGAGAATGACCACCGGCCTGTTCAGATCACTGAAGGAGCAACCCGGCATCGGCAAGGCGCAGGCGCAAAGGCGTTCGGTGCTTGCGATGATGAGCCAGGATGACAAGCCGCACTATGCACACCCGATGTTTTGGGCGCCGTTTACTATAGTAGGTGAGGGAGGAGCAATTAAGTAATGGTAAAGCTGACGAAAGCCTGGGAGATAAAGGGGACTCGATGAGCGGGGGGAAACTGTGGAACTCGGCAGTCATCAGGATGGCGATGCCGCGCCTTGGTGAACTGCTGCTGGTATCGTTCTTTATCAATCTCCTTGCAGTGGGCGTGCCGGTGTTCGTGCTGCAGGTCTATGACAGGGTCGTGTTTCAGGGGGGGGTGACAACACTTCAGGGGTTGGTGATCGGCATCGTGCTTGTACTGGGCTTTGATTTCTTCCTGCGACTGACACGTGCGCGTTTTTTCCAGACTGTCGCAGCAAACAATGACGCAGTTCTGGCGGGGCAGCTGTTTGAAAAGCTCTATCGCCTCCCCCTGCGTGTGTTGGAATCGAAAGAGTTGTGGTACTGGCAGTCACTGTTCCAGGATGCCGTGCTGATTCGTAATGTCTTAAGTGGTGCAACAGCGGCACTGGTCATCGACCTTCCCTTTGCGCTGTTGTTTCTGCTAATCGTGTTGTACATCGCCCCCCCGCTGGGATGGGTCATTGGCGGTGCCTTGCTGTTATTCCTTTTTCTTGCCATCGCCGCTGAGCGAATGATTCATGGCCGTGCCGCCACTGAGCGCAGGGTCGTGCAACGACGTGACACCCTGTTGGCGGATCTTATGGCGAAGCGTGATACCGTCAAGCTGTTGGCAGCCTCGACTGCATGGAAAAAGAAATGGGCTGAAGAGCATTCTCGGGTGATCGATGCATCCCTGGGAAGGGGACGTATTACTGACAACTACAGAATACTGTCGCAGTCCATGACCCTGCTGTTTACCGTGGTGATCACGACAGTGGGTGCACTGGCGATCCTGGAGCAGAATCTGACCATCGGTGCCCTGATTGCCGCCAACATGCTGGGTAGCCGCATGATTGCACCGATGGTGCAGATGGTTGAGCACTGGAGAGTGATCGCCCAGTTCCGCCAGGCCGTGAATCGACTGGAGAAGTTTCAGCAAATGGAGGAGGACCACAGCGGGCCGTGCATCGACATCCCGGTCGACAAAGGCCGCTATACGTTGCGTGACGTCCATTTTGCCTATGGGGAGGAGGATGACGCGGTAATCAATGGTCTGGAAGGGAATATCGGACCAGGTGGACTACATGTGTTAATGGGTCGCAATGGCAGTGGCAAGTCCACCCTGCTGAAGCTGCTGTCAGGATTTTATTTACCGCTACAAGGGAAGATGCTTCTGGATGATGCCGATCTCCGGCAGTTTACGCCCGAACAGTTACACCAGGCTATCGGCTTTTTACCGCAACGACCTGAGCTGTTTCGCGGAACCATCCACTCGAATATCGTGGTTGCCGCCGACGGGGTAAGTGACGATGCTGTCATTGAGTCGGCTCAGGCCGCGCAGTTGCACCAGTTCGTGGTCGAACTTCCTGACGGCTACCAGACACAAGTAGGTGAGGATAATAGAGGGGTGTCTGGCGGTGTGGTTCAGCGTATTGCCCTGGCACGTGCCATGCTCAATAAACCGCTGGTCCTGCTGCTCGATGAGCCGACCAGCAATCTGGACAGGGAATCGGAGTCGGCGTTGGTGAACGTGTTAAAACGCTATGCCGAATCGCACACTGTGATCGTGGCCACGCACAGCCCGGCCTTTCTGAATGCGGCGGATTCAATTCTGGTTCTGGAAACAGGCAAAGTCGCGCTGGCTGGTGCGGCGGGTGCGGTGCTGGAGCGGATGGGATGGTTGCGGCAGACACCCCAGGGTCCGGTGGGGCACTAGCCGATGGTGGTACATACCGAAAACCCACGTGACGCTATGCCGCCGATGAGTGATACAGACTATTTGCGATACGGCGTCTGGGCGGTGATGCTGTTGCTCCTGTCACTGCTTGTATGGGCTGCATTTGCCGAGCTGGATGAGGTAGCGGTCGCTGTCGGTGAAGTGGTGCCGCAGGAGCAGCTAAAAGTGGTGCAGCATCTGGAGGGGGGGGTGATCGAGTCGATCCATGTCAGTGAGGGGGACTATGTTGCCAGGGGCACTGTGCTGATGAAATTGAATCTCGGTGTGCTGGGCGTTAACCGGGAAGAGAAACAGATCGAACGGGATGCACTGTTGTTGACGCGCGAACGCCTGTACGCGGAACTTAATGATAAAAGCCCGGATTTTCCCAACGCACTTGCAAACCGGCACGCAGCACTGGTATCTGCAGAGAGGGCTACCTATGAAGGACGGCGCCGGGATATTGAACAGTCGTTGGAAGTGGCGCAGGAGCGGATTGCGCAAAAACGCCTGCAAATCGACGAGTTGAATGCGAAGCTTGCAGCGTCAAACAATGATGTGTCTATCAAAAAAGAGAAGCTGGAGATGTCCGCGGAACTGCTTGAGAAGGGGCTAACCTCACGCATGGAGCATCTCCATGTGAAGGAAGAGTATGAAAAGTTACGGGGTGAGATCGGCGTGTTGAAAAAGGCGATTCCCCGAGCCAGGTCCGAACTCTCACAGGCACAGGCGGAGAAGGGCGAAATACTTGAGCGTTACCGGCTCGGTGTAAGTGAAGAGTTGAGCGAGACCGAACGTCGAATTGCAAAACTCAAAGAGTTATTGGCCAAGATGGAGGAGCAAAACCGACGTACCGATGTGCGCAGTCCCATCGATGGGGTGGTGAAAAAGATGCGCCATACAACTGTGGGTGGTGTGGTGCGTCCTGGAGAGGCCATTCTTGAAATTGTGCCGCAGAGTGATGATCTGGTGATTGAGGCCAAACTGGATCCGGTTGACCGCGGCTACGTGCGTCGCGGTCAGGAGGCTACAGTCAAAATTACAACATACGATTTTT
Source organism: Thiohalomonadaceae bacterium (assembly GCA_041547565.1). Classification (GTDB taxonomy): domain Bacteria; phylum Pseudomonadota; class Gammaproteobacteria; order Thiohalomonadales; family Thiohalomonadaceae; genus JBFEUI01. The sequence continues at coordinate 12,100 of JBFEUI010000067.1, forward strand.
CCCGCTATGGCGGTCTTACGGGGCGGGTGGAACGTATCGGCGCGGATAGCCAGACTGAAATGAACAGTGGGAAGACGTATTTTGACGTGGTGGTCAAGACGGATAAGAACTACCTGGGTGATGAGTCGGCGAATCTGCGGATAACACCCGGAATGGAAGCCATGGTGGATATCCATACCGGCAGGAGAACCGTGTTGAACTTTTTATTAAAACCCGTTCTTAAAATTAAAGACGAAGCGTTCCGGGAACGTTGAGGGTGCATGGCTGTCACCTCTGAGAAGACAGTACGCCTATTAAGTGATATTTCATTTTTAGGGGATTAAGCATGAAGAACAGAAAGCAGGTGTTTTGTCCGGGGCAGAATACGACTGCGGTAATAGCAGCCCTGTGTCTGCTGCTCAGTACAAGCTGTCAGGCAGAGAGTCTTAACGAGGCGCTGACCCGACTGTTGAATGAGCACCCGAAACTGATCGCGGCCAAGCAAACTGCAAATGCAGTGAATGCGGAGATTGAAAGTGCCAGGGATGGGTATTTTCCGACACTGCGGGTATCAGGAAATACCGGTGAAGATCGCTATCAGGATACATTCCGTACCGGCGAGGACTATGTTGACCTGACCAAGGAGAAGGCCACGGTTGAGGTCACCCAGAACCTGTTTAAGGGCTTTCGTAACCGTTCGGAGGTTGCTGAATCACTCTCCAGGCATCAGATTGCCAGTCATTCGATAAGGCATACCGAGCAGAAACTGCTTGCCCAGGGTGCGATTGCCTATCTCGATGTGGTGAGTTTCGAGCGCAGCCTGTCGCTGGTCGATGAAAAGGTCAAAGTGGCGCGCCGTTATCTTGAGCTTAAAGAACGCGCGCAAAGCAGCGGAGGTGGGGATCGCGTTGAGGTGTTTGAAGCCCAACTGAACCTGCAACGAGCCTTACAAAAACAGCTGGAGATTGAGGCACAAAAGCGACTGGCAGAACGAACCTTTGAAGAACTGTTCGGTTATTTCCCGGAGCCAGAGACGATGATAACGCCGGTGTTTCCTGCTGATCTGCTGCCTGTTTCCCTGGTCGATGCGCTTGCGATGGCCAGAGAGCGCAATGCGAAGATTGCCATTGCAGAGGAACGCATCACTCAGGCGCGTCATCAGAAGGCGGCGGTTTCCGGGGAATACTGGCCGGTCATCGATCTCAAGGGGCTGTACGACTACGAGAAAAACAAACAGGGTATAGAGGGGATCACCCGTGAAACTTACGTTTCACTTAATCTGAGCTGGGATTTTAACCTTGGCAATCAGACCGGTTCAAAGGTCAGGGCCGCGAGTGAACGGGTGTTGTCGGAGCAGTATGCCTACGATGCGACGCTGCGTGAAGAGGAGAAAAGGGTGCGACAGTCGTGGGAGAGGCATGACATTATGATGAGGCGCAACCAGCTTGCTGAGGAGACGCTGGCGATTGCCAATGAGGTGCTCACGGCAAGAAAAGAACAAAAACAGCGGGGCAAGGGAGATGAAGTACATGTACTTGATGCCTACGACAAGGTGTTGAGTTCCAGGCTGGTTAAGCTCGCCGCAGAGCGCGAGGTGGGGCGAACCGCCTATGAACTGGCCCTGGCTGTTGCCAGCTTACGGCCTGCGGAACTGAGTCTCTAGAGACAACGCGGTACCTGCCGGCTTGTCTGCCGGTTACAAAATCGGCAGGTTTTGCGGGTGTGAACGATTAGTGGGTTTACCCCCATTTCTCATAAAAGGTATAATCCCCGGTTACTGTGCGAAAGTGGCGGAATTGGTAGACGCGCTGGATTTAGGTTCCTGTGGGGCAACCCGTGAGAGTTCGAGTCTCTCCTTTCGCACCAAAATTCATATGGGCTTGTTTCGATAAGGTATTCCCTCCGGTTTTCTGTACAGGTTTCTAATCTTTATATTTTAATGTTTTCAAGGAGTTACAATGCAGGTTTCTGTTGAGACAACAAGCGGTCTCGAGCGTCGGATGACGGTTGAAATCCCGGAAGAGCGTGTGGAGCAGGAGGTGCAGAGCCGTCTGCAGAATCTGGCTCGTACCGCAAAAATCAAGGGCTTCCGCCCGGGCAAGGTGCCGCTCAAGGTGGTTGCCAGCCACTACGGCAAGGATGTACGTGCCGAGGTGCTCCAGGAGGTGATTCAGTCCTCCTTCTATGAGGCCGCAGCACAGGAAAAGCTCAATCCCGCCGGCCAGCCGCAGATCGAGCCGACCTCGCTGGACAAGGGTAAGAACATCGAATATGTCGCCACCTTCGAGGTGATGCCCGAGGTGGAACTCGCACCGCTGGACGGTGTGAAGCTCGATAAACCGGTGGTCACGATTGAAGATGCCGATATCGACAAGATGATGGAGACGCTGCAGAAGCAGCGTGCCGAGTGGAACGCGGTCGAGCGTGAAGCGAAAGAGGGTGACCGGGTGGTCATTGACTTTACCGGCACCATCGATGGTGAGGAGTTCCCCGGCAACAGCGCCAAGCAGATGCCCGTCACCCTAGGTGGCAAGCGCATGATTGAAGGCTTCGAGGAGGGTCTGGTCGGTGCCAAGGCCGGCGAGGAACTCACCCTGGAGCTGACCTTCCCCGAGGATTACGGTAACGCCGACCTGGCAGGCAAGCCGGTGAAATTCGCGGTTACCGTGGGCGCTGTGGAAGAGTCCCGCCTACCAGAGCTGGATGACGACTTTGCCAAAGGCTTCGGTGTTGAAGAGGGGGGCATCGAGGCCCTTCGCAGCGAGGTGCGCGAGAACATGGAGCGTGAGGTCGAGCAGGCCGTCTCAGCCCGAGTGAAAAACGCGGTAATGGACAAACTGGTGGAGCTAAATGCCATCGA